>NC_018016.1:1017500-1337500 GCF_000265465.1 Ornithobacterium rhinotracheale DSM 15997
ATTATTTAATTTTTGGGTTTCTTCTATCACCAAATTATACTTAGGCGGATATAGTTCCAAACAAGTTTGTTCTATAATTTTCAGTTTGTTCGGGACTTTTTGATTATCATAAATATTTCTGCAATAGGAAGCACTCAAAGTGTCCTTAATGCTTATTGAGTCTTTTGTAGCCGTTGCATTTTTCTTTGTTGCGCAAGCAACTAATAACAGCATAACCGTTGGCACTAAAGCCATTAAAAATAGGTTTTTCATTAAAAATCTTTTAAACACAACTAAAATACAATTTTTAAATCATTTAAAATGTTAAGAAATTAAGTTTAAAACAAGCTAAAAATCCAATCTTTAAATCTTCGAAAAAATCACTACCTTCGCAACTTATAGAAGATTACTTAATTTATTTCAAATAATTATGCAATATCAACCCAATCAAATAGAACCCAAATGGCAAAAGTTTTGGGCAGAAAATAGAATTTACGAGGCAGAAAATCATTCAGATAAGCCAAAATTTTATGTACTCGATATGTTCCCCTATCCATCAGGCGCAGGTCTGCATGTGGGGCACCCGCTCGGCTACATAGCATCAGACATTTATGCGCGATACAAACGCCACAAAGGCTTCAATGTTTTGCACCCTATGGGCTACGACAGCTTTGGTTTGCCTGCTGAGCAATACGCTATCCAGACAGGGCAGCACCCAGCCATCACGACTAAAGAAAACATTGCTCGCTACCGTGAGCAGTTAGACAAAATCGGTTTTTCGTTTGATTGGGACAGAGAAATCCGCACTTCCAATCCCGATTATTATCGCTGGACACAGTGGATTTTCTTGCAATTATTTGATTCGTTTTTTTGCAATCAAGACCAGAAAGCCAAACCAATCAGCGAATTGATTGCACATTTTGAAAAAAATGGAAATGCTAATTTAAATGTTGCTTGTGACGAAGACACGCCAAGCTTTACCGCCGAAGATTGGCAAGCTTTTTCAGACAAAGAAAGATCAGAAATATTACTAAAATATAGGCTCACTTATCTTGCCGAGGCAGAGGTGAACTGGTGCCCTGCGCTGGGTACTGTGCTTGCCAATGATGAGGTAATCAACGGCTTATCTGAGCGTGGAGGACATCCCGTAGTGCGCAAAAAAATGCGCCAATGGATGATGCGTATCACTGCCTATGCCGAAAGATTGCTCAACGGAATCGAATACAACGAGCAAGATCTTGAGTGGACAGACGCACTAAAAGAATCTCAAAAATACTGGATTGGGAAATCCAAAGGTGCATCGGTAAAATTTAAAGTTAAAGGACAAGAAAATACCGAAATCGAGGTTTTTACTACTCGTCCTGATACCATTTTTGGCGTTTCGTTTATGGTGTTGGCACCTGAGCACGATTTGGTGCAGCAGCTCACAACACCAGCACAAAAAGAAGCCATCGATGCCTATATCGAGGAAACAGCCAAACGCAGCGAGCGTGAGCGTATGGCAGAGGTAAAACGCGTAACGGGCGTGTTCACAGGAGCCTATGCCATCAATCCAATCAGTGGTAAAGAAGTGCCAATCTGGATTGCCGATTATGTGTTGGCAGGCTACGGAACGGGGGCTGTGATGGCGGTGCCTGCGGGCGATGAGCGTGATTATGCCTTTGCAAAAACTTTTGATTTATCCATCGAAAATATTTTCGAGGGAGTAGACATCAGCGAGCAAGCCTTTACCGATAAAACAGCCAAGGTGCCTTTGCAAAATTCTGATTTCTTGAATGGACTTACTGTGAAAGAAGCCATGAACAAGGCCATCGAAAAAATTGAAAGTTTAGGCGTAGGAAAAGCCAAAATCAATTATAGATTAAGAGATGCCGTATTCAGCCGTCAGCGTTATTGGGGAGAGCCCGTGCCGATTTATTTTAACCAAGGCATTCCGCAGTCGATTGGCGAGGAACATTTGCCACTCGTGTTGCCAGAAGTAAGCGAATATCTCCCTACCGAAACGGGCGAGCCGCCACTAGGTCGTGCAACACAATGGGCTTGGGATATCGAGAAAAACCAAGTGGTAGAAAATTCATTAATTGATGAAAAAACGGTGTTTCCATTAGAGTTAAACACCATGCCAGGCTGGGCAGGTAGCTCATGGTATCAGTTCCGATATATGGATCCGCAAAACGAAGACGCTTTGGCATCAGACGAAGCATTAAAATATTGGCAAAATGTGGATTTATATTTGGGCGGAAGTGAGCACGCAACGGGGCACTTGCTATATAGCCGTTTTTGGACTAAATTCTTAAAAGATAGAGGTTTTGTAAGTTCAGAAGAGCCGTTTAAAAAACTCATCAACCAAGGAATGATTTTGGGCGAAAGTGCTTTTGTTCATCGTGTGAATAATACCAATCAATATGTTTCTGCCGATAAACTTGAGGGCTACGAAACCACACCTGTTCACGCAGATGTAAGCTTTGTGAGCGGGAACAATGTGCTAGATACGCAGGCTTTCAAAAATTGGAGAGATGACTTAAAAGACGCTGAATTTATTGTATCAGACGACGGAAAATTCTATGTTTCGCGTGAGGTAGAAAAAATGTCTAAATCTAAATTTAATGTCGTAAATCCAGATGATATTTGCAACGAATACGGAGCGGATACTTTGCGTATGTACGAAATGTTTTTGGGTCCAATTGAGCAGTCCAAACCATGGATTACCAATGGACTAAGTGGAGTAAATGGATTCATCAAAAAGCTATGGCGTTTGTTCTTTAAAAACGACGAGCTTCAAGTAGTGGATGCGCCAGCGAGTAAAGAAGAGCTTAAAGTATTGCACACTTTAATTCAAAAAGTGACAGACGATATCGAGAATTTCTCGTTCAATACATCGGTTTCTGCCTTTATGATTGCCGTAAACGATTTGCAAAAACTACAATGCAACAAGGCTGAAATCCTTTCGCCATTGGTGATTTTGCTTTCGCCATTTGCGCCGCATATTGCCGAGGAATTGTGGCATGTTTTGGGCAACGAGGACAGCGTAACACGCCAGCCCTACCCTATTTTTGAAGAAAAATATTTGAAAGAAGACAACAAAGAATATCCGATTTCATTTAACGGAAAAATGAGATTTACCCTATCATTGCCACTAGATTTAAGCAAAGAAGAAATCGAAAAAGCCGTAATGGAAGAGCCACAAACTGCCAAATATCTTGAAGGAAAAAACCCGAAAAAGATTATCGTAGTACCAGGCAAAATCGTGAATATTGTGATGTAAATTCGTAAGCATTTTTGAATAAACTTATCCCCGCGCGGACAAAGTCCGCGCGGGGAGTTTAGTTTTATACATTTTTAGTGAAGCTTTTTGTGGCGATTTATAGTAAATCTTTCCCTTTCTTTTAGATGATTTATGCCTAAGAGTTTGCGCTTTTGTAAGGATGTTTTAGAAAATTCTTAAGTGAGATTAAGAGAAAACCCTTAAGAGTTTTTATCTTAACCCTTAAGGATTATTGTAGTAACCCTCAAGGGTTTTTATTCTAACCCTTAAGGGTTATTGTTATAATCCTTAAGGATTTATTTTAAAACTAAAGGAGAAAAGACCTAAAACATAAGTTGCTTTTTTCTAAAACAAGCGGAGGTGTTATTTAAAAGAGGCTTAAGGAGTGAAGGGGGATTGCTTTAAACATAAAATAATATAGAGCTCCTTTTAGTTTTTGTTTAGGTTTAAAAAATCAATTATCTTTAGAACTTGAAACTGAAGAGATATGAAACCCCGCTATTATTCCCTAGATGTGTTCCGTGGAGCCACGGTAGCATTGATGATTTTAGTTAATAATCCTGGTTCGTGGAGTGCAATGTTCAAGCCACTCACCCATGCCGAATGGGCAGGTTGCACGCCCACAGATTTGGTGTTTCCATTCTTTTTATTTGCGGTGGGGAACGCCATGGCATTTGTAATTCCACGAATGCAGAAAGCGGGAAGTCAAGTTTTTTGGCGAAAAGTTTTAAAAAGAACATTTTTAATCTTTATCATCGGCTTGTTGCTCAATTGGTTTCCGTTTGTGCAATGGAAAGATGGAATTTTAACCTTTAAACATTGGGAGAATGTGCGAATTTTAGGGGTTTTGCAGCGTATTGCTTTTGCTTATTTCTTTGCAGCCATTATTGCTTACTATTTTAAGGAAAAAAAGGTTTTAATCATAAGTTTTTTACTGCTCATCGTCTACTGGCTTTTAGCCTTACTTTTGGGCGGAGCCGATCCGTATTCCATGCAAGGTTTTTGGGGAACGAGGGTAGATTTAGCCATTTTGGGCGAATCGCATATGTATCACGGAGAGGGCGTTCCGTTTGATCCTGAGGGATTTGTTGGTGCTATTTCGTCTACGGCACAAGTTTTACTGGGCTATTTAGCAGGGAAAATCATCATGGCGCAAGGTGAGGTAAATTGGCTTTTTGTGAGAGCACCAAAAACGAGCGAACTGCATTACAAAGTGCTGAGTATGCTATTTGTAAGTGCTGGGATTCTGCTTGTTGTAGCGTATGTTTGGCAATTGGATTTTCCCATTATCAAGAAAATTTGGTCTAGCACTTATGTGTTGTACACCACGGGCTTGGCGATTATCACAATCAGCATTATGATTTGGTTTATTGAGGTTTTAAAAGCTAAAAACTTTTTGACGCAATTCTTTGATGTTTTTGGGAAAAACCCGCTATTTATTTTTGTTTTAAGTGGATTAATTCCGCGCCTTTTGTCTTTGGTAAGGATTCCTACTCAAGACGGATTTACCACGCCTTTAAAATATATTTATACCACATTTTGCAAACCTTTGTCTGCCAATGAAAATGTGGGTTCTTTTGTGTATTCTGTGGTATTTTTGGTATTGATGTGGAGCATTGCTTATCTGCTCGACAGGAAAAAGATTTACATCAAAGTTTAAGAAAAAAATAGCACCTTTGCAGTAAATAAAATGAGCATGAAAGTTTTACACCTATCGGGGTCTAAACACCACTGGAGCGGAAACGAACAACAATTAGCGGATTTAATCGAGAATTTATCGGCACTGGGCGTAGAAAATCACATCTTGTGCTATGAGGATTCAGAAATTCAAAAATATGCTTTAAAAAAGGGAATTAAGGTTTGTGCTTTGCCCCGAAAAAGTATTTATTCGCCGAGTTTGGCACGAGCTTTACGAGACTATATCCGAAGGAAACATATTGAAGTGATACATGCTCATACAAGTAATTTTTTGACATTGTATTTGGTGGCAGATTTGCTGTTTTCGCTCAAGACGCCTACCGTGTTTTCGCGCAAAGGATTTAGCGAAAAATCTAGTTTTGTGAGCAGATATAAGTATAATTACAAAAATATAGATGCTACGATTTGTGTTTCGGGAGCGGTGCGCGAAAATTTGAAACAATTTGTGAAACCTGAAAATCATCACAGATTGCGCGTGATTTATGACGGAATTAAGGTTGAATCTTCGCAAAAAGAAATGCCCGATTTTCGCCAAAAATACCAGATTCCGCAAGATGCTTTTCTATTAGGAAATATTGCCAATCATGTGCCTGCCAAGGATTTGGAAACGCTGGTGCGCACAATGGATTATTTAATTCACACTTTGGGCAAAGAAAATGTGTATTGCGTGCAAATTGGAAAAGAAACGGAATTTACGCCAGCATTGGAAGCTTTGGCTAAAGAGCTAAATGTGGACAGGCAATTGATTTTTGTAGGACAAATTGCCGAAGCCAAATACTATTTACCACAATTTGATACTTTTGCAATGTCTTCTCAGTCAGAGGGTTTGCCACTCACGGTGTATGAATCGTTTTTAAACAAAATTCCAGTCGTGAGTACCAAGGCGGGTGGTGTTGCCGAAGCGATTACCGATGCCGAAAATGGCTTGCTCAGCGAGATAAAAGACCACCAAACTTTAGCTCAAAAAATAAATACTTTGATAGAAAATCCTAATTTAAAACAAGAATATGCTGAGAAAGCATATGAGGTTTTGTTAGAAAAATTTGATGCTAAACTTTGCGCCAAAAATACCAAGGATTTATACCAAGAAGCAATCGAAAATAGAAAGAAATAATGGAGTTTGTTATATTTTTAGTTATACTAATTATCAGCACTTTTTTACTTTACAAAAAGCGAAAAAAATCTTATCCCTATGCGGTGAATCAAGACGAAAAACACGCTTTTAAAAATGGACAAAAATTGCATTTAAAACACAATTCTTTATCCTTGCCAAGTGATGTCCAAGAACATACATTATTCTTAAAAATCAAGGTAAAAAGCAGTTTATTAGGCTTTTTAAAACAGCCATACATTGAAATTTCGGCAGAGGGTAAATCATTGAAACAATACATAGAGCATGGTGCCAAAGGCGATAGATATTTAAACATCAGTAATTTTAATTCGGTGAAAGAAATTACTCTAAAACCTAAGAGAATGCAGATTTGTAGCGATGAGGTAGAGCTATTTCAGTTTAAAAATCCTGAATTAAAAGATAAAAAAATTCTAATCGTAGCACCACATCCCGATGATGCCGAAATCGCGGCGTATGGCTTGTATAGTCAGTTTGCTAAAGATGTTTTTGTACTCACTTTTTCGGCGGGCGAGCGAGGGAAATTCAAGTATAGAGAGCTCTATACCGATGTCCAAGAACAGCATTTGAAGAAAGGCGAAATCCGTACTTGGAATGCTCTTACGGTGCCTTTGATGGCGGGTGTGCCTACCGAAAATGTGCTGATGCTTGGCTACTTCAACGAAATGTTGGATGATATGTATCGTGAGCCTGAAAAGAATTTTGGTTCCGATAAATTAAATACCGATGATGTTGAAATCTTTAGAAAATTTAATTTTTCATCGTTGGGTAAAAAACTTGCGGGCGAGGCAAATTGGAATGATATGATTCAGAATTTAAAAATGATTTTAACTGAATTTCAGCCAGATGTAATTATTACGCCTCATCCGTTTATCGATAGTCATGAGGATCACCAGTATGCTACGATTAGCATTATTCAAGCCTTGAAAGAACTCAATTTACACGATGGGAAATTGCTTCTTTACACCAATCATTATACTGAAAAAGAGTTTTATCCGTTAGGGAAAATCGGTGCGATAATGCCACTGCCTTTCAAAAGTGAGGCGAATATTTATTGCTCTTCGGTGTTTTCGTTTCCTGTGAGCGAAAAAGAGCAAAAAGATAAAATTTTGGCGTTTGATGCCATGAATGATTTGCGCCCAAATACCGAGTATCGCTTTGCACACCGTTTGTTTGCCGATGGATTTACCCGAGGACGAGAAAAGCTGTTAAGTATAGAAAAAGATTATTTCAATCGCTATATTCGTAGCAATGAGTTGTTTTTTGTCGTGGATTTTGATGAAATGTATCAGCCCGAAAAATACAAAGCTTTAATAGAAGGGTTAAGCTAAATTTCTTTTAGGGGAGACATACAAAACTCCGATGAAAATACAGGTTAAAACAATTGTTTTTTGATAAAAAAAGGCACTGTCTACTAGCATGAGAAAAAAGGTTGGGAATAGAAAGAAAAACATTCTGTAATCCTTTAGCTTAAAGCTTTCACATGCGTAAGATATGAGAAACAAACAAAGAAAAACAAGTCCCAGCACACCATGACGAATATATGCCATCAAGAAATCATTGTGTAAATGTTTAAAGAGATCGGAGTCGATCGGTGTTTTTGAAATAATTGATTGCTCAGATAGCGTTCCGCTACCAAACCATGGATTTTCCTGAATTTGTGCTAGTGTGCTAGAATATAATATGTTGCGTGTTTCGTCATGAAAGAAATGGGTATAATTAAACAAGAAAATAAATCCAAATATTCCTATTGATAGAGCACTTATGGAGATAATGAGTACATTTCTTAGATTCCATGATTTTAGCGTTTCAAAGCAGATAATCACCAGCAATAATATAAAGAACACAACTTGGGCTAGCCTAACTTGTAAAATATTGATAAAACAGAACAGAAATAAGAAATAAATGAATAATTCGCCTTTAGAAATAAAGCCAGATTTATTTTGATAGTAACTCGCATAGCTTGTTCCTCCCACAATTGTTAAAAGCCAAACAATAAAGCTATAATGTTTCTGTGTGTGGAAGCATAGAACCCCAAAAGGAGATTCAGGAGCGAGATAGTCTTTACGAAATCCAAAACAAGACAAAAAGCTAATTTCAGCACTATGACAAATAAGCACATAAGCAATCCAGTACCAAATAAAAAGTACTAGACAAAATTTAAAAATAATACTACAAAATACGCTGATGTCTTTAGCTCTTAATCTATAAAAACACAATACTACGGGGAGGATAAGAAGCGGTATTTGGTCTTCTATAATCCATTGATTTTCATTAAGTGAAATGTCTTTAACCCAAAGAAGTCCCATAAATTGCAACAATGCATACAGGAATAGAAAAATTAAACTGGGGGAAATTTTATAAAAATCTCGTTTGTATATTCCATAAAGCATAGCAATAATAGCAACAATATAACTAGCATGTGCTGTAGCTTTGTATGAATAAAACCACAATATAGTTGCCAGACTTAGTAGAATGGGAATCCAAAAATGAAAGTCCCTAAAATAGGATTTGTGTTTAACTAAAAAGCCGACAAACCACCATAAAAAAATAGAAAATATATAAATATTCCCGATGCTTGCTAGCCATTTAAGGTCAAAAGTTTCGTAATTATATCCCGAAAAATATAAAACGGAGTCAAAAATTATAAAAATAAGTAAAGGAAATAAAGTCGCTATTAAATAGTTTTTCTGGTTTAAACTAGAAAGCCAAAATTTCATTTAAATAAATTTTTAAATTTAAAACAAACTGGACAATAAAGACTTAACCAAATACCAAGGACACGATGCATTCCAAGCATATTAGGCGAATTTTCTTTCAAAATAGATTTTAGAACAGGATTTATTTTTTCATTCATGGTTCTAAAATCTCGGCTGAACAAAGCAAATCGGTGAATGTTTTGTTTTTTGATGTGATAAATTGATTTGGCAATACTGGCTATTACCTGTTTTGGATTTTCCAGAGAATCTGGATTATTTTTAGCAAATAGATATAAATCATAAACAGCTTCAAACAAATCAAGTTCTTTTTCTAAACAAGTTGTCTTATCTGAAGTTATACTCGAATTATGCTCTCTATAATGAGATTTAGATTGATTAATCTTGATTACTTTATTTGATTTCAAAAATATCTTATACATAACAAATATATCCTCAAAATATTTACCATGAGGAAAAGTTATTCCATCAAAAAGATCTTTTTTATACAATTTTGCCCAAGGATAATCTTTCATTTCTTTATTGATAAGTAATTTAGAAAGAGCTTCTTTCTTTTCCCATATTTCTTTGTTTCCTTGATGCCAAACGGGAATAGATTTATTAGGCTTATCAATATAATAGCCACAACAAGCGATGTCTGCATTTTCTTTTATGGAGTTGCTGTAGAGAAGTTCTAGCATATCTAGTTCTAACCAATCATCTGAATCTACAAAAGTGAGGTAAGGTCTCTTGCAATTTTGAATGCCTATGTTTCGGGTTTCAGCAATTCCCTTATTTTCTTGGTTGATGAGCTTAAATCTATCATCATTAGCAGTAAATTCTTCACAAATGCTTTGCGAGTTGTCGCTTGAGCCATCGTTGATTAAAATCACTTCAAAATCTTGAAAAGTTTGATTCTGAATAGATTCTAAACATTGGCGTAGATAACGATCGCTGTTATAAATGGGAACAATTATACTAATCATGATTAAAAGTTTTTAATTTCGGTTTTGTTTACGGGTAGAGCAGGAAGGATGAATTTATCCCCAAGGATTTTATTATATTTTTCTGGCTTAAAGTCGTCACGCCCATCGGCGGGGTAGAAAGTCATTTCGCCAAAGATAATTTGCCCACGAATAGAGTACATGTCCACACGCACAAAGGGAAATCTATCTGCAAGTTTTTCTGCTACTTCAATCATTTGAGCAAAGTTTTCAGGCTTTTCAACTTGGGAGCCTTTAATCCATTTGTTTTCGGGAACATCACGAAATGGCAATAATTCAAAATTTAAATCAAAAAAGCCCGATTTATGATTTTGTTCGCGATCGAGATGCACTTCTACAAATTCAGGTTTGCCCCCGAAACAGTAAAATTTATAATCTGTAATGGAACCACGACCTAGCTCATCTAAGTATTTTTCTATTACCAAACGCGGTTTAATATCTTTGTAAGCCCACTCTTGTCCGCCACGGAAATATTGATTGCGGTGCATCCATTTTTGCATTTTGAGTTTAGCTTTGGCACGATTAAGTTTAGATTTATCGGGCACAATCAAGTTGAAGCCATAGCCATGCACTGCCTTGATTACGAATTTGTTGGGTAATGTATCAAAATCAATATCACTCACTTTGTCATAAACGCCAAGACATTCGTTTAAATATTCTTCGCCAATTTTTTCTTTCACATATTCTCGCACGGCGTATTTATCCACTAATTGATTTAGGATTTGGGGACGAAAATGCGCCTTATACCATTGGATTTTTTCGTTAAATTCCGTTGGGTTTTCATCCTTATATTTCTTCCCTGTGTAGTATTCGTAGTAGTAGCCTACATACTTAGGACTAGGGAGAAATTTAAGGCGTTTCATGATTCCCAAATAAACTTTTCTAAAAAAATTAGCCATAGATTTGTTACTGCAATGTGCGCAAAGATATGTAAATTTGCGCTGAGATAGAATGCGTTTTATTAAAATAATCATAAAAAACTAATTTATTTAAGAAGTATGGAAATTTCGGTAATCATAAGTACTTACAATGCCAAAGAATGGTTGCAAAAAGTTTTGTGGGGCTACAACCAGCAAACTTTTCAAGACTTTGAGCTAGTGATTGCCGACGATGGCTCTCGAGAAGACACACGAGAGATGATTGAGGATTTTAAAAAAATAGCCAAATTCCCAATTACGCATGTGTGGCACGAGGATAGAGGCTTTCAGAAATCTGAAATTTTAAACAAAGCCGTAGTACAATGCAAGGCACCATACATCATCATGTCTGATGGCGACTGCATTCCGCGAAAGGATTTTGTGGAAGTTCATTTTAAAAATAAAGAAAAAGGCAGATTTTTGTCGGGCGGATATTTTATGCTCCCGATGAATATTTCTGAATTAATCTCAGAAGACGACATCGTGCAACAACGCTGTTTTGATGTGAAATGGCTCGTAGCCAATGGGCTTAAAAAATCTTTTAAAAATAATAAACTTTCGGCGAGTGGGTTAAAGGAAAAGTTGCTCAACCACATCACGCCTACCAAGCCCACTTGGAACGGGCATAACGCCTCAGGCTGGAAAGAGGACATTGTGGCTGTGAACGGTCTCGATGAGCGAATGCAATACGGTGGGCAAGATCGCGAGCTAGGCGAGCGTCTTGAAAATTACGGAATTCGTGGCAAGCAAATTCGTTATAGTGCCATCGTAGTGCACCTCGACCACGCACGCGGCTATGTGAACAAAGAAAGCTGGGAAAAAAACCATGCCATTCGCAAAAATACACGCGACAATAAAATCAAACGCACGCCCTTTGGAATCGTAAAAGATTAAAAAATCTTTCAATTCAAAAAATCATTTTATTTTTAGCATATTAATTATTACTTTTGCATATTGTAAACCATAGAAAAATGGCAAGAAAAGAGAATCATAAAAAATACGCCACACAGGAGGCTTTTGAGAAATTAGAACAAACTGCACAAAGTTCAGAGCACTTTTTAGAAAAAAATGCCAAACTTTTAGGAATCATTTTTGGTGCCTTAGTGGTCGTAGTTTTAGGTTATTTCGCTTATTTAAGATTTATTGTAGATCCTAAAAATGAGGAAGCTAACAAAGAAATCGTAACTGCAGATAGAATGTATCAGCAAGACTCTATGCAATTAGCCTTAAACGGTAGTGCAGGTGCTTTCTTAGGTTTTGATCAAATCATTGAAGATTTTGGAGGAACCAATGCAGCGAATTTAGCTAAATTCAAAGCAGGTGTAGCAAACTATAAATTAGGAAAATATCAAGAGGCGATAGATGATTTTAAAGCATTTAAAACCTCTGAAGAAGTAGCAGGTGCTGTGAAAGAAGGAGCGATAGGAGATGCACTTTCTCAGTTAGGAAAAAAAGAAGAAGCTTATGAAGCTTATGCCAAAGCCGCTAAAGCTACTAATGTGCAAACAATCCAAAGAATCTATACCAGAAAAGCTGCTATTCTAGCATACGAAACCAAGAAATTCGACGAAGCAGTGAAATTGATAGAAGCGTATAATAAAGAATACGCAGAAGGATTAGGTTCAGATATGGATAAATTGTATGTCCTTTTAACCAATGCTAAATAATAATGGCAACAGAAAACAAAAATTTATCTCAATACAATAAAGAAGAACTACCCAGTGCCAAACCTTATAAGTTTGGCATTGTTGTTTCATCTTGGAACTCAGAAATCACGCATGCACTTAGAGATGGCGCGATTGAAACTTTAAAAGACTTAGGCGCATCAGATAAGAACATTAAAACACTAGAAGTGCCAGGAAGTTTTGAATTGCCTTATGGTGCTAAACTTTTGACAAAATATTGCGATGCTATAATCGTTATTGGGAGTGTAATTCGTGGCGAAACGGCACATTTTGATTTTGTGTGCCAAGGCGTAACACAAGGTATTATGCAGCTTAATGTGTCGCAAAACACGCCTGTGATTTTCTGTGTTTTGACAGATAATAATATTGAGCAATCTCGCAATAGAGCAGGAGGAAAGCACGGAAACAAGGGTGTAGAAGCCGCCGTAGCCGCCTTGCAAATGGCAGACATCCGAAACCAAAGAGGGTTGTAAAAAATGCAAATTTACGCCTTTACAGATGGCTCTTCGCGAGGTAATCCCGGGAGAGGAGGATTTGGTGTGGTGCTGATTGCTCCCGAGCTTAAACTCAAAAAAGAGTTTTCGATGGGATTTCGCAATACGACCAACAACCGAATGGAACTTCTCGCAGCCATTACCGCTTTGGAGAAACTAAAAGGAAAGCAAGACATCGTTATTGTTACAGACTCTAAGTATGTGTGCGATGCGGTGAATAAGAGATGGGTTTTTAATTGGGAAAAAAAGAATTTCTCTGGGAAGAAAAATCCAGATCTATGGATGCGATTTTTGCGCAATTATCGCAAGCACAATGTGAAACTCGAGTGGATTAAAGGACACGCAGGACATAAATGGAACGAACGCGCCGACCAACTGGCGACCGAGGCTGCTGATGGCGAAAACCTTAAAATAGATATAGGCTTTGAGCGTACCGAGCAAGCGAGTTTTTTATAAAAAATAGTGTATATACTTTATAAGAGATCTTGTGGTGATCAAAAACTTTAACACCCTAAGAGCTTGCAGATCCTAAAACTTTTTATAGCTTTGCCCCAATTCTATGAAACAGTGTGTGCTACATATAATGGATTGTGATAAGTTTAACATCTTTTTCTTGCCTAGTTCGAGAAAAAGTGTAAACACACACAGTATAATTGTGCGTGTATAGTTTACTTTCTGCGATTTGCATTTGCAAGTAGTTTTTCATTCAATTTAAAGAAAAAAAACAATGGTGCTAGTTTAGTGCTAGCTACACTATATTGTATAAAAAGACTAAAGCCAAAGTTCCATTTAGGAGCTTTGGCTTTATGTTTATATACATCTTTTTATCTTTTTATAAAGAGATGTTTTTGCAGTGCCCCACACTGTAAAATACTTTTTTTCACTTATTCTCATGGAACGAGCTTCCTAGTAGAATGTTTTTTTTCATACTTAATTTTTTTGGTTGAGAGACCAAAAGAGTTATGGAGAAATGTTCGCTATGAGAATAGCCGACATTGTTTTTAAGTTTTAGCCTTGCTGTGGTATTCCCCTAATGCCATGGTAAGGCTTTTTTTTGATAAAAAGAGAACCTGTTATAAATAAAAAAGAAATAAAAAGTAAAATTTAAATTTTAAAAAGTATGAAGAGAATTTTTTTACTAATGTGGTTTACCTTGTTGAGTGTAAGTCTTTATGCTCAGCAAGAAGCCGAGGGTAGAGTAGGTATAGGGACAAGTAGTCCTAAAGCTACCTTGGATATTTTAGAGAACGCTAGTTTGCCAGAGGCACAGGCGCAGGGAGTAACATTTCCTAACTTTAGTACGGATGAGCGAGCAAAGTTTCGAGATGTTAAGGTGGGTACTATGATTTTTAATACGACCAAGCAATGTTTGGAGATGTATTATGGTCTTAAAGAAGGGGAACATTACTGGGATTGTATTCGTTGTGATGGAAATCAACAGCAGGCACAAGATGTTCGAGTAGAAGCGGCCGGTTTTGAAGGGAATTATTTGGATGGAGTGAGAGCTACTGGAGAAAATAAGGTTAAATTTGAATTGATCAATGATAGTTTTTCAGCAATTACGAATATAGATTTATCAAGAGCCGTTACTATAGAAAACGGAGGAAGTTCACTAAAAGTTATTGGTAGCCAGAATCAATCAATATCTTTAAATGGTGGAGAGAAAAAAGTTATATCATGGACATTGGAAGGAACGCCAAAAACGGGAGAGATAAAAGCTATTTTTGACAAGTCTGGTTTGTACGCAGAGCAAAGCATGATAATTGGAAGGGGAACAGCAACATTTACAAACTCAACAATTACAAAAAATGTGGTTTCATTATCTTCTACATCTATTAGTGTGCAAGGATATATGGATAATGGTACTTATAAAGTAACGATAGATATTCCATATACGAATGGAAAAGGAAATTATGATGAGGTGAGTGTGACAAGAGTTTCAGCGCCTGGACAAGATGGAGATGAGAATGAATTGACTTTAAAAATACCACGGGGTACATTTAGAGGTACAGGGAAATTAGTAGCAACGATAGGAGTATCTGGTGATGGTTCTTATAAGGTTAAAAAAATGCCTGCAGATCAATCGTATACGATTGCTACTTTTCCAGTGAATATAAATGGTTCTCATTTTACTGTAGAGCTTAAAGGTTTTGGTGGTTGGACTTCTACACAGACACAGAGATATAGCGCAGGTTTTGTGAAATTAACTTGTGGTTATGGTTTTGTTGGGAATACTATGTATTATGCAAAAGAAGCGACAGCAACGGCTACAAGTGCAGTTAGCCAAGCAGATGCAGACCAAAAAGCTAGAGATAAAGCTCAGGAAGAAGCTAAAAGATTAGTAGATGCAGAAGGACAAGATTATGTAAACAAAAATGGAAGTTGTCGCCAATCAATGTATTATTATAGAGGTAGGGCTAGATGTGCTTATTTTGAAGGAACTGGAACCAGATATGGAGATTATTTTACCGTTTCAGGATCATCTTATTCTTACCAAGGAGCTGAATCCAAATGTAGGCAAGCATTAGAAAATAGCTGTAATAATGGTGTAAATTCAGGTACAAGTGATGCGGATTGTAGTGTATATTACAATTAAGCGTAATTAAAATATGAATTTCAAATGCAAGGTTTAGAGTAATCTATAGCTTTGAATGATGGCAGAAGAAATAGTCTGCAAATTCTTTCTGAGATTAATTTTGCAGGCTTTTTTGCAAAGCGTAAACAAAGTTTAATTTTTAAAAAAGTAAAAAGAATATGAAGAGAACATTGATATTTGCATTAGTGATACCATTTGCACTGAGCGCGCAACAGCAAGACTATACGGGGCGTGTGGGGATAAATACAACTACTCCTGATGCGAGTTTAGAGGTGTCTCGGCATGATGGCATGTTAAAGAAAGATGAAACTTATGCACAAGGGGTTTCTTTCCCTAATTTTAGCACAGCACAGCGCGAGAAGTTTCAAGGGGTGAAGGTAGGTACTATGATTTTTAATACTACTAAGCAATGTTTAGAGATGTATTATGGATTAAAAGCAGGCAATCCCAATTGGGATTGCCTACCTAAGACAAATATTCTCGCTACAGGAGGAGCTACACAGTCTCAAAATGTGGTTATAGAATCAGCTGGTTTTGAAGGGAATTATGTAGCGGGAGTGCCTGTAAGACCAGAGAATAAGATTAAATTTAAATTGGTAAATAATGGAGCTTTGCCCATAAGTCATGTAGATTTTTCTAACGCTGTGAGTATAAGTAACCCTGGTGGAAACATAAGAATGTGGGGGCATGGGCAAAATTCTGATGTAAGTCTTAATAGTGGAGAGAGCAAAATATTGTATTATAATTTGACAGGATCCCCTGCAGGAGGAGTTTTGAGTGCTAAATTTGAAAGATTAGGGCTTATTGCAACTCAACAGACTAATGTGGTTTTTGGTAGTGCGACTTTACAAGATGTACTACTTCATTATACAGGATCGCTTATACATGATCAGTATCCAATTCAAGGAAGGATAAATAACGGAGATGATAAAATAATAATAAAAATACCGTATACCAACGGTAAGGGAAGTTATAAAGAGATTAATATAGTCAAAACAACAGCAGAAGGAGAAGGTGGAGATAGAAATGATTTAAGTTTATCCATTCCTGCTGGTAACTTTAATGATTCTGGAGAAATTATAGCTACTATAGAAGTGAAAGGTGATGGGGAGTATAAGGTGAAGCAATTAGCTCCTGGTCAATCTTATGATATAGCAGTTTTTAATGTAGATATAGATGGTAATAAATTTGTTGTAGATCTAAAAGGAATAGGGGGCATTTTAGATAAGAATTTTAATGTGATAACAAATGGTAGGTATGAACATAGGTTTGTCTATTTACCTTTGCAAGGTTTGGATGGTAAGCTTTGGTTGAATAATAATTTAGGCGCAAATTATGCAAATGTAGAAGACCCATCATTTAATCCTACGAAGCAAGCGAAGAGCTTAAGGGATCTCGATGCTTATGGATCTCATTTTCAATGGGGTAGAGCGGCAGATGGACATGAGCTGACAAGGTATCCGAATGAAACTACTGCAGAGAGAGTTCATCCAGATATGCCATGGTATCCAGACGATAAATTATTGTCGTATGATAACCCATGCCCTTCAGGATTTCATGTTCCGACGAGAGAAGAATGGGTTCAGTATAACAATTTATTAAATCAAAAAACGTGGTCAGGTTGGGAGCAAGATGTACTTAAATTGACAGAAAATGGAGAGATGATAGCTTCTGGAGTTGATCATGGACCTGGGAAAAAATATGGTTACTATTACGCTTGGACGACATATAACCAGCGAAATGCATTTTATCTAGGAATAACACCTAGGGGGAGTGATCCTGATAGTTGGTGGGGTAGAGGATTTGGTAGAGGTATACGTTGTCGTCAAGACTAAGTATATACCTTTAGTGAACTCTATTTACGTACCTATATTAGGTTTCTAAATACAATGAAAACTATCAAGGCCTGCGAGTTCTTTGTCAGAAAAACTTTGCAGGCTTTTTAATTTCTTTTTGAGAGAATGGAGTGTTTTTTTACCTCTTCTTTTGACTTGGTGCAAAGTTTTGTGAAGACTTGGAGTAGGGGAAAAGAAATGAGAGCCCTCAGCTTCTTTTGTACTCCCATTCTAACTCCCTCTTAATAAAGAAATAAAAGCAAATCCTCAAAACCGAGAGGAAAAGAAATGGTATGCCAATGCGGTGAAGACAGGCACGACAGAGCAGCGCGCTCTTGCTAAAAATATAGCAGATAAATCCTCGCTCACAGTGGGAGATATTGCCAATGTGATAGAAAATTTGCTAGAGGAGCTACCCAAGGAATTGGTAGAGGGCAAGAGTGTTAAATTAGGAGAATTTGGAACCTTTCGTCTTTCGCTGAGCAGTGAGGGGGCTGCCACTGAAAAAGACTTTAATGTGGGAATGATTAAGACGCCTAAAGTAATCTTTACGCCAGGAGTATCGCTTAAAAAGGCATTAAGCAATATTAAATTTGAGAAAGAATAAGCAAAACAGGGGCTAGAAAAGCCTCTGTTTTTGTATGCTTTTTTGTTTAAAAAAAGACTTGTTGTAATTGGCTGATAAATAGTGCTCTGCGAGTGGGTGAAATTCCCTGCGTCTTGCGATAAATTGCTAGGCGTCAAGAAAAAAAATTCCGCACGCCTAGCGATTTTATGCCGTGCGTGTAGAAGTTGAGCAACTTGCTTGAGTATAGAAAATAAGCCACTTTTTTTAACCCAAAAAATAAGCACCCATGAGGAAAGGTGCTTATTGGGATAATAATTAAATTTATACAAAGAATGAATAATGTTTATTGATTGTATCCGCTCCAGCCTTTAGCCCAGTCTGGTAATTGAGTGCCTGCGCCTGCGCCTGTTGCTGCTTCGTTTTCAGAGATTGCACTTTCTTCGATTCCTTTTACTTTGGTTGCTACATTCTCAAATTTTACATTGGTGATGTGTTTTCCTTTGCTAAAGTAGTCTGTGGTTGCTTTGTCTTTGAAAGTGAACCCTACAGCCCAGCCAGAAACCACTACATTGTCTAGCGTAGCATAAGTCCCCACACGGAATAAGTTAGTTCCTTCTTTCTCATCTTGTGTACCAGCGTGCCCCACAAGGGTAATGTTTCTCAAAGTAGGGTTTGAGCGAGGTGAAGCGTCGTTGTTATTTTTATTATTATCGGCTTCGATTCCTCTGTTCCCGATGTTGTTTAAATCTCTACGCGCATAAGCATCTGTCAAAGTTCCACGCCATCCGTCTGTCCAGTCGATAGCATCGTCTTCGTTATTGATGGAAACCACTTTAGACACATTTACAGTACCTCCGAAGAATTCGATACCATCGTCTGCTCCGTCGATTACAGAAACGCCCTCGATTACAGTTCCGTTACCCACGCCGAAAAGAGAAAGTCCGTTAAATTCTTTTTCTGAAGTAAAACGAGCTCCTGCATGCTTGATTTGCACATATTTTATAACACCAGAGTTGTCGGCATCATTAGTTCCACCATATGGCAAGTTTCCTACCTCTGAGGTAGAAGAAGCTCCTGTGTTGATGCTTGCTTTACCGCAAACTACGATACCACCCCATGCTTTTTTCTCACTTGCGGTAAAAATTACAGGCTTTTGAGCCGTACCGTTGATAAAGATTTTCCCTCCTTGAGCTACGGCAAGGTAAGAGCTAGTTCCGCCAGAAGCCGTGATTGTAGTTCCTGCATCGATCGTTAAAGTTGCTCCATCACCTACCAAAAGAGGTCCGCTAAGTTTCCATGATTTATCGGCTGTTAAATGCAAGCTTTGTCCTTTTTTAAGCGAAATTCCATTGGTTCCGCCCAAGTTGGTGTCTGCTACTTCTACGGGTGCCTTTCCGCCTCCATTGTTGTTGCTATCATCGTTGCTGCTACAAGAAGTAAATGTTCCTAATGTTGCAAAGCTTAATCCAGCTACTAAAAAGATTTTTACGAAATTTTTTCTCATGTTTTCTACAAAATTTTAATTAATTGTTTTCTTTTATTTTTTATTGATTTTTTAGAATTGATACGAAAGTCCTAATCCTAGCTCGGTTCCGTTTTTGTATTGATAAATCACCGAAGGCGTTTGGTTTTCTTGAATGCGCTCGATTTTAGGATTTAAAAGGTTTTTAGCCTTTAGCCCAAATGAAATTTTATCGTTTAATTTTAGTTTTAAAACCGCATCAAGCAAGTTTAAAGGTTGTTCTACCACGCGTCCTAAACCTTGTGTCCCGATAGAGTAGAGGTGTTTGCCGATGTATGAGTAGGAAATCACAAAGTTTAGCTTGCTGCCACGACTGGCGTTGAGGTTGTAATCAATCCCTACATTGGCATTGGCTACGAAATTGGCAGCCCCTTCCAGTTGCTCGCTATCTTTGTTGAAATCCACAGAGAAAGGCGAATTTCCTCTAATTTTATCGTTGTTTAAGTCGGTTTTAGATTGTAAGTAAGATGCATTGGCAAAGGTGTAAATTCTATATTGATCGCGTTCCCAAAGGTCTTTTCTTATTTCAGCTTCAATTCCGTACACATAGGCTTGGTCGCCAATGTTGAGGTAGGAGTATAGACTCTCGCCCACGAGTGCTTTGGAAATCGGATTTTGGATATATTTGGTATACAATCCAATTGAGAATAATTCGCCATTTTTAGGGAACACTTCCCATTTGATGTCTAAGTTGTTATTGTCAGACGGTTTCAAGAATGGGTTTCCTTGCGATTGCTCACTGATGTCGTCGTAGATGTAGTAAGCCAGCTCCTTTAGCTGAGGCATGGTGTAGGTTCTAGAAAGCGATAATTTAATGTTTTGGTATTCGTCTAATTTATATTTTAAGTTAAGCGACGGCAAGAATTTGGTGTATTGCGTGTCGAAATCGCTTTTCCCGTCGAGCGAACCTAAGTTAGTTTTCCATGCGATGTTTTGGCTTACGCTTTCCAATCGCACGCCCAATTGAGCCGTTAAAGCTGGGCTAAATTTGTAATTGGCACTCACATAGCCTGCATTCACATTTTGTGATCCGTTGAATGACATGGGCGTTAATTCTTTGGTATTATACAAGAAATTCGAACGAATGTTGAAAAATCCTTGGCTAAATCTTTCTGCATTCAGCACTTGATCGATGTTGTGGATATCTGGCACCAAGCTTTCGCCAATGTGCGCATCGGTGTATTCAAAATCGTATTGTTTAGACCAGAATTTTCTGTCTTTGAAACGCCCTTGGTACCCAAAATCAAAATTTAAATCATCTGATAAGAAATATTTTAAATCCACATTGGCTGCCAATTCATTGTCTTTTAAATCATCAAAATATCTGTTTGATGAGCCACCGTCTCTTTTGAGTTTATACGAGCTTTCAAACCCATCGTAGATTAATTTATTGCTGATTCGGTTTGGTCGCTCGCTGTGTAGCGCATTGTACCCCGCAATCCAGTTTAATTCAAATTTTTCGTTTAAGTTATGTTTTCCGCCCAATTGATTCACAAAAAGCTGCGTTGTTTTAAACAAGCCACGACGCACAACTCCTTTACCTTCTTGTGCCCAGTCGTAGTGGTAGCCATAATAATTTTTCACTTCTTGCTCCGAAGAATGAATGTAGTTTGAAGTGAATTTTAATTTGTGATTTGCATTGATTTTGTAAAACAAATTCACTAAACCTGTCGCGTTGGTTGTGTATTTATTTTTGTTTGTATCGTAAAGGCTAAGCTTGTTGCCTTGTGCGTTGTAATTCCCTTCGATTCCTTTTGAAGTGGTGTAGTCGTTATCAAAACCTGCATAGAAAAACGCATTTAACTTTCGATTCAAAACATTGAAACTTCTACCGCCCTCGAGCGACATATTTAAGTTAAGCAATGGGCGTTTAATCTTTTCAAAATTCCATGAATTGAAATCGTATATTTCAAGCGAGTTGCTCGGTGTTTTTACTTGATTAAAACCTAAGAAATTCTGATTTTTAGGCAAATAGAAATCCTTTTGTTTCAGCACCTCGAGGTTGGCAGAAGAGCCTAGCGAAAGCGTTAAATAAGGTTTTCCGCTAAATTCTTTAGACACGATGTTGATGTTTGCCCCGCCGAAATCCCCAATGTTATAAGGTGAAAACACTTTTTCAATCCCAATGTATTGAACAATGTCGGTTTTCAAAAGGCTTAAATCGATGTTTTTGTTTTCTGGATCATTCGACGGAATCGGTAATCCGTTTAAGCTTGTGGTGTTGTATCGGTCGAGCAATCCGCGCACCGAGAAAGTGCTACTTCCTTGTTGTTTCACGGTGCTGGTCGCTTTGGTCACAGCCGTTGCCACATTGCCCACACCTTGCTTGCTCAGCTGCACAGCACCGATGTTTTCGCTGATGGCGAGTGCCTTTTTTTGAGCATTTAATAAGGAAACTTCGTTGGCTTTATTGGCTTGAGCGTCCACCACCACCGCGTCGAGCGTGGTAACAGAGGTGCCTTCGGAATCATTTGGGATAAAAATTTCGTGGATGTTTTTTCCCATTTTAGCCTTAATCTTTTTAGAAATATTGCTAAAATTAAATCCCGCTACTTTTAAAGTATAATCGCCCTCAGTAGGCACTTGAATATTGTACGAGCCATCGGCTTCGGTATAGTACACCACATCGGTGTTTTCTACTACAACTTCGGCTCCTTCTATCGGGTTCCCTTGCGCATCTCTCACGGTTCCCATGATGCTCACTTGCGCATTTGCTAGATAAATGGGGAATAATACTATTAGAATCAATAAGATTTTTTTCATTTTCATGTAAATTCTTCAACACCGCAAAGGAATTACATTTAAAACAACAAAAGGTTATGCCTAAATTATCTTTCGTTTACCAATGTGTTATGTGAAAGTAAAGTACTTTAAATTAACATTAAGAAATGTTTTCCTCAATGATTTTACTGCAAAAAATCCCATAGAAATCGTAATTTTACCCTTGAAAACAATTTATTATGAGCAAAAACAAAATTTTATTGGTAGATGATGAGCCCGATATCTTGGAATTTTTAAGTTATAACCTAAGAAAAGAAGGCTACGAGGTAGAAACTGCCGTAAACGGTGTGGAGGGCGTGCGCAAGGCAAAAATCATAAAACCCGATTTGATTTTGCTCGATATTATGATGCCCGAAATGGATGGTATAGAGGCTTGCAATCAGATTAAAAAAATTGAATCGCTTTCCAAAACCTTGATTGTTTTCCTCTCAGCACGCACCGAGGAATTTACTCAATTGGCTGGCTATGAAGTAGGAGCCAACGACTATATCACTAAGCCCGTGAAGCCTAAGGTACTGATGAGCAAGATTAAAGCTCTTTTAAAACTAAAGAAACCAGAGCTCACAGAAGAAATCATTAGCCTAAAAGATATTAAAATCAACCGAGAGACTTACAAGGTAAGCTACCAAGGAGAGGATTATACGCTCCCGCGCAAGGAATTTGAGCTGATGGCACTTTTGGCATCTAATCCGCAACGCGTGTTTAAGCGAGAGGAAATCTTGGAAAAAGTCTGGGGCAACGAGGTTATCGTGGGCGGGCGCACCATCGATGTGCATATAAGAAAACTTAGAGAAAAATTCGGGAAAGACCGTTTTACCACCATTAAAGGTGTGGGCTACAAAATCAATGATTGAGATTTTTTTAAATGAAGAAAGGATTTAAGTTTATTATAAGCTTTGTTTTGTCGAGCATCTACATGCTCATGTTTTATTTTGGGAATAGCAGCATTTGCGAAGAAAAGGAGAAAGTTTTCTTTGGAGTGGTGTTCTATTTTGCATTATTTATAGGCAACTATTTGTTGATTTCTTATGTAGAAAACCAAGATGTATTAAAAGCTCATTCTACAAAAGAAAATTTAAGCACAAAAACCATAGCAGAAAAACTAGAGAAGGAAAAAAAGGAGCTAGATACGCTTTATGAGCGAGAGAACTACCGCCGTGAGTTTGTGGGCAATGTGGCACATGAGTTGAAAACGCCACTTTTCTCCATTCAAGGCTATTTGCTCACGCTCATAGAGGGCGGGGTAGACGATGAAAGCATACGCGATAAATACCTTCACCGAATCAATAAATCCGTGGAGCGTCTCACTTATATAGTCAAAGATTTAGACTTAATCACGGAGCTGGAATCGGGGAATTTAAAGCTAAACATTTATCCCTTTAACATCGTAGCACTCGTGCAAGAAGTCTTTGAACTTCTAGAAATAAAGGCAGAAAACAATGATGTGAAACTGGGCTTTGATAAGTCTTATGATGAGCCCATTAAAGTGAGTGGCGATATCGAAAAAATCGAACAGGTTTTAATGAATTTAATCGTAAACGCCATCAATCACTCGCAGCGTGCTTGCAAGGTGAAAGTTTCGTTTCAAGTAGTGAAAGATTTAGTGAAAATCAGTGTTTCGGACACGGGAATGGGCATTAAACCCGAGGAGATGAAACGCATTTTTGAGCGTTTTTATCGTGCCGATAAATCCCGAAGCCGTCAGCAAGGAGGTTCCGGGCTCGGCTTGGCAATTGTGAAACATATTCTAGAAGCCCATAATCAGAAAATCTCGGCAGAAAGCACCTATGGCAAAGGCACTACTTTCTCTTTTTATTTGGAAAGAGCTTAAATCTCATGGGCATAAAAAGCATCTGTAAATACCTTAAAATGTAATTTTTGCCCTTTTTTGGTTACCACTGCAATGTCAAATCTGCATTCTACATCTAGGTCATTCTCTTGAATGTAGGCATCGGCGGCAGCGATGAGCCTTTTTTTCTTGGCTCGCGTTACCGAATCTTCTGGATTTTCAAAAATTTCGCTATGGCGAGCTTTCACTTCTACGATGGCTAAAACATTGTCTCGCTTGGCAATAATATCGATTTCCGCAGGATGAAAATACCAATTTTGGGCTAATATTTCATAGCCATTTTTTCGGTATTTCTCTGCGGCGTAGTTTTCTGCCAATTCTCCAAATTCGTTGTGTTCTGCCATAAATTTTTAATTAAAAATATAGTAAAATATGGATTTTTTCAGCCTAGAAAATCCAAAATTGTATTTTTTTCTGAGACTTTGAACAAGACTTCCGAGCCCATGATTAAAGCCCTATTGTCGCCAAAGTGCCCCGCAGGGAAATTAAATGCAACAGGAATGCCGAGCGATTTCACTTGCTCATAAATCACTTGATTGGCAATTGGGTCAAAGTTTTCGGTATAAAATTCGTTTTCTTCTTCCACATCCATTTTGGTAAAACTTCCGCAAATCACGCCTTTCACACGACGGAACAAGCCCGAGCGTTTAAGCCCCTCGAGCATGCGATCGACATGGTACCAGTTCTCGTACCAATCTTCGATAAATAGGATTAAATCATCGCCTTCTATTGCCGTTTTGCTCCCCATCTGACTGTAAATAATGGATAAATTTCCGCCCACGAGTTTGCCTTTGGCTTCGCCCAAAATGTTCAGTTGATTGGCGGGTAAATCGTATTTTAAAGGTTTCCCTTGCAATGCGTCGATGAGCGTTTGGTGAGTTTCATGGGAATATTCCGTATTGAGTGGTTTTGCCGTAACGGCGTGCAAAGTAGGAATCCCTAAATTGTTTAAATGATTATGAAAAACCGTAATATCCGAATACCCGATGAGGTATTTCGGCTGATTCTTAAACTGAGTAAAATCCAATCCATCAATGATTTTAACGCAGCCGTATCCACCACGCGCGCACCAAATGGCATCAAGCGAACCGTCGTTTAGCACAGCTTGTGTAAGCTGCAAACGATGTTCTGTGTTGCCTGCATACCAGTAGCCTAAATCAAATTCGGCATAAATATTTTCGGGGATTACAAGTTCCCAGCCTTGCATTTTGCACCAATTTTTGGCAAAATCCAATTCGCCTTTTTTGATGCGACCAGCGGGAGCAATCACACCGATTTTTGCGCCTTTTTTAAGTGGTGGAATTTTCATCATGGTTAAAAGTAAAAACCCCACCGAGTTGCCAAGGTAGGGTTTTGATTAAATATTAATTAATTGTGTAAGTCGTTCCGTCTTTGCCGTCTTTCAATTGGATACCCCCTTCTGCCAATTCATCACGAATTTGGTCTGAAGTTGCCCAATCTTTGTTTTCACGGGCTTTTTTTCTAATGTCGATTAAAAGCTTCATCGCGGTATCAAGTTGCCCAGCGTCTTCGCTTTGCGCTTCGTTTAGTTTTAAGCCTAAAACATCTTGGGTAAAGGCTCTGAACTTTTCAATCAATAAATCCTTATCGGCTTGAGTTAAAGTTTCTTTTCCGTCTTTTACTAAATTAATGAATTTCACGGCTTCGAACAATTGCGCAATCAGCATAGGTGTGTTGAAATCGTCGTCCATTTTAGCATAAGACTCGGCTACCCATTCAGCGATGTTTAAGTTAGAAGTTTCGCTCACAGGCAATTGGTCTAGCACTTGATTGGCCTGCACCAAGCGCAAGAATCCTTTTTCTGCTGCCATAATCGCCTCGTTTGAAAGGTCTAGCACGCTGCGGTAGTGAGCTTGTAGCATAAAGAAGCGCACAACCATCGGGTGAAACCCTTTTTCAAAAAATGGATTATCGCCAGAGAATAGCTCTTCTGGCAAAATGGTGTTTCCTGTGGATTTAGACATTTTTTGCCCATTCATTGTGAGCATATTGGCATGCATCCAGTAGTGCACGGGCGTTTGCCCATCATTGGCGCTCCTAGCTTGGGCAATTTCGCACTCGTGGTGAGGGAATTTTAAATCCATTCCACCTCCGTGAATGTCAAAAGTATCGCCTAAATATTTGGTGCTCATCACGGTACACTCCAAATGCCAGCCTGGGAATCCTATGCTCCAAGGCGAGGGCCAGCGCATGATGTGTTCAGGAGAAGCTTTTTTCCAAAGGGCAAAATCTTGTGGATTCTTTTTCTCTGACTGTCCGTCTAAGGCACGCGTGTTTGAAATCAAATCTTCGATGTCTCTCTTGCTGAGCTCTCCGTAAGAATGGCTTTCGTTGTATTTTTTAACATCAAAATAAATCGAACCATTGCTCTCATAAGCAAAACCGTTGTCCAAAATCTTTTTGATGATTTCGATTTGCTCGATTAAATGTCCCGTAGCCGTAGGCTCAATGCTCGGCGGTAGGTTGTTGAACTGTTCAAGCACTCGGTGGAAATTTGTGGTATATTGTTGCACGATTTCCATAGGCTCAAGCTGTTCTAAACGGGCTTTTTTAGAGATTTTATCTTCCCCCTCGTCGGCATCGTTTTCAAGGTGCCCCACATCGGTAATGTTACGCACATAGCGCACTTTGTAGCCAATGTGCTGAAGGTATCTAAAAACCACATCAAAGGACATAAAAGTTCGCACATTTCCCAAGTGAACACTTGAGTAAACCGTAGGTCCGCAGACATACATGCCCACAAAATTAGGGTGAATGCTTACGAATTTTTCTTTTTTGCCCGAGTGAGAGTCGTAGATTTTTAAATTATGATCCATTCGGTTTGTTTTAATTATTTAAGTTGAAGGAAAGATTAAACATTAAATCTAGTTTCCATTCCTATGTATTTAAGGAACTCGGCACGCGTTGTTGGATTGGTTTTAAACGCTCCGCCCAATTCTGCTGTTACGGTGCTACTTTCAATATCACGGATTCCGCGAGAGTTCACGCACAGGTGTTTTGCGTCGATCACGCAAGCCACATCTTTGGTGCCAAGTGCTTCTTGCATCGCACGCACGATTTGCATGGTCAAGCGTTCTTGCACTTGTGGGCGTTTGGCGTAATAATCCACAATTCGGTTGATTTTGGAAAGCCCCACCACGCTACCTTTAGAGATATATGCCACATGCGCACGCCCCACGATAGGCAAAAAGTGGTGCTCACAAGTAGAATATACCACAATGTCCTTTTCCACAAGCATTTGGTTGTATTGGTACTTGTTTTCAAAAGTAGACATTTTAGGTTTGCGTTCTGGGCTTAATCCGCCAAAAATCTCTTTTACAAACATTTTTGCCACACGGCGAGGCGTGCCCTTTAAGCTATCATCTGTCATGTCTAGCCCAAGCGTCTGCATGATTTGGTGAAAATTCTCCTCAATAGAGGCGATTTTTTGCTCATCTGGCAAGGCAAAAGCATCGTCTCTTAGGGGCGTTTCGTGATTGCCGGGAATGTGCCCGTCGCCCATATCTTCGTACAACTCATCTAGGTTGTTGTGTGCCATAATCTTTCAAAAATTTCTACAAAGTTAAAGATTAATTTTGAGAGCGCAAGTAAAAAGCATGGCTAGCACCTTGAAAGTTTTATAGTAAAAATTGTAGGAAACTCTATTCAAAATCTAAACAATTGCTATATTTGCCACAATTCTATGAAACAGCGTGTGCAACATATAATGAATTATGATAAGTTTAACAACTTTTTCTTGCCTAGTTCAAGAAAAAGCGTAAACACACACACACACACACACACACACACACACACAATTATATACCTTATAATATAGTTTGTCTATTTGCTTGTGCAAATGCTTCTTTCCTTTATTTAAAAACCAAAAATATTGTTGCTAGTTTGTTGCTAGCTATACTATATTGTATAAAGAGAATAAAGCCAAAGTTCCGTTTAGGAGCATTGGCTTTATGTTTATCTAAAAATAAATGTTTTTGCAGTGCCCTACACTGTAAAATACTTTTTTTCATATACTCTCGTGGAACGCGCTTCCTAGTAGAATGTTTTTTTTCATACTTAATTTTTCTAGCGAAACCGTTAGGAAAGTTGTTATGTAGAGTTCGCTATGAGAATAGCCGACAATCGTTTTTAAGTTTTAGCCTTGCTGTGGTATGCCCCTAATGCCATGGTAAGGCTTTTTTGTTGAAAGTAGCACAGCTTTACAGCTGTAAAAAATATATAAAAGAGAAGTTCTTTGGGATTTTGTATAGTGCTAGTGTTTTCTTTCTTGTTCTTTTGGCTTGACCCAAAGTCTTGCGAAGACTTGGAGCAAGAGTATGTGAAACGAAAAAGTCAAGAGCGAAGGCAGCGGTTTGCCTAACGGCACGGGGTTCGCCTCCGCTATTTGAAAGCTTAGGCTTTCAAGTTCGCTATGGAGGCTCTCCCTAAACCTGCCTTCACTCACCCTGCGTGCGCAAAGGTTCACCCGCTCAAACAAAGCGAAGCGTTAATGAGCAGGTGCATGGGCGGAGTTAATTCTCCTCTCACATAGTTGAATTAGCCCTGCAAAAGGAAACACTATACAAAATCCCGTGTGATATAAAGAAAAATAAAAAGTAATAAATCATAAAGTTTAATTTTAAAAAAGTAAAAAAGATGAAGAAAAGATTTTATCTTCTAGGAATGTTGCTGGCAGGCGGTGTAGCCCTTGCGCAGCAAGATGCAGAGGGGCGCGTTGGTATCAATACCGATGCACCAGAGGCGAGTTTAGACATTTCCCGAAATGAGGAATTGTTGAGAAAGAATAGCACACAGCCCCAAGGGGTATCGTTCCCCAATTTTAGTACGGAACAGCGTGCTAAGTTTGAAAACCCTAAGGTGGGTACAATGATTTTTAATACTACTAAACAATGTTTAGAGATGTATTTTGGGTTGAAAGGTGGTCGAGCCCATTGGGATTGTATTCCGAATGCGACGAGTGCACAGTCCCAAAATGTGGCGATAGTGCCAGCGGGCTTTGAAGGGACTTATATCGCAGGTATCCCCTTTTCTGGAGGCAATAAAGTAAAGTTTGAGTTGCAAAACAATGGTTTTTCTCCCATTAGCAATGTGAATTTTGCCAGTGCTGTGAGCTTGCAGAACGGCGGCGCCAGCATTGGTATCAAAGGCGGAGAAAATAAAAGTATCAGCCTACAAGCAGGGAGCAAAACCACGCTAAGCTACACCCTTACAGGCACCCCAGAAGAGGGTGTGCTGATGGCAAACTTTAATCATTTAGGATTGACGGCAGACCAGCAAGCCCAAGTAGGTTTAGGTTCTGCAAGTGTTGCGAACAAAGACAATTACACGGTATCTTTGTATTACCAGCCTACCAATACCGTTGTTCCAGGGAAAATAAACAACGGAGCAGAAAAAGTAACGATAAAAATCCCATATACCAATGGGAAAGGCTCGTATAATGCTGTAAACATTAATAACATAAGAACCGCACCAGGGCAAGGTGGCGATGTAAACGATTTAAGCCTTTCTATCCCTGCGGGTAATTTTGGAGTGCAAGGCGAGCTTACCGCCACGATAAATGTAGACGGCGACGGCGAGTATTTAGTAAAGCAAATGGCACCTGGCGAGCAATATACCATTGCTACCTTCCCTATTGATATGAATGGTACACGTTACGATGTTGTATTAAAAGGTATAGGTGGTATCCCAGACCGATGCTTTGGCAAAACGACATTTGACTGTGTAGGCTATGGCGCGAAAGTAAAAGAGCATGAATTTATCTATGTGCCAATAGAAGGACCAGACGGCAGAACATGGCTTAACAACAACTTAGGGGCAGAGTATGCGAGAGTGGGTTCTCCGTATTTTAACCCAGTTCAGCAAGCCACCAGCAAAACGGACTGGAAGGCTTATGGTTCTCTTTTCCAGTGGCAGCGTAATCCAGATGGTCATGAGTTGATAAATTGGTCAAGCTCAACCAGTGGTACGCCGAAATACACTGGTACAGGTTCTATCTCTACTTGGTGGACTAATGCAGGGACTAATATGTTTATCAGATATAATGATCCGCCTTATTCATGGGTTAATTCTTCGTTAAATTCAAATTCATCTAAGTGGAATTTATGGAAGCCTAAGGGTTCCACCAACCCGTGTCCGTCTGGTTATCATGTTCCTACGCATAAAGAGCAGGTGGCGTTGCATGATGTGATTACAGGTAAGTCTAACGACGTGAATGTGATATGGAATTCTGAGATGTGGGACGAATTCGGATTACGTCTTCCTGCGGCCGGTTCACGATATAACAACTTTGGCGCTATCGAAGAAACGAGTACCCTCGGTGATTACTGGAGCAGTGACGGTAGAAAGGACCTTGGTGTATGGAGCATATACTTTAAAAGGAACATGAGCTTTGCGGGGAACAGTGGTGATCGGGCGCATGGTCATAGCGTTCGCTGCATCAAGGATTAAGCGTGCGTTCACAGCGGTTTGCCGCCAGCCCGCTTAAGCTTGTAAGTAAAAAACAGGCGGGTAAGGCTAAGTATGGCGGTAACCCTATAGGGTAACATAATGTAACCCTATGGGTTCGCTAAAAAAGGTACAAACTAACCACCATACCCCCAAAAGCCTGCAAAGGCTTATCTATAAAGACTTTGTAGGCTTTTATAATTAATAAAATAAACTAACTAACCCGTAGTGCATTATAAAAAAGGTTGCTCATGTGACGGAAGAATAGTGAATTTTACTGGTTTTCAATTAAATAAAATTACAAGCCGCCTAGGGACAAGTTGCAATTTTATTTTTATCTAAAATTGAAAGGCGCGTTTGCAGCGAAGAAAACGAAAATTTTTCCTTTCTTTGGGAATATTGGCGAAAATGATCTTCCTGATTATCATTCAATATCACAATAAATTAATCTCATTTGGATAATGCACTACGGGTTAACTAATATTTTAAAAATAGTAAAAAAACTAAGACATTATGCCTAAAATCTTCCGCAAACCCGCTCCCTATATGGTGTTGCCCCACGGAGATCCTATAAAAGAGGGCGGAGGGGTACTTCGCCAATATTTTGCAAAACTCATGGCAAAAAGGCTTCCTACAGTGTGCTATCAAGGCTTTAAGCATGGGGATATTCCGCATTATATACAGCAACATAAGAAACAATACCCTTATTTCTTAAAAGTAGATATTGCAAAGTTTTATCCTTCGCTATCCCATCACCATCTTATGGTGGAAGCTCAACTAGCTTATAAAAATCTGATAGGATTAAGTTATGTTCCTAAGAATTTTAAAACGGCAGTTTTACCTTTGTTACATCATTTTTTTCAGACTTTGCCCACAGAGGCTTATGGGCTTCCACTGAATAGTGGAATGGCAAAAGCACTGGCTCCACTCATTTATGTGAATTACTTATTGCCACTTAAGAAGCAATCTCAGTGTAAGTTTATAGCCTATGCAGATGATTTGGTGTTTTTATGTATGAGTAGGGAGAAGTGTGAGGAAATTTACAACTCTTTCATTAATTATTTATACCATATGGAATTGCGTATTAATGTAGAAAAAGTACAGCAAGGCAGATTTTCAAAAGACACCTTAGATTTCTGTGGCTATCGCTTTTCGGGCGGTTATGTGTCTATTTCCCCATGGAAGATAGAAGATTTTAAAAATAAGATAAAAGAACAGAGTCAGAAGTTTTTAAGGACGAAGAAAAAATGGGAAGAACGCTCGTTTATAAAAAGTCTAAATGCAAAAGTGAATGGGTTTGGACACTATTATAAATATGCCAATGTACATAGTTTATTTGAGCGATTAGATGCCTTTATTCGGCAGAATATTCGTAAAACCTACAAAAGTTTAGGATTGGCAATGCCTACCCTATCAACAATGCGAAAGTTAGGCTTAAGAAGTTTAGTAGACATTTTTAGAGGAGAGAAACAAGGCTTAATAAGCAAGCCAAAGTACCAAGACTATAAAGAAACACAACGACATACAAGTAAACAGAGTATGAGTTTGCTTGTTACTTATATAGAAAAACTGATACACCAACAAAGTGAAATAATCGCTCAGCTAAAAAGTGTGAATAAACAACAGCAAGAGATGATAAACTTACTGAGTATATAAGTTCACTGCTCAAAGACGCACGCACAAACGAAGTGGCGATGTGTTGTCACCTTGAACATGTTTAGCTCCGCTGAATCTTTGATTTCAGGGTCTCACGCAGAGAGCCTTAAGTAATATAAACAAACAATTATAAATAGAAAAAACAAAAAAAATGAAATACAAATTAGTACAAAAAGCCAATCCGCAAGATAAGAGCAAAAAATGGTATGCCAATGCGGTAAATGCCGGCACCGTTAGCCAGCGTGCGGTAGCAAAAAACATTGCCGAAAAATCCTCGCTCACAGTAGGAGATATTGCCAATGTAATCGAAAACTTATTAGAAGAAATGCCCAAAGAGCTCATCGAGGGCAAGAGTGTAAAGTTAGGCGATTTTGGTACTTTTCGCCTTTCGCTAAGCAGTGAGGGCGTAGGCAATGAGAAAGACTTTAATGCCACTAAAATCAAAGGTGCTAAAGTCATCTTTACCCCAGGGGTAGCGCTTAAAAAGGCGTTGAGCGACATTAAATATGAGCGAGAATAAGCCGAAGTTTATTCATTATTTCATCTCCAAAACAGAGGCACTAAAAGCCTCTGTTTTTTTATGTTTTTAGCCTAAAAAAAGCGCTGTTGTAATCCGCTGATAATAAGCGCCCTGCAAGGGCATAAATTTCCGTGCGCATCCAGCAAAATTTCTGTGCGCATCGCGATAGATTTCTGTGCGCATGGAAACTCAGCGCGATGCGTATTTGTGTGTCAAGTTCAGTGGGGGCTTTTTGCTAGTAACCTTTGTGTCTCTTGGGGTATAAATGCTTTAGAGCTAGCTTTTTGTTCGTAGCTTGGAGGAATAAAAATTAAACATAATTTGCTGAAAATAAAAACATTTTGTACCTTTGCCCTGTTTTTAGGGAAGAAAATACCGAAGAGCATCTATTACAGAGGCTCTTTTTTTGTACTAAATTATGAAAGAAAAAGTAGAAAAATTACTCACCGAAGCCATTGCAGAAAATCCAGCTTTGTTTTTAGTAGACTGGAGCATAGACGCCCAAAACCAAATTCAAGTGTTGGTAGATGGTGATGAGGGATTACCCATGGAAGAGGTGGTGCGCATAAGCCGCCATATAGAGCATAATTTGGATCGCGAGGCAGAAGATTTTGCGCTTATGGTGTCGTCGCCAGGGGTGGACTATCCTTTGCAGAGCGAAAGACAATTCAAGAAAAATATAGGTAGATTACTCAAAGTGAAAACCGAAAGCCAAGGCGAAATCAAAGCACGCCTTGAAGAGGTGAACGAAGAGGGAATCACACTGACTTGGAAACAGCGCGAAAAGAAACCCGTGGGAAAAGGCAAGCACACGGTGGAAAAAGTAGAGAAAATCCCGTTTGGGGACATTAAAAAAGCAGTCGTACAAATAGAAATTTAAAAAAATAAAGATAAAAACATGGACAATCAGGCATTTATAGAATCAGTTGCTGAGTTCAGAGAAATAAAAAACATAAACAAAGCTACGCTTATGGCAATCTTAGAAGATTCCTTAAGACTAGTATTGAGAAGAAAATACGGCACCGACGAGAATTTTGATATCATAGTAAACCCCGATAAAGGAGATTTGCAAATCTTCCATAATCGTGTAGTGGTAGAAGATGATGAGCTAGAAGATGAGGGCGCAGAAATATCTTTGACAGAGGCTAGAAAAATAGAGCCAGACTATGAGGTGGGTGAAGATGTATCCGAAGAAATATTTATCAAAGACCTAGGTCGCCGTGCAATTTTGACATTGAGTCAGCACCTGAAAAGCAAAATCGTGGAGCATGACAATGCCAATATCTACGAGAAATTTAAAGAACTAGAAGGCGAAATCGTAAACGGAGAAGTGCACCACATCCGCAAATCGCATGTAATCATAGTAGACGATGAGCAAAACGAAATGGTGCTGCCTAAAGAGCAACAAATCCCTTCAGACTTCTTTAAAAAAGGAGAAAACATAAGAGGAGTGGTGCATGAAGTAGTGCTAAGAGGGAATAAGCCACAAGTCATTATTTCTAGAACCTCGCCTGTGTTCATGGAACGCCTTTTTGAACAAGAAATTCCAGAAGTGTTTGATGGGCTCATCACCATCAAGCGCGTAGCAAGAATCCCCGGCGAAAAAGCAAAAGTAGCCGTAGAATCTTACGACGATAGAATCGATCCAGTGGGAGCTTGTGTGGGAATGAGAGGCTCTAGAATCCATGCCATCGTTCGCGAACTTAGAAACGAAAACATAGATGTAGTGAACTACACAACCAATTTAGAACTATTTGTACAAAGAACCTTGGCGCCAGCTCACATCAACCGAGTGGAGGTGAATCAAGATAAAAATCAAGTATCTGTATATGTAGATACCGAGGAAGTGTCAAAAGCCATTGGAGCCAAAGGAAGCAATGTGCGACTAGCCTCTAAACTAGTAGGCATGGAAATCGATGTCTATCGAGATGTTCCGCAAGACGAAGATGTGGAGCTTTCAGAATTTAACGACGAAATAGAACAATACATCATAGACGAGTTTAAGAAAATAGGACTAGACACGGCTAAAAGCGTACTAGAGCAAGATGTAAAAGACCTCGTAGAACGAGTGGACTTAGAAGAGGAAACTATTTTACATGTGATAGAAGTGCTTAGAGAAGAGTTTAAGGACTAAGTCATAATTAAAATAATAAAAAGTAAACATTAAGTGCAAACAAATTATTAAATTTGCACACGAATAAGAAATTAAAGTGCATATATGCCCAAATCTTACAGACTAAATAAAGTTATTAAAGAATTAAATATTACTGTTAAAATCGCGGTAGACTTCCTTGCGAGCAAGGGAATCGAAATCGTGAGCAACCCTAATACCAAGGTGGAACAGGATATTTATGATGTTTTAGTAAAACAATTCCAAGCAGATCGCAAGCTCAAAGAAGCATCTGAGGAAGTAGACATTAACAAGCTAAAACGCCAAGAACAAAAAGAAAGAGAGCAACAACGCCTAGAAGAAGAGAAGAAAAAAGAAGCTCAGAGAAAGAAAGAGGCAGAGAAACTCGAAAAAGAAAAGAAAGAGGCGGAGAGAAAAGCACGCGAGGAAGCTGAAAAGCAAGCGCGCATCAAGGCGCAACAAGAAGAGGAACAAAAAGCCTTGGAAGAAGCCAAGAAACGCGAAGAAGAAGCTGCAAAAAAAGAAGATACAGAAGATAAAACTCTTTTTGGAAGAAAGAAACTTTCTGGTATCAAGACTTTGGGTAAAATAGACCTCTCTCCAAAAACAGAGAAATCTAAAAAAGCAGAAAAATCAAAGCCTAAAGCAAAAGAAGGGGCTAAACCTGAAACGCCAAAAGCGCAACAGCCAAAAGCAGAGCCTGCCAAAGAGGAGAAACAACCTCAGCCAGAAGCATCTGCAACACCTGCACAAGAAGAGGCAAAAGCAGAGCCTCAAGTAATAGAAACTAAGTATAAAAAATTAGAAGGAATCACCAAGGTAGGGAAAATAGATCTTTCTGTTTTTGAAGATAAAAAGAAAAAGGAGAAGAAAGACGACGGCGATAAAGGAGCTAAGCGCAAACGAAAAAGAATTCGTAAAAACGCAAAACCAGAAACCGCTACAGCAGGAGGAAACAACAACAAAGGAGGTGGAAACCGCAGAGGTAAGAAACCAGCTAAAAAAGATGTTTCTGAACTGACTGAAGAAGAAGTACAAAAGCAAATCAAAGAAACCCTTGAAAAACTTACCAACAAGGGGAATAAGAAAACCAATAAAGGAGCTAAACACCGCAGAGAGAAAAGAAAATTCCGTAGAGAGCAAGAGGAACAAGAACTACAACAGCAGGCAGAAGACAAAGTGCTTAATGTTACAGAGTTCGTTTCTGTAAACGAAATCGCCTCTCTTATGGATGTCTCTGTAATGGATATCATCTCAGCATGTATGTCGCTAGGAGTTATGGTAACGATGAACCAGCGTCTAGATGCCAACACGATAGAACTAGTAGCAGACGAATTTGGTTTTGATGTAAACTTTACTGATGCCGAGATAGAAGAGGCTATCGTAGACATAGAAGAAGACAACGAAGAAGATTTACAAGCGCGTGCACCAATCGTAACAGTAATGGGACACGTGGATCATGGTAAAACTTCGTTGCTAGACTACATTCGTGAAGAGAATGTAATCGCGGGAGAGTCGGGAGGAATCACTCAGCACATCGGGGCTTATGCAGTGCAACTTGAAAATGGTAAAAAAATCACATTTTTGGATACCCCAGGTCACGAGGCGTTTACCGCGATGCGTGCCCGTGGCGCTCAAATCACCGATATTGCGATTATCGTAATTGCGGCAGATGATCAAATCATGCCACAGACAGAGGAAGCCATTAGCCACGCACAAGCAGCGGGAGTGCCTATGATTTTTGCGATCAACAAAATTGATAAGCCAACGGCTAATCCAGATAAAGTAAAAGAACAATTAGCCAATATGAATTTATTGGTAGAAGATTGGGGAGGGCAAATTCAATCACAAGACATTTCAGCAAAAACAGGACAAAATGTAGAAGAATTACTTGAAAAAGTACTTCTAGAAGCCGAAATGCTCGAATTGAAAGCTAATCCAGACCGTGAAGCAAGTGGAACCGTAGTAGAAGCTGCCTTGGATAAAGGTAGAGGATATGTATCTACCATTGTAGTACAAAACGGTACTTTGCGCGTAGGAGATTATGTACTAGCAGGTAGCAACCACGGAAAAGTAAGAGCAATGCTCAACGAGCGTGGAACTAATGTAAAAGAGGCTGGTCCATCAACACCAGTTACCATTTTAGGATTGGACGGAGCACCTACTGCGGGAGATAAATTCCGTGTGTTTGAGGACGAAAGAGAAGCTAAACAATTAGCAAGCAAGCGTGAGCAATTGCAGCGTGAGCAAACCATCAGAACTCAAAAACACATTACCCTTGATGAGATTGGACGAAGAATCGCATTGGGAGACTTCCAAGAGCTTAACATCGTATTGAAAGGAGATGTGGATGGATCTGTAGAAGCACTAACCGATTCATTGCAAAAACTTTCTACCGAGGAAATTCATGTAAACATCTTGCACAAAGGTGTGGGGCAAATTACGGAATCAGATGTATTGTTGGCATCAGCATCAGATGCGGTAATCATTGGATTTAATGTGAGACCAAACGCCTCAGCAAGAAATATTGCAGAGAAAGAAGAGGTAGAAATCAGAACTTATTCAATCATCTATGATGCCATCAACGAAGTGAAAGAAGCTATGGAAGGTATGCTTTCTCCAGAGTTGAAAGAAGAAGTCATAGGCAATGTAGAAATTCGCCAAACATTCAAAATCTCTAAAGTGGGAACCATTGCAGGATGTATGGTATTGGATGGTAAAATCACGAGAAACTCTAGCGTGCGAATCATTCGCGACGGAGTTGTGGTACACACTGGAGAGCTTGCCAGCTTAAAACGCTATAAAGATGATGTGAAAGAAGTAACCAAAGGTTACGAATGTGGATTGAACATTAAGAACTACAATGATATTCACGAAGGAGATATCATCGAAGTTTATGTAATAAACGAGGTTAAAAAGAAATTGAAGTAATCAAAAACTTTTTCATAATTAACTTTGCGAAAGCCCTGTCTATTGACAGGGCTTTTTTTATTTAGAAAAAAGATATAATAAATAATTAAAGTCTAAAATTGCTCAGTAAGTGTAAAATATACGCGTTTCAAAATGTGATATTTCTACACTTAGCCATAATAAATGAGTGAAAATTGAAAATATGATCGAATTGTTTTAAAAAATCATTTTTTAAAGGCTTGTTTTTGTTAAAAACATAATATAGAACAATTCTAAATAGGCTCGTATTTTATAGATGCTTTAATATTTTAACAATATTATTTGGAATAAAAGAATAAAAAACCTGATAAATGTCAATTTTTAAAAATATTAAAATGATGCAAAAGCTTCAAAAGGTTGCGATTGAAAACTAAATGTGTAAAATAGGATTTAAAATAGCTATTTTAGCAACCATTATAAAAACCAATTAACATATGAGGAGAAATTTAACAAGATTATTCGCCATTGGTGCTTTCTGCTTGTCATTCTATGCGTATGGTCAGCAAAAACCAATTACAGGTAGAGTGTTAGACTCAAATGGTTTCCCAATACAAGATGCATATGTCTATGTAGAAGGGAGCGATAAGGGAGTTTATACCGATGAGAATGGAAACTATACCATTGAGGCAAAAGATGGAGATGTTTTAGGAGTCGAATTTATAGGGTTTGATACGAAGAATATTAAAGTAGGAGATGGGGCAAGTTATGATGTGAAGTTATATGAAGGAAAAGGAACTATCGGATTAAAAGAATTAGTGGCTACAGCTTTAGGAATTGAACGAGAGGAAAAAGCATTAGGTTATGCTGTGTCTAGTTTAAAATCTGAAGACTTAAATGTTGCAAAGGATGCTAATTTAATTAATAACCTTGCAGGTAAGGCCTCTGGAGTTAATGTTTACCAACAGTCTGGAACAGTAGGCGGTTCTTCTAAAATTATTTTACGAGGAGCAACTTCTATCAGTGGAGATAACCAGCCTTTGATAGTGGTAGATGGAATGCCCACAAACAATTCTTATGTTGATAATGGAATCGCGGGAGCTGTGGACTATGGAAACCCTGTAGGTGATATTAATCCTAATGATATCAAAGAGATGAGTATCCTTAAGGGGGCAGCTGCTACTGCACTTTATGGCTCTAGAGCAAAAAATGGAGCAATCATCATTACTACAAAAGCAGGAGAAAAAGGAAAAGTTTCAATAGTTTATGATGCCACTATGCGTGTAGATGCTGTAGCTAAACTACCAAATTATCAAAACGTCTATGCTCAAGGAACCTTAGGCAAATACGATGTTGAGAAGTTTAATGGCTGGGGACCTGAGATTTCAAAAGTTTCAGGAGAGAAATTTAAAAATTTCTTGGGACAAGATGTAACACTTCAAGCTTATCCAGATAATGTTAGAAATTTCTTCAATAAAGGGATTACTAGAATTAATTCAATTAGTATGAGTGGGGGAAATATAGATGGGGATTTTCGACTAGCTTATGCTAATACATATGTAACGGGAATTATGCCTTATAGTAAATATAAAAATGACAATGTTTCCTTTAATGTAAGAAGAAAACTTTCTGATAATCTTAAAATATCAGCAAGCGGAACTTATAGTCGATCTGTTAGAGATGGATTATCAGCTCAAGGATCAAATGATCCAAACATTTTGATTGATGGAATTTTGGGAATGCCTAGAACGGCAAACCCTAATTTGCTAAGGGAATATACCTACCACAATGGAGACATTACAAAGCAGTATTTCTGGGATGGAAAAAAAGTGAATAACCCGTATTTCATTTTAGATAATAACAAGATTTCTAGCGATGTAGAGAGATTTTTTGGAAACGCTAGCATAGATTTCAAGTTTAATAGTTGGCTGTCTATGCAAAACAGAACAGGTATAGATTTCTCTACAGATTCGCGTAGAACTATTTATGCAAAAGGTACTGCAGGAGAGTTAACAGGGAAGTTTATTGATGGTCTTCATAGATTCAGAGTTTTAAATAATGACTTTATTATTAGTGCAAACAAAGAGGTATCTCCAAAGTTGAAATTAAGTGCAAATTTAGGGCATAATATCTATCAGAAAGAGTATTTTGAAAATACCAATACAGCTCAAAATTTGATAGAAGCAGGATTGTTCAACTATGCAAATGCTTTGAGTAATAACCCTACCAACTATCAGAGTTTAAAAAGAACGATAGGAGTTTATGGAGAATTTGTAGCTTCTTATGACGAGACTTTATTTTTAACTTTAACGGGAAGAAACGACTGGACAAGTACACTGCCTAAGGAAAATAATAGTTATTTCTATCCATCGGTAAGTTTAAGTTACTTATTCTCTGAAAATTTAAAAAGTCAGAAATGGTTAAACTACGGGAAAGTTCGTTTAAACTGGGCAAATGTGGGTAGTGATGAGGCTCCGTATCAATTAGATTTCTTATACACCAATCTATCCAGCTGGTTTAGTCAATACGGTGCTGGAGGAACTTATCCATTTGACGGGAAAAGAGCAACTGCTATTCCTAGAGTTCTTCCAAATAGAAATTTAAAGCCTCAAAATCAAATCAGCTACGAGGCTGGATTGGAGATGAAGATGTTTAAAAACAGAGTTAATTTGGACGCATCTTTCTATTACATTGATACAAAGGATCAAATCGTTTCGATAGATGTGCCATTATCTACAGGATATTTTGCTAAGAAGATAAATGCAGGGCTAGTTAGGAATGTTGGTGTGGAAGTAGATTTAGGTTTAATTCCAATTAGAACAGAAGATTTCCAGTGGAATATGAATTTTACTTTTGCTAAAAACAAATCAACCGTACAGGAGCTTACTCCAGATTTAGAATCTTATGTTTTAACATCAGGATGGACTGGCCTGCAAATCCAAGCATTGAAAGGAGAAAGTTTCAGTATCGTGGGTACAGGCTATCGCAGATCTCCAGATGGGCAATTAATTATTAATGAAAAAACAGGATTAGTAGAAACAAAATCAGACCAAAATCTAGGAACTATAGATCCAGATTTTAGATTAGGATTTGTAAATAATTTCAGATACAAAAACTTTACTTTAAATGCTGTTTTAGATTGGAGACAAGGAGGGAAAATGTATTCTGGTACAGTTGCCTCACTTAGATCCGCAGGATTAGTAGAAGAAACGCTAGCACACAGAGGGGAGAAGTTTGTAATGAAAGGAGTTAATGAAATCAAAGACGCAAATGGAAAAGTAACCTACAAGGAGAATACTACTCCTGTAAAAGATATGGAAACCTACTGGGGACATATGTCTGCCACTAAATTGACAGAATCTAATGTTTACGATGCAACTTATTTAAAACTAAGATCCGTGTCTTTAAGCTATCGCCTACCTTCAAAACTATTAAATTCTAATGTAATAAAAGGACTTACAGTAGGAATAGAAGGAAGAAATCTATGGAATATCATAGACAATGTGCCTCATGTAGATCCAGAGCTAAACTTCTTTGGACCATCTGCTACTGGAGGAGGGGTAGAGTTTAATAGCGTGCCTTTAACAAGATCTATCGGAATGAATCTAAAAGTTAATTTTTAAAAACAATTAAAAAATGAAAAATATATTTAAAACATCGATAATCATTGGGTTTGCCTCTATTCTTTTTACTGGATGTGAAAAAGATTGGCTAGATGTGAATAAAAATCCAAATAAAACAGATAAGACATCTCCAGGAAGTCTATTTTTAGGCGCGAGTGTTGATTGGAGTGCAAACAGAATGGGCGGGGACGGCTATATCCCAATAGGTTTTATGAATCAAACAATTTCTACAGGAGGAAATGATGGATGGGGATATGTAGATGTATACGATATCAGTCCTTACTCCTTAGGAAATACATGGAAAGTGTTCTATGCCACAGCTGGAGCCAATTTTAAAGAAGCAATAAAAGTAGCTCATAAAAATAATAAACCAAACGAAGAGGCTCAGGCAAAAATAGCTTTTGCAGGATTGATGTACGATTGTACAACTATTTTTGGAGATGTGCCTTATAAAGAGGCATGGATTGAGGAAATCAATTATCCTAAATTCGATTCGCAGAAAGATATTTTAGATGATTTATTAAGACTTTTAAAAGAAGCTACAACCCAGATAGATAAAGGAGATGGGAATAAAATAGATCAGCACGACCTATATTACAAAGGAGATTTAGATAAATGGACTGCATTAGCAAATAGCTTGAGGCTGAAAATAGCGATGTTAATGGTTGACAAAGATCCAAGCAAACAGCAAGTAATTGCTGAAGTTCTTAAAACACCGCTAGTTGTAGAGTCAAGTCAAGATTTCAAATTGCCATTTTTTGATGTGCCAGGAAACAAAAATCCATTTTATAGAATTGTAGAAAAATATATGAATGGTATAAACTCAGAATTTTATGCACCAGAATCCGTCCTTAGCTTAATGAAACCTCTTAACGATCCAAGAATTCCATATTATTATGAAAAAGGGACTAAGGCGACTGAGTACTTTGGAGTAAATGTAGATGCTGAGAAAGCAAGCAAAGAGAAGTATGCTATGATCAATATGAAAAATATAGGAAGAGCTAATACGGCTGATGTTATATTGTCCTCTTCTGAAATAAATCTTCTAATTGCAGAAGCATATGCAAGAGGATTAGGCGTTGGAAAAGACTTGGAAAAAGCCCAACAGTTTTTTAATAAAGGAATAAAGCAGTCTTTGCAAGAAGCCAATGTACCTTCTTCAGAACAAGATAAGTTTTTGGACACAGAATCACTTAATTTGAAAAAAGCAACCGATGTGCTTGATGTAATACATACTCAACAATATATAAATTTTGCTAGCCGCCCATTAGATGCATGGACTCAAATGCGAAGAAGTGGACCGAAAGGAAAAGAAATTCCTAAGCTCACGACACCTATATTAAGTCCTTTTCCTAAAGGTGAGATTGCACGCCGTTGGCAGTATTCTCCAGACGAGCTTACAGCAAATAAATTTGCCCCTAGAATTGTACCTCAGATGTGGGAACCTATGTGGTTTGATGAATAATGTTTGTAAAAAGTAATGTAATAAACACCCGCTTCTTTGGAAGCGGGTGTTTTCATTTATTCAGTACACCATACATCCACCTCGCTTAGCTGAATCGTGGAGCTTATATCACCTTTACTATTATACCTGAAATTGATTTTATAATCCTTATTCAGTTCGGGCAATTCTATCCACGGAGTTTGTTTAAAATCATTGTTGTAACGCCCCTCGTTGTCCACCAAGGGTGCATAAAATTTGGAATCAATGGATTTTACTAAATGATTGTTCTTATCTACAATAAAAACTTCTAGCGGATTACCATTGCTATAAGCATTGGCTAATGAAAACATCAGTTTGCAGCCTTTTTCTTCTGCACTTATGATGGGCGTGTATAGATTGGTTTTGAGTTTTGCTGTAGGTTTCCCTTTGCCCGAAAAAGCTGACATGTTCATGTAGTGAAAATCTTTATAATTCTTGTATTTCCATTTTCGGTATTTGTGGTTGGAGTCCACTTGCCAAGTTTCGGGTAGCCCACCAGAAAAATCCTCTTGAATCACAATTTTTTGAGCATACAAGCCCATCGTTCCCGCAATCATTAAAAGGGAAAAAAACTTTTTCATATTCATACCAATTAGGTTAAGATTTTACAATGTAAAAAAATCCGTGAGAAGAGCAAACTTCCCACGGATTTTAACTAAAAGTAAAGTTATTTAATTAGTTTATAAATTCAAATTCTTTGACTCCCTTTAATCCTGGATTTTTGAAGTAGGCCTCAAGAGAACCATGTAGTTTAATTTCTTTTTTGTAATTCTCAGGCTTTGTTTTTAAGCTTAAAGCATCTCTTTCTTTTTTGGTTGGTAATTGAACTATTAAACATTTTTCAATATTGGTTTCATCTGCAGATGCTGCTATTAAAATATTTGTTTCACTACCCCAAGTTTTCATGTTGAATTCGGCATCTTTAGTGCTATTTCCTTTAATGTCTCCTACGATAAAACCTTTAATCCATGCTTTAGTTTTGTCTTGTTTCGCTATTGCTTCAGCTACAGAGTAAGGGTTTGTTTTTGAGCCTTTCTCTGTATTTCCACCGGTGCTAGGTGGATTAGGAGTTGGATTAGGAGTTGGATTCGGATTTGGCGCAGGTGCAGGTGTTGATGTTGCAGATGTGTCAAATGTAATATCATTTTGGCTTACTACTTTGATTTGTTTTTTGCCGTTAAACTCTGTAAATGTGCCAGAAACTGTTACTATTTGTCCATCTGTATCTAATTTTTTACGATACTCTGGGTTTGTAATTGTGGCAGTAAACTGAGGAATGTAAATCTGCAATTCTGTATTATCGCTTAAAATAAAGTGAGCTTTTTTATTAATTATTTTAATAGCTCCTTTCATTCTGACAGGTTGGTCTAATTTAAAGACAGATGAAGTTACCTCGCTTGCATTTAATACTTCTCCTGTTGTGGGAGTTGTTGGCGCAGGATTTGTCGGTGCTGAAGGCGCGGTAGCGTCACCAAATTCTACATCGCTCTCTGCCTCATAAAAGATTGCTTTAACTACTTTTTTGTCTTTTAGAGTATAATTAGAGAAAGTTCCAGTGATAGTAACTTCTTGCCCTTCTTTATTTATTTTATCTTGGAAAGCTTTAGGCAAAGTGTTCCATAATCCTTTTTTAGCTTGAATTTGAATCACGGTGCCGTCTCCAAAATCAATGCTAGAGAATTTTCCATTAATGAGCTTGATAAAGCCATGTAATTTCACTTTTTCATTTAATTTGAAATCGCTTTCATTTGCATTAGCTGCCTCAAGAGTTTTAATGTCTTGAGTTTGTGTTGGAGCAGTAAAATTAGGATCATCTTTAATGTTGATGTCGCTTAAATTATTAATAAATGCTTGGTAAGAATCATTGTATTTGCTCAAAATTAGCGTAATACTTCCTTTTCCTCTTGGGACAATGTTGTCTGCCCATTTTACAAAAGATGAGTTTCTTAAATCTAAAGTATTTCCATTTTCGTCTTTAATAGAAAGATTGCTAGCTTTTTCGCCTTTTGGTACAAAGGTTTGTTGCCCATTAGCCGCAGGGAAATAAACATTTTCCAAACGGATAAGTGTGCTCACATTTCCATCTTGAAGAGCCTTGCTGATGTCTGTGTACACTTTAGCTGCAGGGGTTTCTAGTTCTTTGTTGCAATAGAATTTTAAGTGATTAAAGACTTCTTTTTCTGGAATCCTTCCAACAGGGAATTTAGAGTCTTTTACTCCTAATTTTATTACTCCACGGTCTTTAGCAATAATTAAACCTTTAGCAAAGACTTTTACACGAGCACCAATTGGAAAATAGTCGCTATAACCTTTTATCGCGGCAGAAACCTCAATGCCATTGAATTCAGGAGATTTATTGTCTTGAATGATTATTTGTTGGTAGAAATTTCCTCCCTCGTCGCTTGATACTACATAGCCAGATAATATCACATTTTCAGTAATTTCATGATTGCCAGAGAAATCTTTGACTAAAGATTGAATCGGGCTAATCGTTTCATTGGCATCATCGGATACGCAATTTAGATCTAAATTGGGCAAACCATGGTCTTCATTGTCTACACAACTCCATAAGCCAAAGCTGATAAAGAAAAGTAGAGAGAATAATTTTAAAGTTGTTTTATTTTTCATGATGAATTATTTTTTAATGATAAAGTTTTTTTGATTAAAATCTCACGAAGATGTTTAAGAAATAGCTAGTACCTTGGTCATACCAATACTTGTTGCCAAAAGTTCTTCTCTTTCTTTGGTCTGTCAAAGATTGGTAATTCGCAAGTCTTAGTTGTTCAAATCCGCTAGTGATGTAGTTTTTGTTATTTAAAACATTGTTTACAGAAAGGCTTAAGCCCACATAGTAATTTCCAATTCTGAAGGTTTTTCCAGCGTTGGCATTAAGCATAAATGCATTGTCTAATTTTTCTTGTTGAACAAATGTTTTTACAATTTCTGGACTTCTCGAGTAGTCATACACAACTTCTTGATAAGGCATACCAGTTGTTTTGTCCATAAAGAAGTTTTTGGTGCGGCGAGTTTTAGCCAGAGATACATAATTGTCTCCAAGATAATTGGCAGTAGCTCCCACCCACCAGTATTTAGGGCTTCTGTATTGGAATCCTACAGAAAATGCTTTTTGAGGAGATGCCGCTACATGATAATCTTTTATATAAGTTTTTCCTTCGTATTGGTAGCCTCCTTGGTTAGAATACTCGTCTGAAAAATAGTATAAATCTGGATTATTTTTATACAGATATTCTCCAATTGCCGCTGCAGCATTTACAGTGAAAGTGGTAGAAAGTTGAGCCTCAACCGCTAACTCTGCACCGAAGTGTTGTTTTGCAACACCAGAAGTAACTTCGGCAGTGAATAAGTTTGCATTCGAGTTTTGATTATCTCTTTCAAGGTAACCAAAGGCAGTTTCTACCTCATTTTTAATATCGGTGAAATATCCTGTTGCTCGAGCCTTAACGCGAGAACCTCTCAATAAATAGCTTAAATCCCCTGAAAAGATTTGAGCACTCTTTAAATCTGGGATACTCAAATTATTTGTTCTTTGTTGAGGGAACACATCATTGGCAGTAGGAGCATTGGTGAAATACGCGGCATTCATCACCACATAATTTCTACCATTTATTTTGTAAGTCACATTTAATTTAGTTCCAAAATCTAGGAAATTATGTTTTTCGCTTTTTCCTTTAGAATTTTTGTATCTATAGTAATCAAAAAGTCCGTTTCTTTGGATTGAAGTATTGGCTAATTTTAATCCTAAAGTAAAATCGAAATTATCTACTTTATAGTTTCCTGCAAGGTAAGCATCAATTTTATCTACATCAAGCTCGTAGTTGTACTGAACGCGATTGTTTTTATAAGCCTTACGATTAGGATTACTTTCGTCGCTGTTTCCAGATTGTTCCGCATCGGCAAAATCATCTACATCAAGCACATATTTAGCCCCGAGTAAATCGTCTAATTGGCGATAAAGCGCAGAATTTGTTTTTTGATAGCTTAAATTGGCATGTACCCCAAAGGCATTAGAGATTTGATTTCTATAATTTGAGTTAAAGGTAAAAGTCTTGTCTCTATTTACATCGCTTAATAAGAAATATTTAGCCTCACCATAGAAAGTTTGGTTCAGTTGGTATAATCGTTTCCAATTAATTTGGCTAAAGTTTTCATCTGTTTTCCAAAGATTTGTAAGCTCTTCAGCCTTTTTAATATTGGACTGAGAATACATTTCAGGTATTGTATAATAGGTATAGAAACTAGGTAAATTTCTGTAATAAGTAGGAGAAGGATTTTCAGCCTTGTTCCAATCTAAACGAGAACTAGAATTTTCCCCAAATTGGTAACCTAAAGTAGTAGTTAAGCGAGAAGTTTCGGTAATATTCCAATAATGAGTTAGGGAAACGAGAGGCTCATGTGTTTTTTTGATTCTTTCGCTACGCTTTTCTCCATCTTGGTATCCCCAGTAGGCATTATAGTCGGTGCCCATTAAATCATAAAGCTCTTGAGTATTTGGGCTACTTGAGCTTCTGCGGTTTGGTGCTCCAAAGCCACTTAATAATAATGAATGTTTATTATTGAATCTTTTTTCGATACCTAAATAGTATGCCCACGCATCATAGAATGTGCCTGGGATTCTACCCTCGTTTGCCCAGCGGCGAGCTCCAGAAACAGTAAAGCCCCAACCTTTAGCATTGATTCCCGAGTTGTGAGTAAACATCAAACGCTGGCGGTAAGAGCGATTAGTCAAAGAATAAGATAAGCTATTTCCAGTTCTTAAGTTTGAAGGGCGAGTGTCCATGTAAGTAACTCCGCCTAGATCTCCAAAAGTATAATCAGATGGAGCAATACCATAAGTCACCTCGGCAGGGTAGCGAGTAACATCGTTGAGCCCTCCCCAGTTTCCGAAATCCACACGGTCGTTATCAATTTTGTTCATACGCACACCGTTGAAGAATACATCGCTGTATTTGTTGTCGTATCCGCGTGGTCTAAACCAGAAAGAGCCTAATTCGTACGCAGCTACTTTTGCAAACACATCTTTAGACGATTGTAGCAAGCCCACAGAAGATTGCGTGCTAGACTCGTCGGAAGATAATTCATCTGCAGAAAGTGTAATCACTCCCACATTTACCGATTGTGGATCATAAGAAAGGAATAAATCCCCGAGATCTATCACTTTTTCTCCATTCACTACAATATTTTGTGAATAAGAGTCGTAGCCTACTTTGTTTACTTCCACGGTGTAGGAGCCATTAGGAACATCTATGAATTGGAAATACCCAATTCTGTCAGACTGAACGCTTTGCCCTAAACCTTTTAAGGTAACTTGTGCATCGTACAAGGCCTTTTCATCGGAAGAGGATTTCACCGTTCCTGTAATTTTTGTTTGGCAATAAAGATTAAAAGAAATCATAATTACCAAAAAACTTAACCATAATCTAATCATGCTTTTGAATTTTTGTTTTATTTTAGCAATATCAATAAACACAAATATACAATTATGTATCTATTTAAGGCAAATAAACGATTTAAGAAAACATTAAATCTGTTACTTTTAACACTTGTTGTGCTTCCTATTTATGCGCAACAGAAGCAATTTCAAGCGGCGGGTATAGGCTTCTATAATGTGGAGAACCTATTTGACACCATTCGTTCGGCAGGATTTGTAGATGGAAATAAGGATTATCAAGATCAGTTCTATCACATTTCAATCAGTCAAGAAGATATCCCGATTTATGCCAAAGACACCGTGAATTGCAAATGCGAACTGAATGAGAATAATCTCAAGGGCAAAAAAATCATCAGAAGCTTAATTCTACAAAACGAATTTTCACCACAAGGTCCCAAAGCGTGGAATACTGAAAAATATAATCAAAAGCTTAAAAACTTGAGCAAAGTAATTTCCGAGCTTGGATCTTCGATCACCAAAACAGCACCCGTAGCCGTAGGATTTGCCGAGGTAGAAAACCGCGGTGTGCTAGAAGATTTAATCAATCAGCCAGCCCTTAAGCCATACGATTACGGCATTGTGCATTATAATTCTTGGGACAAGCGAGGCATAGATGTAGGCTTTATTTATCAAAAATCAAGATTTAAAGTTACGGAAACCAAAAAATATGAATTAGAGGCATTTAACGACAATGGTAGCCGAGACTATACACGCGACATTGTGCGCATCACAGGATTGCTCGATGGCGAAGAAATCAGCTTTATCATCAATCACTGGCCATCTTGTCGCGGAGGGGAGGCAGCAAGCTACCCACGCCGTAAAGCTGCGGGCGAATTGCTAAAATCTATTTTTGATGAAATGGTAGCTAGAAATCCCAAAGCCAAAGTTATCGCGATGGGAGATATGAACGACGACCCTACCGATCGAAGTGTGGTAGAGGCTCTTGGAGCCAAAGGCGATATTAAAAAAGTGAAGACAGGAGATATCTATAATGCTATGTATCCTTTATACAAAAAAGGACAAGGTACATTGGCATATCGCGACAGCTGGAACCTTTTCGACCAAATGTTTTTCTCAAAAGGTTTGCTGGGCAAAGATTTCAAAACCTACGAAATGTATAAAACAGAAATATACGCCCCAAGCTACTTAATCAGCCAAGAGGGCGCATATAAAGGTTTTCCGCATCGTATGTTTGCAGGCGATACCTACCGCTACAATGGTTATTCAGACCACTTCCCAGTATTTACCGTACTGCTCAGAGAAGTATCAAAGTGATAGAAAATCTTGAATGATTTTCGTAGACCCTTCGGGTAGCTCAAGCATACCCATATGACCACAAGGGAGAATATACACATGTATATTCTCTCTTTTTGGTATTAAATCCTTAAACTCTTTCTCGGTAGAAGGGTCTTTTTCGCCCAAAACGATTAAAATCGGATAATTCAATTTTTCCAGAAGATAAGTTGTGTCTTCGCGCTCGCGCATGCCACGCAAAGCCGAAACCAGCCCATCAATCGGAGTTTCCATGCCCCAGCTTTGTGCCTCGGCAATTTGTGGACGCAAGTTGTCGAGATTATCTTGCGCAAAAAGTCCTTTTACGCCCAATTCCACAAAACGCTCTTTGTTCTCCTCTGCCACGCGCACCGCTTGCAGGCGTTGAGCCTTTTTCTCCTCGCTGTCTGGCGTAGTTTTAGAGAAAAACAGTCCTAATTTTTCTACATAAGAAGAATAGTCCCTTGCAATCACCATTGCAATGTAGCCCCCCATGGAGTGCCCAATGAAAGTCGCCGAACTCACTTCCAAATCTTTGAGCAAATTCACTAAATTTCTCGCTTGGTCTTCCATGGTGTTCACCTCGTCTTCCGAGCGAGTTTTGCCATGTCCCAGCAAATCTGGAATAATGAATTTGTAGCCTGGAATCGCTTCTGCAATCGGAATCCACATTTTGTGATTTTCTAGAAAGCCGTGGAGCAACACAACAGGCTTTCCTTCCCCGATGATTTTATAGTTCATTTCCATATGTCAATTTTTAAATGTTTTTTTTCTAAACTTAAAAAATGTATCAAAATCGCATTTTTGTTATGGCTAAAGGTCTTTAGTTATGACTAAAATATAGCTAAAATGCATTTTTTTTAAGACTTAATGCCTTAGCCCAAAAGGCTAAAAAATTACGAATTTGCATGGTTTTTCAAGAAATCAGTAATTGGCTTTGGCGTGGGCAAATCCTTGGTTTGGTCTTTCGGGACTAAAGATAGCGAAAATTCTTCACTTAAATTTTTTAATTCAGTATCATTTAATTTTAATTTAAAAAAATCAATGTTTAATCTCTTGTGCGTTAAAATATGCAAGACACTTTCTTGGGGAGCTAAATTTTTAAGATTAATCGCCGTTTCCATGAGCTCTTTAGTCGGAAAATCATACATATTTTTCCAAATACCTTGCTTGTTGCGGTGGTGCATAAGCACAAAATCATCGGAGAAAATATATAGATATTCAATTTTTTCTTCTTTTATTTTCACCTTTTTAGTCTTTACGGGCAATTCGCCTATTTTTCCATGATTAAAGGCGTAGCACGCATCTTGCACGGGGCAGAACATGCAAGTCGGGTTTTGCGGAAAACACATCGTGGCACCGAGCTCCATCACCGCTTGGTTGAAGTCGCCTGGGCGTTTGTGGCAGATGAGGTTTTGCCCCGCTTCGAAAAACTTGGCAAAACTTTTTCCCTCGGCAATATCATCATACATTCCGAGGAATCGGCTGTAGACTCTAAATGCATTGCCGTCTATCGCAGCCACGGGCTCTCCAAACGCAATCGAGGCAATGGCAGCGGCAGTGTATTTCCCAATGCCAGGGAGTTTTTGCAAAGTCTGGGAATCGCTTGGCAATTCGCCCCCAAACTCAGACACAATCATTTTTGCCGCCTTGTGAATGTTGCGAGCTCGAGAGTAGTAGCCTAGCCCTTTCCAGAGATTGAGCACCTCTTGCTCATCGGCACGGGCAAGTGCAGTGGGCGTAGGAAACCGCTCTACAAAACGCAGATAATAATCCATGCCTTGGTTCACGCGGGTTTGTTGCAAAATGATCTCAGAAATCCAAATGTGGTAGGGGCTCGGCGCATCTCGCCACGGGAGCTCGCGCTTGTTTTGGTCATACCACAAAAGCAGTGCTTGTGCAAAATTCATAAACGCAAAAGTACAGGATTTTTTTTGGAAGCCATGTTTTGTGAAATTTTTAGAAAAAATTTGTACTTTGCACTTTCATTAAACATTAGTTTTTATGATTTATCAAGAGAAAATAAAAGGATTTAAGTGGTTTGCGTTGGTTTTATTGGCACCGTTGATTCTCATTTATCAAACAACAAAGCCAGATTTTAAGCATTTAAATTCAGATTTCTATCAATTTATAGGCTTTTCGTTGTTTCTGGTATTTCTAATGCTGATAGTTCTTTTTCAATACTTAAAAATTACATTTAATCCCGATTTTTTGCAAGTGAGCTATGTGCCATACACGCTTTTGGGCGCAAGCAAAAAAATCAAATATTCAGACATTAAGCATTGGGAAATATTGAATATAGACCCCATTTACTCGTTTGGGGGCGTGGGTGGCGTGCGCAAATCCAAGATTTATGGCGAGGGCTATGTGATTAGCACTGATGAATTTTTGTTTTTGGAACTTAAGTCGGGAGAGAAAATAAGTTTTAATATAAAAAATCCGAGCAAAGTAGCAGAAATCATGCGCCAGAAAGCGACTTTGAGCTGAATGATATAAGTCATTATTTTATTAAAAAAAAATGCCAAAAATGCCCTTTTCTTTTTTAAAAAGATGAAATATAAAGAATTACACACAAAATTTTGATTTGGATTTGAAAAATAAATTGTACATTTGCAATCCGTTTCGAATTAAATTAATTTATAAAATATAATAAAGAATGACTAAGGCAGAAATCGTAACTAACATTTCAAACAAATTGGGCTTAGAAAAGCTTGATACTCAAAATGTTGTGGAAGCGTTTATGGAGGAGGTGAAGTCAGCTATGACTGGCGGAGAAAATGTATATCTTCGCGGTTTTGGCTCTTTTATCATTAAAAAGAGAGCGCAAAAAACCGGACGAAATATCTCTAAAAACAAATCGATCATAATTCCGGCTCATAATATTCCGGCTTTTAAACCTTCTAAAACTTTTGTTGAAGAAGTAAAAGATCAAGTAAAAGTACAAGACTAAAAAATAACGAGAAATTCACTGAATTATTAATTTTAAAAAATTTTTGATATGCCAAGCGGTAAAAAAAGAAAAAGACATAAGGTATCGACTCACAAGAGAAAGAAAAGAAGAAGATTAAACAGACACAAAAAGAAAAAATAATCTTTTTTTGACCTTTGTTTAAAAAATAAATGCACCACCTTACAAAGGCTCGGTGCATTTTGAATTTTTAAAAATTTGTACACATTGTTTAATGTACCTTTTCTGGTCGTGTGTACAGTGATGAAACACCTTATTTGTGAACCCGAATGAATAAAGAACTGATTATAAGTTCATCTGGTGAAATGGTAAAAATAGCCATGCTCGAGGAGGGCAGGCTTATGGAATTTCACCAAGAGCAAGTGAACCAGCGATACAATGTGGGCGATATTTATTTAGCCAAAATCAAAAAACTGGCGCCCGGCATGAATGCGGCATTTGTATCTGTAGGCTCGGAAAAAGATGCTTTTCTGCATTACCACGATTTGGGTGCAGAGGTGCTCTCGATGCTCTCTTACATAAAAGCGGTGCGTTCTAGCAAATACAAATCACATTTATTAAAAGATTTTCCGGTAGAAAAAGAAATAGATAAAAACGGAAAGATAGAAGATGTCATTCAGCCAGGGCAAAACATCTTGGTGCAAATTGCCAAAGAGCCCATCTCTACCAAAGGTCCGCGTGTAACTTCTGAAATTTCAATCGCAGGACGCTATTTAGTATTGGTGCCATTTTCCGACAGAGTATCTGTTTCTCAAAAAATTAAAGAAAAAACCGAGCGAGATCGCCTCACAATGCTTGTAGAAAGCATTAAACCAGAAGGCTTTGGCGTAATCATTCGCACGGTAGCCGAGTACAAAAAAGTAGCAGAATTACACCAAGATTTAGAAGATTTGGTGCAAAAATGGAAAGGTATTTACAATAATCTGCGTGCCAAAAAACTCCCTAAACGCGTGCACAGCGAGCTTAGCCGTGCATCTGGAATTTTGAGAGATAAATTTTCTGAAGATTTTGTCAAAATCCATTGCGACGACGAGGAGTTGCTAGAGGAGATCAAAGATTTCTTAAGCGTAATTGCACCAGGCAAAGAAGACATTCTGGAACTCTACCAAAAACAAACGCCTATTTTGGAATTTTATAATGTAGAAAAACAAATCAAAACTTCGTTTGGAACACATGTAAACATTCCTAAATCCAAAGGTGCGTATCTTGTGATTGAACACACCGAGGCGTTGCATGTGATTGATGTAAACTCAGGAAACATAAAAGCCGTAAAAGAGACGCAAGAGCAAAACGCCCTAAATGTGAATATGCAGGCTGCCACGGAAATTGCCCGCCAATTGCGATTGCGAGACATGGGCGGTATCATCGTGGTGGATTTCATAGACATGCGAGAAGCCAAAAATCGTAGAAAATTCTATGACTTCTTCAAAGAAGAAATGAAGAAAGACGGTGCTAAACACAAAGTGCTACCGCCGAGTAAATTTGGATTGGTGCAAATCACGCGTCAGCGCGTGCGCCCCGAGGTAAACATCAAAACCTACGAGGAAAATCCAAATAAAAACGGAGAAGAGGTAGAAGCACCCATCGCGATTATAGAGCGTATAGAGGCAAGAATCAAAGCGATTGCCGAGGCAGGCAAAGCCAAGAAAATCACGATACACATGCACCCATTTGTGGCTGCGTATCTGAAACAAGGAATCCCGTCCATTAGGAAAAAATGGGCTTGGAAATACCGATTGCCGATTAAAATCATGCCACGCGATTCGTTTAGATATTTGGAGCTCCACATTACCGACGAGAACCAAAACGAGATTTACCAAGAAAGTAATTAATAAAGAAAACCCCTTCAAAATTCATATTTTGAAGGGGTTTTTAGATATGTAATTTTCTCATTTTTCTATTTTTTTAATTGATATAGCATGTGCATCTTTATATTTAATTAGAAAGAAATCTGTGCAAGATCTGACTTTACCGTCTAGTAATTTAAATTTAACTAAATAAGTGTCTTTAAAATTGATTTCCGTTCCTTTTATATTTTTTAAATAAACGCCAGATAGTCTTTCATTATCTATTATTGTGTCTTTTCTTAACATAAGAATAGGAGTCGAACAAAAGGGGCTGTCCAAAAAATGCCCCCTGACATATAATACGCCATTTTCATCATCATCGTTTTTGCAACTTGTATTTGCTACGCTTAGCAGGGCTATCGCCATGCTATAAGCTAAAAGTTTTTTGATTTTCATTACTTAATTTTTATTTGGGTTAAATTGATTCGGAAAAAAGAGTGATTTGCAGTGGACATGATGCCTTTGCACTTTTAGCGAACATTTCGTGATATTCATAATCATCGATTAAATTATGAGGAGTGCCACAAACTTCTTGACTAAATAGCTTTACCGATAGCAGAAAAACTAAAATAATTGTTATCTTTCTCATCTCACTCGTACAAATTTATATGAACAGCCTTCATCACAATTTAGATATGTTGGGCTAAGAATTAAACTATAATTTTTGTCTTTGAATTTAAAAATATAAATATTTTCTTCTGAACGCTCACATAGGTAATTAAGGCTCAATTTATTTTCCCAATGATTGTAAGTTCCTTTTTGACAATTTGGGAATTGGGTTGAAGTAAAAGAATGATCCGCATTCAAAGTCAAGGTATATTTCTCGTCATTTCGCACTTTTTTCCATTTCCAATCATCTGGCATACCGCTTGGGAAATATTTCTCTGTAAGCTCCCAAGTGCCAACAAGCTCGGCAGGAATTTCAATTTTTTCATCATCATCGTCTTTGCAACTCGTGGTTGCTGTGCTTAGCAAGGCTATCGCCACGCAGTAAGCTAAAAGTTTTTTGATTTTCATAGGGTTTAAAATCAATTATGGCAAATATAAATAAAAAATAAAACACGAAAATGTTAAATTATTAACTTCTTGCATGAGCCATAGTGAGCACAAAAATTTCGATTGTGGGGTAATTTTGTTTTAAAACTTCGGCACAATGAATGAGCGTGGAGCCCGTAGTCGCTAAATCATCAATGAGCAAAACTCGCTGAAAATCGCCCAAATTCGGATTTTTATTTAAGCTAAAAGCCCCATCGAGCCGAGAAAATCGGTCACTTTTGCCCAATTGCGTTTGCGAGGATTTTCGCTCGGAACGCACGAGTAATTGTGGTGAAAAATTGGCGTTAATTTGATTTGAAACTTCTTGCGCAAAGGCGTGTACTTGGTTATAGCCACGCTGTCGCAAGGTGCGCGGGTGGCTGGGCACGGCAATCACAGCGTCTATATTTTTAGTTTTGTAAAATTCAATTAAATCCTTGGGCAATAATTGAGCGATGAATTTTCCGATTTTAGGCTGATTAAAGTATTTATTGGCATGGAGCAAGGCCTGCACCGTTCCGCCTTTGTCGTAGTAGAGGAGACTTTGCGCTCCTTGAAACAAATCGGGACGGTTTAAATTTTGAAATAATGGCGTTTCTTCATCTATTTGCCAATGCGTAAAACTTAAATTTCTAAAGCACGAAACGCACAGAAAATCCTGATTTTTAGCCAAAATTCTATCGCAGCCCACACAGCGTTTCGGAAAAATTAAATCAAAAATAGATTGCATTGCTCAGAATTCCTTTAAATTTGCAAATAAGATACAGATTAAAAATGAATCCACAAAAGATAAGAATTACAAAGATATTTAGTTTTGAAACGGCGCATGCGCTTTTTGGTTACGATGGGAAGTGCAAAAATGTGCATGGGCATTCGTACAAATTGTATGTGACTTTGCGCGGAACGCCGATTGAGGATACAAGCAACGAAAAGCTGGGTATGGTAATTGATTTTGGCGATGTGAAAAAAATCGTGAAATCCGAAATTGTGGATAAGCTTGATCACGCGGTGCTACTGAACGAGAATTCTGGGCATAAATCGCTGGGGGAAATGCTTGAAAAACAAGGACACAAAGTCGTTTTTACGCCCTATCAGCCTACTTGCGAAAATATGTTGATTGATTTTGCCGAGCGAATTAAAAAACAATTGCCACCGCAAGTGGAATTGGTGTATCTGAAATTGTATGAAACCGAAAATTCTTATGGCGAATGGCTGGCGGAGGAGAATTAATTATTGATATTCCTGCGGGGAAAAAAATCTATTTTGCGTCGGATCAGCATTTTGGTGCACCAAATGAAACAGAAAGTCGTGCGCGCGAGCAAAAATTCATTCAGTTTTTAAATGAAATAAAACCCGATACGCATGCACTTTTTCTATTGGGTGATTTATTTGATTTTTGGTTTGAGTACAAACAAGTCGTGCCGAGGGGCTATTTGCGTGTTTTGGGGAAATTAGCCGAATTTGCCGATGCAGGGATTCCGATTTATTTTTTCATTGGGAATCATGATTTGTGGATGCGCGATTATTTAGAACAAGAGCTGAATGCGCAGGTGTTTAATCGTCCGCAAGTGTTTGTGATTAATGGTAAAAAATGCTTCATTGGCCACGGCGATGGGCTAGGACCTGGCGATAAAGGCTATAAAAGGTTGAAGAAGTTGTTTACCAATCCTTTAGCTAAAGGAATGTTTTATTTATTGCATCCAGATTTTTCGCTGTGGTTGGGCAAATATTTATCGCGTAAAAATCGCTATCTCTCTGGCGATAAAGACGATAATTTCTACGGAGATGATGAATGGCTTGTGCAATATGCAAAACGAAAATTAAGCCAAGCACATTATGATTATTTTGTGTTTGGGCACAGGCATTTGCCTCTAGAAATCAAGCTTTCTGAGCAGTCCGAGTACATCAATACAGGAGATTGGCTCAGTCATTTTACCTATGCCGTTTTTGAAGACGAAAAACTTAGCTTAAAAAGATATATCGTGTAAAACTCCTGGTAGCTTGATTAGATGTGCGTATTTGTATAGCAAAAGACTGATGATAAAGCCAAAAAGCACAATTTCTTTAAGTTTGGTTTTAGCATACATGCAGTAATTTGTTAAGACAATAGCGACTGGAATGGTATAAAATAAGATAGCATATTGCGATTCATTGGCGTATAAAATAGTGTAAAGAATCGCAAGCGGAATAAACATAATTGCATTGAAAAACACGAGTTTTTTCTCTGCCGAATGTCGGTTGATGTTTTGGATATAGTCGTTTAGCCCAAGAATCGTGAACACCAAAATAGGTGAAAGCCACAAATAATTGATATTAAAATGCAATGAAACTTGGGGCGTAAAACGATTCCATAAGTAAGGGGCTAAATCGGTGAAATCAAATAAAATAGCAACTTCAGCGGTGAGTAGCGAAAAGGTTAAAATCCCTAAAATGCACAATATTAAACCGCGGAGCATTACGCGCCCGAGCAAGATGTAATGCAGTAGCAGAAAGCCTGCAAAAATCCAAAACGGTGGGTGCAAAAAGCATGCAATCGCCATAAAGAAACCGATGTCGAATGGAGAGAGTAGCTTGTCGCTTAAATCAAATTCGTCTAAGAGTTGTAGTGCAACAATCGTTAAAAATAAAAATCCCGCAAAAAAGGAAAAGTTAGAAAAATCGGGAACTAAAAGCGCAAATGCAATCAAACTGAAAAATTCGAAATAATGCGTGCGATTGAAAAATGAAATCCACTGCGAGTAACCAGCCAAACAAGCCATTCCTATGGCAAATAATCCTGCGGCTCCCCAATCGTAATCGGTGTGGAGTTTGGAATGAAATTGTAATAAAATAAGCGCGATTGCTACCCCGTATAGCAAAAAAGATACAAAATTTCGGTTTAGTTTTAGAATTTTTGAAAGCATTTTTATAACTTTGTTGCAAATTAAAGGAATAATGATACAATTTGCATTTTTTACAGAGATTTTTTTTGGTCTAGGTGACTTTTTTCAGTGGACTTTTAAAATCCTTCCTCCTATCGGGATTTTCATGGGGTGGTTGTTATCTGCTGTAATTCTTGGATTACTAATCTGGTGGTGTATTCAAATCGTTGGGTTTGGTAAAGATGATAAAAGAATTGTAGATTACAGAGAGCCACACAATTTTATCGACTAGAAAAAATCGAATTTTATAATATTTTTAGCCCACTTGTATAGAGTTGGGCTTTTTTAGCTTGTGCATAATATAAATTAAAAAGTCGCCCAATGGGCGACTTTTTATGCTTTACTCTGCGTAGTATTTTTCTCTAAGTTCTTTAATCTTAGGATCTTTTAAATACTCATCATAAGTCATATAGCGATCGATTACGCCTTTTGGAGTAAGTTCTATAATTCGGTTGCACACGGTTTGCATCAATTCGTGGTCGTGAGACGACATAAGAATAGTGCCTTTAAAGTTTTCAAGAGAGTTGTTCAATGCCGAAATAGATTCCAAATCTAAGTGGTTGGTAGGCTCATCAAACAACAATACATTGCCCTTTAGCAACATCATGCGAGAGAACATACAACGCATTTTTTCTCCTCCAGAGAGCACGGTACACATCTTTAAGGCTTGGTCGCCGCTGAAAAGCATTCTACCCAAGAATCCGCGAATGTACTCCTCGTGGCGTTCCTCATCGGTGTCTACATATTGTCTTAGCCAATCTACCAAATTGATTTCTTTTTGGAAAAATTCGGTGTGGTCGAGTGGCAGATAAGTTTGTGTAGTGGTGATTCCCCATTTGTATTCTCCGCCATCGGCAGGAACATTGCCAGAAATGATTTCAAAGAAACGGGTTTGTGCCAAGGCATTGCGAGAGATAATTCCCACCTTGTCGCCTTTTTGCAAGTTGATAGAAATGTTGTCGAATAACACTTCTCCGTCCAAGCTTGCTTTTAAGTTTTCTGTTTCTAAAATTTGATCTCCAGCTTCGCGTTCTTGTTCAAAGATAATCGCAGGGTAGCGACGAGATGAAGGTTTGATTTCTTGCAAATCAAGTTTGTCGATCATTTTTTTACGAGCAGTAGCTTGTTTAGCTTTTGCCACATTCGAGCTAAAACGCTGAATAAATTCTTGCAATTCTTTTTTCTTCTCTTCCGCCTTTTTGTTGGCTTGTGCTCTTTGTCTTGCTGCCAATTGCGATGCTTGGTACCAGAAAGAGTAGTTTCCTGAGTAAAGATTAAGTTTACTAAAGTCTAAATCCACAGTGTGCGTGCACACAGCGTCTAAGAAGTGACGGTCGTGAGAAACCACAATCACAGTGTTTTCGTAATCTGCTAAGAAATCTTCTAGCCAAGAAATGGTATCGACATCCAAGTCGTTGGTAGGCTCGTCCATGATTAAAAGATCTGGATTCCCAAAAAGTGCTTGCGCCAATAGTACACGCACTTTAGCCTTAGGGTCTAAATCTTTCATTAATTTATAATGGTCTTCTTCAGAAATTCCAAGGTTTGAAAGTAGCGTAGCCGCGTCGGATTCGGCGTTCCAGCCCCCCATTTCCTCGTAAATCACACCTAGCTCACCTGCTTTCACCCCATCTTCTTCAGAAAAATCAGGTTTAGCATAAAGCTCGTCCATTTTAGTTTTTACCTCAAACATTTTCTGATTTCCGCGCAAAACGGTTTCAAGCACAGGCACCTCATCAAATTTAAAGTGATCTTGTTCTAAAACAGACATTCTTTTATCTGATTCCAAGCTCACATGCCCGCTTGTAGGCTCTAGTTCTTTCGAAAGAATTTTCAAGAAAGTTGATTTTCCAGCGCCGTTTGCGCCAATGATTCCATAACAATTCCCCTTGGTGAATTTTATGTTTACTTCGTCGAACAAAACGCGTTTGCCGAATTGTAAAGATACATTTGATACTGTTAACATATGATTTTTGGAATAACTTTTGTTATATTTGCAAATATATAAAAAGTTTAAAACACTTTTGAGGTGATACAGAAACAAGTAAACATTAAAAATAAAAAAGCGCGCTTCAATTACGAGCTGATTGAGGAGTTTACGGCAGGTATCCAGCTCATGGGTACAGAGATTAAATCCATACGCATGGGGAGAGCTAGTATTGCCGAAAGTTTCTGTGAAGTTAAGAATGGTGAGGTATTCATCGTCAACATGCACATCAACGAATACGATTGGGGAACACACTTTAACCACAAAATTAAACGCGATCGTAAATTACTTTTGCACAAAAGAGAAATTCAAAAACTAGATAGAAAAACCAAAGAATCGGGGCTTACCATAGTGCCTACCTTGTTATATATCAATGATAAAGGTTATGCTAAGCTTAAGATTTATTTGGCTAAAGGTAAAAAGCTTTTTGATAAAAGGCATGTGTTAAAAGAAAAAGATATTAAAAGGAATTTAGATAGAATCCAAAAGATTTATTAACTTTGTGCACAAGATGTTAACTTAATAAACATTATTTAAAAAAATATTTGAGTATGAAAAAGTTTAATTTAGCGCTCGGTTTAGCTGCAACATTATTTGTAGGAGCCAATTCTTATGCTCAGGATGCTAGCAATCCTTGGGGCATTACAATCGGAGCACACGCTGTAGATTTCACTTCTGCAGGTCGTGGAGTTTTCGATGGTTTTTTTGACACAGACGATTACGAAATCGTTCCTCCATTATCAAAATTGTCTGTTATCAGACATTTAGGAGGTAAATTCTCTGCAGACTTAACTGCCTCTATCGGAGAAGTGAGCAACAAGAGAATGAAACTAGACGACAAATTATTCGTAAATGCTGGTTTAGGTTTGCGTTACCGTATCTTAGGTAAAAAAGACAAAACTTATTGGTTTGACCCTTATTTAAGAATCGGAGCTTCTTACCACCACTACGACTATTCAGGAATCAAATTCAAAGATTCTTACACCATGGGTACAGGAGAAACTGTAACTGGAGAATTTGAAGGAAAAGAAAATTACTTCATGACTCAAGGTGGTGCTGGTATCAACTTCTGGATTACAGATAACTTTGGTATCAACTTAGCATCTGATTACAACTTCTCACCTTCAGGAAACTCTGATTACATCAACTTCTTCCAACACACTGCTGGTGTTACCTTCAAATTTGGTAAACAAGACAGAGATAAAGACGGAATCGAAGATAGCAAAGACCAATGTCCAGACACTCCAGGTTTACCAGAGTTTAACGGATGTCCAGATACTGACGGAGATGGTATTCCAGATAACTTAGATAACTGTCCAAACGAAGCAGGTCCAAAAGAAAACAACGGATGTCCTTGGAAAGATTCTGATGGTGACGGATTGAACGATAATGTAGATCAATGTCCAAATCAAGCAGGTCCAAGAGAAAACAACGGATGCCCTTGGCCAGATACTGATGGTGACGGATTCACTGACAATGTAGACAAATGTCCAAACGAGCCAGGTGTAGCCCCAGACGGATGTCCAGTTGCTGAAGAAGTAATCATTGCTGAAACTGTAGAAAAAATCAATGTAGATTTCACTGTAGAATTTGCATTTGACAAAGCTACTATCCGCCCAACTTCTTTTGCTAAAATCGATCAAAAAGCTCAAGAAATTAAAGATTTATTAGCTGCTTATCCTAACCTTAAATTAAACATTGATGGTTATACTGATAACACAGGAAACCCTGCATACAATGTGAAGTTATCCGAAAGAAGAGCAGCTTCTGTAGTGAAAGCTTTAGAAGAAAGAGGAATCCCAGCTGGTGTTTTATCTGCTAGAGGTTTTGGTGAAGCAGATCCAAAATGTACTAACGATACTCCAGAAGGAAGACAATGTAACAGACGTGTAGTAGTTTCTGTAAACTCTAATACACTTTAATCTGAAATCATAACAATTATAAGAGAGGCGTTTTTTTGACGCCTCTTTTTTTATGCGCTAAAATTTAATTCCCATAAAAACTTAATTTGTATAATTTTTGCGGGATAATAAGCAAACTAAATTTTAAAATAAAATGACAGCAAAAGAAAAAGTTTCTGCCCTGCGAAATGCGATGCAGAGCAATAATATAGATGCATTTATCGTATTCAGTGCCGATCCCCACATGAGCGAATACATGCCAGCACATTGGCAAGAGCGTGCATGGCTATCAGGTTTTACAGGTTCGGCGGGATTTGTCGTGATAACCAAGGACAAAGCAGGCTTGTGGACAGATTCAAGATATTTTGTTCAAGCACCTAAGGAGCTAGAAGGCTCAGGAATTGATTTATTCAAAGATGGAGTAGAGGGAACGCCAAACTACATCGATTGGATTATTGGACAAGTGCCAAGCGGAGGAAAAGTTGGAGTGAATGCTCTGGCAACCTCTCGTGCCAATTGGGAGAAATTAGAACAAAAACTAACCGATAAAGGCATTCAATTAGTGCATATCCCATTGATTGATGAAATTTGGAAAGACCGAAAAATCGAAAAATCCGACGCCATTTTTGTGCACCCGCTTGAATATGCAGGTAAAAGTGTCCAAGAAAAATTGACTAAAATCAAAGAAAAAATGCATCAAAAAGGAGCCGATACACATATCGTAACTGCACTAGATGATGTGGCTTGGACAACAAACCTTCGCGGGAACGATGTGGCGTTTAACCCAGTGTTTTTGGGCTATTTATGCATTGAGGAAGATAAAACTACGCTTTTTGTAGAGCCGCAAAAAGTTACCGAAGATGTGAAAGCTCATCTAGAGCAAGCCCATGTTCAGATAAAGGATTATGATGCATTTTTTGATTATTTAAAAACTTTGAAAGGCAAAAATATTCTTTTAGCACCAAATGCCAATCAATTAATTTTCTCAACTTTAAGTGCAGATAATAAGATAATTGTAGCACCTGCACCAGGCAATTTATTCAAGGCGATTAAAAACAAAGCGGAGCTCGAAGGTTTCAGAAAAGTAATGGTGCGAGATGGCGTTTCATTGGTTAAATTTTTCCACTGGCTTAAAACTTCTGCAGGAAAAGAAGAATTAGATGAATTTACCATTGGAGAAAAATTAAGAGATTTCCGAGCGCAAGGCGATGCCTTTGTGGGCGAAAGCTTCGGAAGCATTGTCGGGTACGAAGGAAATGGTGCTGTGGTGCACTATTCTGCGGCAAAAGATACAGCCAAAAAGGTGAAAAACGAAGGCACAATTTTAATCGATTCAGGAGGGCAATATCGTGAAGGAACCACCGATATCACGCGTACTTTGAGTTTGGGAGAACCAAGTGCTGAGTTTAAAAAAGACTGGACTTTGGTCTTAAAAGGAATGATTAATCTTTCTATGGCTCGTTTCCCAAAAGGCACTTGTGGAGTGCATTTAGATGCGATTGCAAGATTGCCACTCTGGATGAACGATCGCGATTTTGGACACGGAACAGGTCATGGCGTGGGTAGCTTTATGAATGTGCACGAAGGTCCACAAAACATAAGAAAAGACTTAAACAATACGCAATTGGTGCCAGGAATGGTGGTTTCTAATGAACCAGGTTTGTATCGCGAAAACAAATATGGAATTAGAATCGAAAATTTAATCGCTGTTTCAGAGCATTCCACTTCTGAATTTGGAGAGTTTTACGAGTTTGAAACACTTACACTTTGTCCATTGTTCACGGAATGTTTGGATAAAGAGCTCTTGACAGAAGATGAAAAAGCATGGTTAAATAAATACCACACTCGTGTAGAAGATGCGCTTTCTCCTTATTTGGAAGGTGCCGAAAAAGAATTTTTAATTCACGAGTGTAGAAAGATTGATTAAATCAAGTTTAATTAAAATAAGAAAGCTGAAATTATACAATTTCAGCTTTTTTTTATGCCGAAAAGAGATTTTTTAATTTGAAAAATATAGCCAAATACAATTTTTTATAAGCATTCGTTGAGCTCAATACAAAACTGCGTTCCGTTTTCTTTGTCCGAAAAATCTACATAAATGCTCCCGTTGTGAAACTCCTCCACAATGCGTTTGGCTAAAGATAATCCAATGCCCCATCCGCGTTTTTTTGTTGTGTAGCCAGGATCAAAGATTTTCCCGATTTTGCTCGAGTCGATGCCAGGACCTGTATCTTTAATCAAGATAATGATTTTGTTCTCTTTTTTGAGAATTTTAAACGAAATTTCGCCACGATTTTGCATGGCATCTACGGCATTTCGCATAACATTTTCAAAAACCCAGCTCAGCAATTCAGGGCTCACATTGGCATAAAGTTCTTTTTCTTGGCTATAAAAGGAGAAAACCACTTTATCGCTGATTCGCTTTTTCAAGTACTCGTATGAGTCTTTGGCAACCTTTACCACATTGGTTTTCTTGAGCTCTGGCATAGAGCCAATTTTGGAAAAACGATCGGCAATTTGTTTCAATCTTTTTACATCAGACTCTATTTCGTATAAAATGTTTTTGTCTACATTTTCATATTTCAGGATTTCTACCCAGCCGAGCAATGAGCTGAGCGGAGTGCCTATCTGGTGAGCAGTTTCCTTTGCCATGCCAGCCCAAAGAAAGTTTTGCGATGAGGCATCCACAATTCTAAAATACCAAATCACAAGTGCCGCAAATATCATTAAAATCACAATTAAAATCAAGGGATAATATTGTAACTTTTTGAGCAATTGAGAGTTTTGGTAATAAATGCTTTGTGTCCCAAAGGGTAAATCAACTTTGATGGGCTCGTGATAAAGTTCCAATTTATGAAGATAATTTTTTAAGAAAACAGTATCTGTTGCCAATCTATCTTCGATTTTGTCTAAATTCTTTTGGTAAGAGAAAACATTATTCTCATCAATTAAAATAAGTGGAATTGCTGTGTTTTCTTCCAGAATTTTTAATGCTAAATCTCGTGCCTCGGGAGAGGTTTCTTTGTCAGAGCTTTGAAGCCTTAACGCAGCTACGATGGTTTCAACTTTTCGTTGCTCTTCGCTACGCAGCTGGTCTACAATCGTTTTGGAGATGTAAACAGTTGTGATTAAAATCGCTAAAAGCACAAAAAGCACCACCCATTTGTTGAGCACGGGTGAATTTAAAATCAGATTTTGGGCTTTTTTGAAGGATTTCACGGTGTAAAGGTAATAAAAAAGCCTGTTTTATAAGACTATAAAACAGGCTAAAATTTGGAAGTTTTAAAAAGTTATATTATTTATTTTTAGCATATAATTCTTCAACTTTGTCCCAGTTTACCACATTCCAGAATGCAGCAACATAGTCTGGACGCTTGTTTTGGTATTTTAAATAATAAGCGTGTTCCCAGACATCTAATCCTAAAATTGGAGTTCCGCCACATCCATTCGGCATCAATGGGTTATCTTGATTTGCAGTAGAGCAAACATCTACTTTGCCACCTTTGTAAACGCAAAGCCATGCCCATCCCGAACCGAATTGAGTTTTAGCCTTAGTAGAAAACTCTTCTTTAAATTTCTCAAAAGAACCGAATTTTTCTTTGATTGCTTCAGCCAACTCACCTTTAGGCTCGCCACCTCCGTTTGGAGAAAGGATTTGCCAGAAAAGAGAGTGGTTATAGAATCCTCCACCGTTGTTTCTCACAGCAGGAGTTTCAAAACCTTCTACCAAGATTTCTTCGATTGTTTTTCCTTCTAGCGGAGTTCCCTCAATTGCAGCATTTAAATTGTTGGTGTAAGCTGCATGGTGCTTGTCATGGTGGATTTCCATGGTTTTAGCATCGATATTTGGTTCTAATGCATCAAATGCATACGGTAATTCTGGTAATTGAAAAGCCATAATTTATATTTTTTTAGTGATTAAAATTCTGATAAATATCAGCAAAAATAATACCATGATGATGGACAGGTAGCTAAAAATCGGATTTTGATCGTTTTTTGATGTTTGATTTTTGAGCTAAAAATAAAAACCTAAGTTCTGAAATTTCAAAACTTAGGTCTTTTTTAATTATGATTAAAAAATGATTTTTATACCATTTTTAAGAAGTCAACCTCTTGCTTATCAAGGATTCTCCAAGTGCCTCGTTTTACATTTTTCTTGGTGAGCCCCGCAAACGAAACGCGATCTAGCGAAACGATTTTGTAGCCCATTCTTTCAAAAATACGACGAACTACGCGGTTCCACCCAATGTGGATTTCTACACCCACTTCGTTGTGTGGTTTGCCATCGATATATGAAACTTTGTCTACACGAGCAATTCCTTCTGTCATTGGGATACCTTTGCGCACACGCTCCATGTCGTCTCCATGCAATGGGCGATCTAGCACGACATGATAGATTTTGCGCACATTGTGGCTTGGGTGCGTTAATTTTTTGGTTAAATCACCATCGTTGGTAAATAGCAAAACCCCAGTGGTTTGTCGGTCAAGACGCCCCACAGGAAACACGCGTGTAGGCGTTGCGTTTTTCACCAAATCCATCACGGTTTTGCGGTCGCGTTCATCGTTGGTAGTAGTGATAAATCCTTTTGGTTTATTAAGTAAAATATAGATTTTATCTTCTGGCGTTAGGATTTTTCCGTCAAAACGCACCTCATCGGTTGGTTCTACTTTGTAGCCCATTTCGGTTACCATTTTGCCGTTCACTTCCACCATTCCGTTTTTGATATGCTCATCTGCCTCACGACGACTGCAAAGTCCTGATTTAGCAATAAATTTGTTCAATCGTAGGCGAGTGTCTTTTGGCTCTTCTTCGGTTTTTTTAGACGAAAATCTTTTTCTAAAAGGCTTATTGCCAAATTTTCTGTTACTACCAAAGCTTGGTTTTCTTTTAAAATCGCCTCTTGCATCTCCTTCTTTTCTGAATGGTTTTTTGTCTTCAGAATTTTCGGTTCTTCTATCAGTCTTTTTAAAAGGTCTCGACGCTCTTTTTCTGTTATCGGATTGAGCATTTCTGGGCGTGCCACCTCTGCGGTTTCCACCTCTTCTGTTTGTATTCATGATTAAATAAATTTTTGCAAATCTAAGGGATTTATTTTTATCCACGCCAAACTTAGCACCCCAATCCACAAAAGAATTTTTAAAACAAAATGCAATAAGTGCCATTCTTTCTTGCTTTTAGCCTTTAAAATAAAGTAGGGCAAAGCAAAGAAAACCACTCCCACGCTGTAAAAATAATAAGACATATTGCCCACGCCATCAAAATGTGCTAAAAGAAATGCCACAACGGCAGTGAGCAAAAGCAATAAATTCAGGATTAATTTAGCTTTGCGCGTGCCGAGGACAGTGGGCAGTGTTTGGTATTCGTAGATGCTATCGGCGCGTTGAGTAAGGAAATCTTTTTCAATGTCGAGCGTGAGCAAGTTTAGCCCTAAAAAGGCACCGTGCACAAAAATCACAGCACTATAATTATTAAAGTATAAGAACAATGCTAAAAATGGAAATAATGCCAAAACCGTAGAGGATAAATTGTTGATAAACACGATTTTGTTTAATTTGTGGCAATAAAACCAAGTTAAGAATTGAAAGACAAGAATAAATATCGCCACACGCCACGATGCTAAAAAGGCAAAAATGAGTGCCAAGGAGTTTAAAAATAAATAAGTGATTAATTTAAAATTTTGGCTCACAAATTTGGCAAGATATGCCATAATGGGGCGAGCGATTTGGTCTTTGTCTAAATCGTAAAAATTGTTGATAATATAGCCTGCCGATACCGAAAGTGCCGTGGAAATGATGATATAATGGATTTCTACATTTCTAAAAAACTGACTCAGCGAATCGCCTTTAGCAAAAATGAAAAACGCAGCAAAATACATTGCCAAAACCAAAATGGCAACGTTGTAACCGCGAATCACGGCAAATAGCGCCAGAAGTTTCATCGCATAGCTATTGCCTTGGGGCGCTTTCATAGGGCAGATTTTTTAGAAACGATACACGGGTTCCAGCTGAAAATCGGAAAGTGCTTCTTTTGCCTTTTCGAAATCTTCTGCAAAGCCTAAAACATAGCCACCGCCACCGCTACCACAGAGTTTAAGGTAGTAATCGTTCGTTTGGATTCCTTTCTCCCAAGCGTTTAGTAATTTGCTAGGAATCATGGGCTTAAAATGAACGAAAGCCCAAGTAGAAAGGTTTTTCAAGTTTTTGAACAGAGGTTCCTTTTTACCTTTTACAATGGCTTCTATACAAGCATCGTTGTATTTGGTAAATTCTTTTCTAAGCGTTTTCCTAAAACCTTCTTGCTTCAATTTTTGGAAAAAGATTTGCACCATGGGTTCCGTTTCGCCAGGAGTTCCCGAATTGATTAAGAAAACGGCACCTTTGCCATTGGCATTTTGCGGAATACCAATCGTGTCGATTTCTTCCTTAGAGTGAATCAAAAGCGGAATATTCATGTAGCAAATCAGTGGATCAATGCCCGAACTTTTCCCATGGAAATAGGATTCCATTTGAGAGAATGTGTGCTTAAGCTCAGAAATTTCTTTTTTAGATAATTGATTTTTGGCTAATTTTTCAACCGCATATTCGTCGTAAATCGCAGCGACGAGTGCGCCCGAGCTACCCACACCATAACCTTGCGGAATGTTTGAGTCAAAAAACATCCCTTTTTCCAAATCTGCATTGAGCCTTTCAATGTCAAATTGTTGCGGCATGTTTTGGTCTAAATACTGCGCATATTTTTTAAGGCTTTCGCGAGATTTGTTTTCACGCGAAATGTCGGTAAATTTCAAAGTCCCTTTGTAGAAATTATACGGAATCGTGAGCCCCTTGGCGTTTTCGATGATGCCATATTCTCCAAAGAGTAAAATTTTAGCGAAAAAAGAAGGATAATTCATTCCCAAATATCAAATATTTAATGCAAAGGTATTAAAACTTAATCAAAAAGCTTGCTAAAATTGTTTTTAGTGCTTTTGTTTTTTTTCTTCCAGTACGCCGCGTATGCGATTGGCATTTAAAATAAAATCTTCTACTTTGTCGTAGTTTTCAAGAATTAAATCTTTTCTAAACTGCTCAAGCTGACTGATGTGTTCGTCAAGGACATCGAGCACATTTTCTCTATTGTGTTTAAAGATGGGTAACCACATGGCTGCGTGAGATTTTGCCAAACGCACCGTGCTCGAAAAACCTGAACTCGCTAATTGGAAAATCGTATCTTCCTGTTTTTCTTTTTCCAGAACGGTATTGGCTAGAGCATACGATGTTACATGCGAAATGTGGCTCACATAAGCAGTGTGCACATCGTGTTCTTTGGCATCCATGTAGATTACATTCATGCCTAGCGATTCGTAGAGTTTTTTGATGTATTCTACTTTTTCTGGCGAAGAGTTTTGAGTGTCGCAGAGTACGAGAGAGCGTCCTTCAAATGCGTTTTCAGTCGCGGCGGAAGGTCCGCTGTTTTCGGTACCCCACATTGGGTGCGATGCAACATAATTTTTGCGTTTTGGGTGGTTTTCAATGCTGTGAATAATGCTCTCTTTGGTCGATGCGACATCAAACACGCATTGGTTATCTACATAATCCAAAACTTGTGGCAGGACACTTATGGTCGCTTCCACGGGCACGGCAATCATCACCACATCGGCTACTTGCACTCCTTGCTTTAAATCAGCTTGGCGATCGATGATGCCTAATGATAAAGCTTGGTCTAAATGTTCAGGATTTTTGTCAATCCCTATAATTTCCGAAAATAGGTTTAGTTTTTTACTTTTTAAAGCGAGTGAGCCTCCAATGAGCCCCACGCCTATGATGGCTAATTTCATTCGTTAGGTGCTATAGTTTTTTTATCCACAGCAGGAACAGATTCTTCCTCGGTAGGTCTGTCGATTTGGTTGTGGATAGAGTCTTGAATTTCTTTTAAAATCTCTTCGTATTGTCCGCGATCTACCATGTAATATTCAAGGGAGTTTTTGAAATCCTCGGCAGAAACATGGTGATTGGCAAGAATCGTTGCGTTGATTATATTAAAATCTATGTCCCGAGCCACAGACACCGTAGGTGCCTGCTTGTAAAGATACATTTGGGTGAGAATGCTTTTGAAAGTATCCCTGTCTACCAAATTGTCGGGTTTTTCGATTCCGTGGTTGCACGCCAAAATCATCAACGAAAAAATAGCGAAAATTAATTTTTTCATTACTTAATTTTTCCAGTTAAAGATTTATATTTTAGTTTTATTACGCCAAAGAATCCTTCTTTAATAATGGAATTGCTTATTTTGGATTCGCCCAAAGTGCGATCGGTGAAAATAATTGGCACTTCCACGATTTTTAATCCTTTTTTCCAGATTTTATATTTCATTTCAATTTGGAAGCCGTAGCCTTTAAATTCAATTTTGTTTAAATCTAGGCTTTCAAGTGCTTTGCGCGTGTAGCACACAAATCCCGCAGTGGTGTCGTGCAAAGGCAGTTGTGTGATTAAACGCACATATTTAGACGCAAAATAGGATAATAATACGCGATGCATAGGCCAGTTTACTACATTCACTCCTTGTGAGTAGCGTGAGCCTACAGACATATCGGCTCCCTCTTCGCAAGCCTTTAGCAATTTAGGCAAGTCGTTTGGATTGTGCGAGAAATCGGCATCCATTTCAAATATATAATCGTAGCCATTGGCTAGCGCCCACTTGAATCCGTGAACATAGGCACGCCCTAGCCCGTCTTTAACCTTTCTCACTTCTAGAAAAACACGATTGGGAAAAAGCTCAATCAAGTTTTTTACAATCTCCACGGTTCCGTCTGGCGAAGAATCATCTACAACCAAAACATCGAAATCTTGTGGCAATGCGAGTGTTGCACGCACGATTTTTTCGATGTTTTCCTTCTCGTTGTAGGTAGGGATTATGACTAATTTCTTTATCATTCTACAAATATACTAAGCCTATGAGATTTTATTTAGTAATTTTGCAAAAACTTATTCGCCGTGGAAGGAAATTTAAGATTAGTAGAAAACAAAGACGGGATTTTTCTCCTGCTGATGGCTATATGCATTTTGCTTATGTTTACGCGATGGGCTTTCAGAAAATATTACGACGATTTGGGGACGCTGGAGAAATTTAGTGAGAAAAAAGACAATTTCTTTATCCTTAGTGGTATTTACATTGTAGTTTTCTCCACTCTTGTGGGCTTGTTTTTGTTGCCTTTTGTGGTGCGTTGGTGCGTTTGGCAAGATTATCATAGCTACACGCAGTTGCTTTTTTTGGTATTAATTATCATCGGATTTGTCCTGTTTAAGGCACTTGTCAATACATTAATCTTCACAACGGTGGGCTATGCCGAGATTTTACGAAATTTCTTTATTTCCCGTTCTTATTTTGGGATTTTTACAACATTGGGGCTTGTAGCATTCAGTTTTTTGTATTATTTCTCAAAAATCGACACGCGTATTTTGACTTATGTGATTTTAGGCTTTTTAGGCGTCATGTTTTTTATTAAGTTGATTTCCTTTTATTTAAGAAGTAGTAAAGAATATAAATTCCCAATTTACTATATTATTTTGTACCTTTGCGCCCTTGAAATATTACCTTTCGTCATCGTGTGCAAGTTTATCTTGCTCGAAAGCTAAAGGCAATGAATGTAGTAAAAAGTATGAATATAAAATCCATCCTTGTATCTCAGCCCAAGCCTAACTCGGAAGGGTCTCCGTATCTTACGCTTGAAAAAGACTTAGGAATTAAGGTAGATTTTCAGCCATTTATCAAGGTTGAGGGGCTTACTGCTAAAGATTTAAGACAGCAGAAAATAGATTTAAGTAAATTTACAGGTATTGTGCTTACAAGCAAAAATTCTGTAGATCACTTCTTCAGAGTGGCAGAAGAGATGCGTTTCCATGTGCCAGATGCGATGAAGTATTATTGCCAGAGCGAGGCGGTCGCATTTTACTTGCAAAAATACATCGTTTATAGAAAGAGAAAAGTATATATCGGAGGGAAAACCTTTGCAGATTTAAAACCGACTTTAAAAAAACTTAAAAAGGAAAAATTACTCCTGCCGTCGTCTAATATCTTAAAGCCAGATGTTCCTGCATTGATGGATGAGTTAGGGCTGGATTGGAAGCGTGGTATCATGTACCAAACGGTGAGTTGTGATTTGTCTGACAAAAATGTGAAGGATTACGATATTTTAGTATTCTTTAGTCCGTTGGGGATTAAATCGTTGTTTGAGAGTTTTCCAGACTACAAGCAAGGAAAACAAGTAATTGCTGTGTTTGGGAAATCTACCATTACCGAGGCAGAGAAAAATGGACTAGAGGTGAATATTAAAGTGCCTACGCCAGAAACCCCCTCTATGACTATGGCACTGGAAAACTATATTAAAAAAGCAAATCAATAAGTTTAACATAAAAATAGAATGAGAATGAAAAAGTTAAGTGTATTAATGTTGTTGATTTTTACAAGCGTATTTGTAAATGCACAAAAGAAAGGAACTGATTGGTTGAAATTAGGAGTTCACGCAGGCATTCCAGTTGCGGATACTAAAGATACTTCCTTCTTTTGCCGTGGGTGTTGATGCTAAATATCAATTTTTAGACCTTAAAAGTTTCGGTTTAGGAGTTGTGACTGGTTATACCAACTACTTTAAGAAAGATAACTCTGAAAATATTGGACTTGTTCCTGTTGCTGCATTGTTGCGCTACTATCCAACTAAAAGATTCTTTGTAGGTGCTGACTTAGGTGTAGGTGTAGCTTTTACGAAAGATGATACAAAAGCTGGATTCTACTATCGTCCAGAATTGGGATATCACAATGATGAGTGGAATGCATTTGTATTCTACCAAGGTGATTCTGTAAAAGATTTAAACATCGGAGCAATCGGAATTGGTGTAAATTACAATATCTTACGCCCAATGAAATAATTTCATTGCGAAAAAAAATGTATCAAAAAAGGGTTTTTCCAGATTCTGGAGAAACCCTTTTTTTATTTATATCCAAATGGCATAAGCTAAAATAGGTGATAAAATAATTAAACCTATGATTTGCATTTTGTGTGCCATCGGCTCTTCTTTGTAGCGTGTAAAAGCCATGAGAAAGGCACCTAGAAATGCAATTGCACAGAGTGCAATAAAAATGTAATTTAATTCCTCTGGAGGATAAAACTTGGGGCGGGCATATGCTTGGTATAGATAGCTCGTGGCTAGCATTAAGCTTAAATACCCAACGGGAAATTCCTTTAAATTCATATTTTTTTTAGACTAAAAGTAAAGCTTTTCGTATTTCGGAATAGGGGATTTCTTCTTTCAGTGTGTCGTAAATAGGTTTTAATCTTATTTCGCCATCTTCAAAATTTAAATTATCAACGAGGTTGCGCACACGATCTACAATGTGCGGATCGCATGCAATGTAGGAGGAGAAATTTAATTCTGGAAATTGTGTTTTTAATTTATTCAAATGCCCGTAAATAGTAGATTCTGTAAGGTCTCTTTTTTTTGCTATTTCTTCGGGAGACATGCCTTCTTCGAGCATTTCTTTGGTAATTATGAGAGTGCTTTTTTTGCCTTTTTCTTTGGTTTCAGTTTGGCTTAACACTTTTACAGGTTCAATTTGTCCGCCACATTTTACAATAAAAGGAATGTGCTCTCGTTTTAAATCTTCGGTAGAGAAGGTGTCGTCTGCCCAGTCCGAGAGTTCTAGAAAGCGTTTATCTGCTTTGAATGCCAATTCGTCGAGCTGCATAGCTACTTCGTTCACGCCTAGCAGCGTGAGCCCTTCTAGGTCTCTCAATCGAGATAGTGCGACATAGCCTTGCCCTTTTTCAAAAGTTTTGCGCAAATCTATGCAGGCTTCGTCCAATGTCATACCTTGACTTTTGTGCACAGTGATTGCCCATGCTAAACGCAGAGGAATTTGGGTGATGGAGGCTAAAGTTTTACCATTTTCGTCCTCCACTTTCCATTCTTCTGGTTCTGCTACAATCAAGTTTCCATCTTTGGTTTCTACAATGGGGTATCCGTCTTCGGAAAATTCTTTCACTATGCCTAAGGTTCCGTTGGAGAATCCTTTTTCAAAATTGTTTTTCACAAACATGACCTCGGCTCCTTCCTTTAGCTCAAATTCATAAGGGGCAAGAATGTTTGTTTTCATTACTTCGATAAGAGAAGGGCTTCCTTTGGCTGTGGCTTTAAACTTTTGCGGAATAGCTTCTAGTAATTTTAGTTTTTGTTCGTTGATTTTATCAACATCTACATTGTGTGTGTAGAGGTGAGGAAACCGATCTACATCGGAGTACATGGTTTCCTGAATTTTTTGATTGACGACATCGTAGGAAATAGGGCTCACCTCGCCAGCTCGCATTTCGTTGAGCAATTGATTGAGCGGATTATTGCTTTGTCGATATTGCTCTGTTAAGTAGCAAATGTAGGGCTTGGCATTCACCCAAGCTTCGGACATGAAACAGAATTTATCTCTAGCTTTTTCCCTGTTTTCGCCAATGGGAGGGAGCTGAAAGAAATCGCCAGAAAAAACAACTTGAACGCCTCCAAATGGCAGGGGATTGTCTTTGAAATACTGCAAAACATCGTTTACGGCGTTCAGTCTATTTTTGTGCAACATGGAAATCTCATCTATGATCAAGACGCGTACATCTTTCATCTTGTCCCTCATGTACTTTCGTTCCTTCAACTTTTGCAGGTGAGCGGTTTCTATGTGGCTTTTAATGCCGATTCCGCTCCAAGAATGCACCGTCATTCCATTGAGGTGTGTGGCGGCAATTCCCGTGCTTGCCGTGATGGCGACAGGGATTTTATGAGATTTTAAATATTCGATGTATTTGTTGAGGGTATAAGTCTTTCCCGTACCAGCAGAACCTGTAAGGAAAACATTTCGCCCAGATTTTAATATGTCTAATGCTTTTTCTTGCGTCAAAATAAATGAGATTTTTGCAAAGATATTAAATCTAAATTTTTAGAAACTTCATTTAAGTTCTGAATTTATTTTATCTGAGAAAAAACAAATATTGTGGTGTGTACTGTGATAGTGTGATGAACGGTTGTTTTGTAAGGTGTAGAGCTGTTGTCCTGCCTAGTGTGCCGGAGGCGTCAGAAAAATCGAATAATCCCCAATTGAACGGTGGATTGTCTAAATCGTATCTCGTTCTTAATTTCTGGGACATATAGGCTTAAATTATTGATGAGGTCTGTGTAGTATGACAAGTTTACGGAGTATTTGCTAGATAATTTATACTTAACCCCAATTTGATACCTAAGCTGAAAGATATTGATATTTTTGCGAATACGGGAAACTTCGTCATCATTTGGAATGCCCCCACCGCTGCCACCTCCTCCAGGAACATCACCATCGTCGGAGGTTGTGCTTAGTTCTTTGTAGACTCCAAAGAATAATATAGAGGGCTGCAACCCTGTATAGATAGAGGTTTTGTCTATATTGTAATTTAAATTAATGTCTGAGCTTAAGCGATATAAACTCACCTTTATAGTGGCGTTTCTGTATTTTTCTATGTCTTTGTTAAACTTTTGCTTGATAAAATAAGTGGTATTCTCAATTTTTCCGCCTGTTTCAGAAAGTTTTGCCAGGACAGAAATGTCCCATTGCTTAGACATTCCATAAATTTTACCTACTCCTACATAGTAGCCTAGTTTATTACCAGATAGGAGCTGAAGGGAAGAAATGTCGCTAAAAGCAAAAAGATGAGAGCTATTTGCCCCCAATTCTATGAAGTAGCTATTCTTATTTTCCTGCCCGTAGAGATTAGAGATCGATAGTAGACAAAATATGCTAGAGATAAAATATTTCATACAGAAAACAAAATAAGGTTGTTTTTTAGAAAAAAACAACCTTATGTATATAATAATTTTTAACGAATGATTAGAATTTATATCCTAAACCGATTTGTAAATATCTTTGTCTAAGCTTAGCAAAGTCTGTGTAATTCTTGTTTAAAGAAGAAAGACCGAAGTTGTATCTAGCATCAACAAAAATATTGTTGTTGATGTTGTACTCCCCACCTAGGTGCAATCCAAAGTTTGTAGAAGCCAATTCTTTTTTTGCAACTTCGTCAAAATTAACTTTTGCTTGTTTTTCTAGATCAGTTTTAATGTCTTTTCCGCTAGCTTCTAATTTAGTTTTTAAACCAGCTTTGAAATTAACAGAGAAACCTCCCAATAAAGCTACTTTTTCGTTCAATTGATATTTCAAAGAAACAGGTACAGAAATTTGTCCTAAAGAAACAACAGCCTTAGCATCTTTTACTTGAGAAAAGCTTTCTAGGTCAATTTCAAGGGTTTCAGCAAGTTGAGCTGATTCGGCAGCATTTAAGTTGTTGTCATACTTTAGTCTTCCTCCTACATTGCTGTAAGCAAGTTCGCCTTGTAAGCTTAAGTTGTTTCCTAACCCATATTCAACAAAAGCACCTACATTGAATCCTGATTTGTTGCCCAAAAGTAATTTTGCGCTAGAAATAGGACTTTGTACACTCAAGTTAGATAAGTTGTACCCTGCTTTGAAACCGTAATTTACCTGTGCGTTAGCAAAACCAAAAAGTGCCATAGCACCTAATAATAAAATCTTTTTCATTTCTTTAAATATTTTAAAAATATAGTCGGCAAATATATAATAAATTAATGAAAAAATAAAAAAATAATGATTAAAATACTTTTGGCACATTCAAAACACAAATGCAACGCTTAAATAATTTAAAACTAAAAGCGTATGCAAAGAGAAGAAATCAGACCTTTTTTGGTAGTACAGAAGTTTGTACCCATTCCCGTAAATCATTTAGAACCTAAGCAGTACATATATGAATATGGTATTGTAGTACAGGTGTTGAAACAAGAAAATAATATTGAGGTATTATTTTCTGGTCGTTCGTGGATAACTTTTAAACCTAAGGATATTTTATATCATCGTGTGGCTGTGAAAAAAGAAGAAACCGATTTTTTTATAGAAAGCCGATAGGCTTTTGAGTGGGCTCGTCTCAAGTATCGGTAAAATCTAACGGCAAAAATCCCTGTAAATGCGACAATATCAAGAGGTTAATAATTATTATTTGTGTGAAAAGGTTCAGCTTAGACCTACTAGCCTATTGCATTATAGTTATGTGATGGATTTACGAAATTATGAAGTAGGCCATACTCCTACTTTACGCCAAAATCTAAACAAGGAAAAAACAGAATTAGATGAGTTAAACGCACTAGATGATATTTCAGAGTTTGGTTCAATTGTTAAATATGCTGAAAAGTGTGTTGAGTTGTATAAGGAGAAACAACAAGAAGTGTATAATGAGAAAGGGCATGTTTTAAAGGATTTAGGAACGCTCTCGGATACTCAAGTAAGGAATATAAAGAAGTATGCTATTTTATTCGCTGACGCAACGAAATCAAACAAGGACAAATATTTATCTTTTGTAACCTTGACCTTGCCCAGTGCCCAAAAGCACCATGATAGAGTGTTGCGTAAAATACTTGCTAAGTATCTTGACCATTTAAAAAAGGTCTATGGTTTAAAAAATTATCTCTGGAAAGCGGAGACGCAGAAGAATGGAAATATTCATTTTCATGTTTTGATTGATACGCAAATCCCTCGTGAGGATATTCAGCGCATATGGAACCAGTATATAAATAAATATGGTTATGTTGATAGATATTCTGAAAAGATGAACCGCTTAACGGCTAAAGAATATATGGCTAAGTATTCAAAAAATTATAAATCAGAAAAAGACTGCATACTAGCTTACCAGCGTAATAAAAAAATGGGTTGGAGCAATCCCCCAAGTACTAAAATTGAAACGCCAAAGAGTAAACGAAATATAGTTGCGTATGTGGTGAAATATCTATTAAAGCAAGAAGAAAATAAACGCCCAGTAATTGGTGCGGTGTGGGGCGCATCAAATAAGGTAAAAAAACTCAATTATTTAAATTTTGAAGTTAGCAGTTATTTAGAGGAGTTAAACCACTTGCGGGGAAAATTGGAGTATGTGCCTACTGCTATTCAATTTGTAGAGTTGTATAAAGGTAAAGTATATCAGATGATCCGCAAGGGATATAAAAAATTAAACGAGCATTTAAAAATTTATAATAAAGCCATAAGACAGTTATTAGATACCGATTTGAGTATAAATTTAGACCAGTTAATCCAATTAATTTATGAAAAACAATACACAGAACTTGCAAATAATTAGTGCTAAGGAGCTAGCTAATTATTTAGGCGTAAGCTATTCCACTGCACGCATGATAAAAAAAGATATTTTAAGCCACTATAAAAAGAAATATCTAACGCTAAAGCTCGTAAAAAAATATTTTGATGATTAGTGTCAAAAAATTGGTATAAATCGCTTAAAAGTGGTAAAAATCGCTAGATTTTAAAAAGTGCTTTTGCATGCTTAATATCTTTGTTTCAGAAATTTAAAATAAGATATAAAAATGAGAGTAACATTAGCAAAAGCAACCGAGGTGCTGGAAGTTAAGGAAAGTGCAGCGGGTTTGATTTTAAAAGGTAATTCAAGTACCGATTTCGGACAGGTGCAAATTGAGTCTTACCTAGTAGATGAAACCTTTACTAAAAAGGTTTTGGTGCCAAAGATGAGCGTTAAGCTATTTACAGAATTGTTGGGCGTTCATTTTGTTAAATTGCAAACAACAATTGGTAGCGACAAAGTAGCGGTAATTCCTTTTTCTAAATCTGGAAGTTTGCCATTAGGTGACAAAACTTACATTGAGTTCCATGTATCGGGTGGACAAGCACAGAATGTAACTGCAGAAACATTTGAGGCTATTGGAAGTGCAGAGCCTATTTATGTGCAACAAGTGAAGCTTGACCAAAATATATCTGTAAAGGATGTTGATGTATTAGCATTTGATTATTTGGTAGCTGAAAAGACACCAAATGAATTGCAAGTTATCAATGCACAGGGCAAAACAAGGATTTCGCAACTACAACTTGATTATGCAAAAAATGCAAGGATTGATGAGTTATCGAAATTACCTGCATTGGATTTAACAGGCTTATACACCTTAGCAGTGTATAAAAATGTAGGAGAAGAATTTACATTCTATTTGTTAGACGCAAAATAATATTGAAATGATTGGAGCAGTAACAGCGGTAAGTAGTTTAATTGGAAGTGTGGGGGGCGGTAACGCCTCCGGCTCCTCTCTTGGTCAATTTGGAGGAAAGATAGTAGGCGGTGTATTAAGTAAGATAACTGGGGGGTTAGATAGCGTTTTGGCAAACGGCTTTGATTTGCATTGTTGGGGCTCGAGCTGGTCGCCTAGTAGAGCGATGAAAGAAGGAACCACAATCGTTGAATGGATTATTGAACAATCTGGGTTTACTAAGGTAGCCAGTGCTGACAATTTTAATAAGGCGTTACTTTATTTAAAAGTCTGCGCTTCTGGTTTTCCATGGGGAAAGGATTGTACGAGAAAAGGAACTGAAGCATTGGCGGCTATGATAACTGAGGCTTACGGGAGATTGCTTAAGGAGTATCAGACTAAGTTTGCCTATGTTGGTGATAAAGAATATCCAAAAGGAACTGATGTAAACTTAAATTCCCCATTCCGTGACACTTCAAGAGGGGATGCCGTGAGTAAGGAAGTTTTGCGCGTGCCATTCTTTAGAGAAAAAACAGATGCTGAAAGACAAGCAGATAGCCAAGCAGGTTCATCGGATTACAGACCTAGTAAGGATCAAACACTTAAAACAGGAATGCCTACAGAAGGTGCGTATCCTGCGGTAACAGACGGGGAGGTATATGGAAAAGCTACTGGACATGTTGGGCGAAATGACAATAACATTTTGTATTTATTACTAGGAGGGGCATTGATTTATTTATTAACAAAGAAAAAATAACATTTAAAAACAAAATAAAGATGAAAGAATTAATAACAAAAGTTGATAGTTTTTTACTAAAGCCATTAAGTGGTAATGGTGCAGGGACAAGTATTGCGACCTTTTTGGTTTTAGGATTGGGAGCAGTGATTTTATCCGTGTACATGGGCTGGATTAAAATCAAAGGAAAAAGAAGAGGCTGGTAATTATTAACTAAAAAAGTATAGAAATGGCGTATAATAATGGATATAGTAATGGTTGGGGTGGAAATCCCAACCCTAATTTTAACCGAGGTTATGACCGAGGTTATAATAATCAGAGACAACCTAAAAAACATTCTGGGGCTAAAGCTGGACAATCCAAGAATGGAAGGTTTTATGTTACGGCTTGGAATTATTCAAAGCAAAGAGGTATGATAACTGTTAAAGCATTTGAAAACTCTAAGAGTGTGCGTTCAGAGTCTCCAAACACTGGAAATAGATTTATAACTATGATGTTTGAGGCTTTCTATAAAAAGACTGGCGCAAAGGTTTTAGAAATAGCAAGTTTCAATGTGAATACTGGAAAAGTGTATTTGCAAAAGCTGGGAATGGTAATTTCAACTAAAGCACCTAATGGTGGATATTTCGGACAAATTAAAACTAGATAAGTTATGTTTAAACAATTGAAAGGATTATTTAAATCATTGCCGTTGTTATTGAAGTATGTACAATGTGCAAAAATATGTTTGCATCATGCGCACGAGGCAAAAAAAGAGATAGATACACTCTTTGATGATGTGGAGGGTAATGAACCTGAGTATCTTCAGAATGAGGATCCAGATAAGGAGCATTTGTGGTAATTTGATTTGTTGAGATGAGGATGTTAAGTAGTGTTGTAATGGCGGTTATATACATTGGAATGATTATGCTTTCTGATGTCTTAAAGGACCAAATAAAAGAAACATTTAAGTAATGAAGTTTTTGAGTGATTTAACAAATGTATTAAAGCTATTGGGGGTTGCTCTGGTAGCTTTAATCATATGGATGGCATTTAAGGGATTTCAAAAGACTGTGCTTTTGGGCAAAGACGGCATACCTGATAAAATTTCGGAGGCTTTTAGGCAAAAGACATCTAAAGAGCAATTTCGTGTTTATTTAGATTATTGGGCGGTGCGTGCTAAATGGTTCTTTTTTGGAAGTTATCCAAGCCTAAGTGATGAGCAGGTAAAGCAGTTAAGGAATGAAAACAAGAATTTAGGAAGTTTTGTCGGTAGATTTTTTCAAGAACAACAAAAGTTATTGGAAAAATACGATTTGCAAAAAGAAAATAGATACCAACATTAATGAGAAAAAATAGAGATAAAAAAATGACATATTTACAAGCGTTGGGCTGGCTGGTAGGCGGATGGAGTGCCTATAAATTATATGAAAGTGTGGCTAAGCCAAAGGGAAAAGTTGAGTTTGGGGAATTGGAACTAGTGAGGGTGCATGATAGCTCGGATAAGTTTTATGAGTTGTCTATGTCTGAACTTGAGCAAAATAAATTATTAGGGCTATTGAGAACCAAATTATCACTAGCAGGTATTAAAATTGGGAAATATAAAGACTGGTGCGAATACATGTTTTTGTTGTTGTGCCAGTATGTGAAAGATGGCAAAATGCTAAAGAAACAAGCCATTTATTTATTTGCTAGTGCATTGCATGAGCAGGATAATTTTACATTATTTCGTGAGAGGTATAATAATGTTACTGCAAGTGAGTTGAGAAAGCACAAAGGAAAGGCTTTACAGGATTTGAAAAATTACATTGAGGATTGTAAACAAAAAGGCTTAAATGCTGATTTATGTGTGTATTTTGAGCGTAATTATGGTTCTTCTTCTTGGTCTATTGATATACCTAAAGCAAAAGGTTTAGGAAATGTAAATATAGGTGATGGAGGTAAATACTATGGTCGAGGATATATGCAACTTACTGGGCGTGTATCTTATGAGCGCATAAGTGAATGGTCTGGAATTGATTTTGTGTCTAATCCAGATGCTTTGATTAATTACAAGTATTTAATGGCTAAATATACAGTTCATTTAGCTATGGGCTGGATTAAAGTTAGGCATTTGGGGATTACTGGTGTAATATTGCCACAATTTATAAATGAGAATGTAACAAACTATTATAAGGCTAGAAGAACAATAAACGCAATAGACCCAAAACAGCAGGCTGTAATATTGCCATTAGTTTCAAAAGTTGAAAAAATATTTAATACAATACTATGACACAGCGAGAAAAAAGAAAAATTAAGTTTTGGTTATTCATCTTTTTAGTAATCTTTATTTTGTTTTGGTTTACTGAGAAGAAAAGTATAAAGGAAAAGATAACTACTGGAGATGGTTCTGTAATTCCGCTGGATTTAGAAAAGTTGAAAGCTCCAGCACCAATCTTGCCAAAAGTAGACAAGCCCAAATTTGATAGCGTATTTGCCAAAGGCGGTTCTGCAGTGATAAATGAAAAGGCATTTAATCAAAAGGTGGAAAATATGATGCAGGCTCAAAAGCAAAAGGGAAAAATACCAGTAAAAAGTGATGTGGTTAAAAAACTGCAGGAGCAGGAAGAAGAAACAGCATGCACACATTGTGGTGATTTGAAACCTTTAGATTTACCGCCAAAGAGAGTTGGTGAGTTTGGTCCTGGTGATTTAGATTTGACACCAGTTAGACAAGATGAGGATTTGAGAAAAGTTTTTAGAGATGAGGAACCACAAAAAACACCAATAATTGATAAAGAATGGCAGGATAATGTAAGGAAGTTGGGAGTTGGGTTTGATTATGAAAAATTAAATCTAAGAGATATGGCGGGTTTTGATTCAAAAATTTATTAATAAAAAAAGGGACAAATGACAAATTTTGTAGATAGAACAAAGATTTATTCGATTTTAGGATTTACGGGGGCGGTCTCATTTGATGAGCTAAAACCGCTTCTAGCAAGTTTATTGGCTATTGTGCTTGATTTTGCGTATAGCTTTGCAAAAAAGAAAATTAAAGATTTAAAAGATAAAAAAGATGAGTGATTGTGTGATAGTTATTGATAATAGAAAGTTTAGGAGTGAGCTTTTGTGTCGAGAGGTTTCTACAATTGATTTATCGGATAATTGTTATTATCGAGTAGGTAGTAATTATTTTACACCTGCATCTTTTAATGCTTTTTTAAAGACTGTGAAAGATGATTATTTGTTTTTTACTCGTTTAATTCCATTGGATAATCAAGAGGTAAAAAATTTGATAGATGATTCTAATTATGATATTTTATCCATTCATCCAGTAGGAAATTATTTAGATGGATTTGAAATTAAAAAGGATGTAGAGGGCTATCATTTTTTTAATAGAACAGAGAAGTATATAGGTGTTTATTTAGACAATGCAGGAAGATATGGCGATGAGATTACATCTCTTAACCCTGGGCAAGATTTTAAGTATAATGGTACTGGTCCATTTATTATTTATGATGGAAACGAAGAAATATGGGGCATTGAATAATGAGCCATAAGAACGATTATAGCTGTATAGTTTTCGGAGCCTTTGGAGTGTTCAAAATGCAGTATGTGCATGATTTGTATAAGTTTAGCCAGTGGCTGGATAACTCCAAGTTTAGAGATTTTAAATATTTTAATGTATACAACCGTAGGACTGGGGAGTATTTAAGACGATTCTATAACGGAAACTATATACCGAGGTTTTTAAATTAGTTTGTTATAATAATGAGAGAGACTGCATCCTTTTTGGTGTGGTTTCTTTTTTTTTATCTTTTCGCTTTGCACTATTTGGCATTTATTTTGATAATGGTATTAACATATTTAAAAATCACTTAAAATTATTATCATGAAAAAAATCTTACTATCATTTGGACTATGTTTAGCCGTAACCGCTGGATATGCACAGATTCTTGAAGACCTTTCTACTTATTCGTCTTATATTGTTAAAAATGGAGAAAGGATTTATTTTGAAGATTCTATACATTATAAATGTCCGCCTATTTTTGATAAAATGAGGTTGATTGATGTTAATTTTGATGGCACAAAAGATTTAGTAATACCGCGTGAAGAGTGTGCATTTGCTTATGTAGTAACGCCATCTCCTTATATTTATGTTGCTACAAAGTCGGGTAAATTAATATATTCAGAAGAGTTATCAGGTTTGGGTGGAGAGGTTTATATTGATCCTGTTTCTAAAAGAATATTTGCATATGATCGTTATAGTGCGGCGGGTTGGTATTGGAGTATTTATAAAGTAGTACCTAAAAAAGGCTTAGTTTTGTTAGATGAATTTATGGATGCAGGTTTTTTACATGATGATGACCCAGAGCCTATTGTTAAGGAATTGAAATATAAGGAAATGGAATTACCTAAAACTGCTATTTTATTAAATTCGAATGAATAATGGCACGGACATTTAAGCATTTAGACTTGCACGATAGAGCAATGATAGAGGCGTATTTAAATGCGGGTTGGTCTATTTCAAAAATAGCTCGTGAACTGAAAAGGGATAAATCTACGATAAGCAGGGAGTTAAAGAGGAACCGAACGAAGAAACACGGATATAAAGCAAAGACAGCACAGACGCTCTATTCTGAAAAGAAAGAGCGTTTTTTGCGTTATAGACGTTTTACCAAAGAGGTTGAGAAAAGAGTAAGACAATTTCTGTATAAAAGATATTCACCGCTCCAAATAGTCGGTTATTGTAAAAGCCTGGGGCTTGAAATGGTATCAGTAGAAAGAATTTACCAATATATAAGGGCTGATAAATTGAAAGGAGGTAATCTGTACAAGTATTGCCGTCATGCACTAAAAAAGAGAAAGGCACAAGTGTCGAAATTTGTTGGGAAGATAAAGAACCGCACTAGTATAGAAGAACGCCCGCAAGTGGTTAATGATAGAAAAGAGTTCGGACACTGGGAGGGTGATTTAGTAGAGGGCAAAAATCATAAGGGTTTTTTATTAACACTTACAGAAAGAGTATCAAGGTTTTTATTTATTAGATATATACCTAATAAAAGTGCAGATGTTGTGGCAAATGCGATGAATGATGTGTTACTTCCATATAAAAAAGTGGTCAAATCTATAACGCTTGATAATGGTTTAGAGTTTTCAAATCATGAGATTATGGCAAAGAAACTGCAAGCAAAGATTTATTTTACAAATCCATACTCTAGTTGGCAAAAAGGACAAATTGAGCACATGAACAAACTTATTAGACAATATGTAAAAAAAGGTTCAGCAATCACAAAAAGTACCGCTAACAAGCTGAAAGCGGTACAAAAAGAGATAAACGACAGACCTTTTAAAGTGTTAAATTTTTGCAAGCCTCGTGATGTTTTTTATACATTTGTGGAAAATGTTGCATTTAGTGCTTGAATCTAGCTGAAAAAATAAGTCAGAATTTGTAATGGTTTGATTTTTAATGGTAAAAAATTACTGAAAGGCTCGTTTAAAATATAGGAAAATCGTAATAATCCCAAACACGATATTTGAAATCCAAGCAGCCAAGAACGGACTTAAATCTCCCACCGAGGAGAATACTTTGCTCGCTTCGTTCCCAAAAATGTAGATAAACGCAATGGTAATTCCTAGTGCGAGGTTTAGCCCGAGACCTCCACGCTTTTTGGTTGAGCTAAGCGATAGCGCGAGCAAGGTTAAAATTATGGTAGAAAACGGCAAACTTGTACGCTGATACAACTCGTTGAGGTAGACGCTCACACTTGCCGAGCCTTTGAATTTCTCACGATTGATGAATCGGCTAAGTTCAAAGGAGTTCATGGTTTCTGCTACATAGCCTTCGGGCAGTAACTCGTCTGGCGTTACTTCAAATTTTTGTTTAATCATATTTCCCGCCACTAGGCTATCGGGCTTGCCTTTGCGCACATATCGCTCATAGTAATTGGTTAAGCTATACGCAGAATCTTCTTCGTTCCAAATGATGTCATTGGCTCTCATTTGGTAAATAATTTCTAAATTCTTATTGATTTTTTGGTATAAAAAGCCGTTTCCGTTTTTAGTTCTTCGGTTGTAATTATTGATGAATAAATATTCATTAGGCGAAATTTGTGCACTGATGGGGCGTCCTTTGTAATATTCCTGCGCACGGCTACTTCGTTGTAAATAAGTGTAATAGTATTCGTTTTTGTAAATGTTGGCTTTAGGCAAAAAATAGTGATTTACTGCAAAAGATAATCCTCCGATGAGCAGTGCCACAAATAGGTATGGTCTAGTTAGACGGAAAAAACTCATTCCGCCCGAGGTCATGGCAACAATCTCGGTATTGTTGGTAATCCTTGAGGTAAAGTAAATCGCAGAAATAAATACCCCGATTGGCATGTAGGTGTTTACCATCCATAAAATAAAAAATGGATAAAAGCCTGTGAGGGCTTCCCATACATTAGAGCCATTGTCTTGGATTTTGTTTATCTTTTGGCTTAAATCTACCACCAAAATAATAAGCGATAGGAGCGTTGTGATGAATAAAAAAGTCCCTATGAAATTTTTGATGATATATTTGTCTAAAATCTTCAATTTACAAACGAGTTTTAAGTTGAGGTATAATCGATTTTTTCCAAGAGGCAAAATCTCCAGCTAAGATGTGCTCTCTTGCTACGCGTACCAAATCTAGGTAAAAAGCTAAATTGTGTACCGATGCAATTTGTTTTGCCAAATATTCTTTAGCCACAAAAAGGTGTCGCACATAGGCTTTGCTGTAATCCCAATCTACATAGGCGGAGCCTTTAGGGTCGAGTGGAGAAAAATCGTCTTTCCATTTTGCGTTTTTTATGTTTATCACGCCATCCCAAGTGAAAAGCATTCCATTTCGTGCATTCCGGGTAGGCATCACGCAATCGAACATGTCCACGCCGAGCGAAATCCCTTCAATAATGTTCCAAGGAGTTCCCACGCCCATCAAATAGCGAGGTTTGTCTTTAGGTAAAATGCTGTTTACAAGTTCTGTAGTTTCGTACATGGCTTCTTCTGGTTCTCCCACACTTAGTCCGCCAATGGCGTTTCCATCGGCTCCTATGCTGGCGATAAATTCCGCCGATTGTGTTCTTAAATCTCGGTAGGTACTTCCTTGCACAATTGGGAAAAGCGTTTGCTTGTAGCCGTATAACTCTGGATTTTCAGAAAGCCATTTTTCGCAGCGTTTCAGCCAGCGGTGAGTCATTTCCATAGATTCTTTGGCAGGCGTGTAGTCACACGGGTATGGCGTACATTCGTCAAAAGCCATGATGATATCTGCCCCAATGTTTCGCTGAATTTCCATAGAGCGTTCTGGGCTAAAGAAATGATACGAACCATCGATGTGGGATTTGAAACGCACACCTTCTTCGGTGATTTTTCTGCGACCCGCAAGCGAAAATACTTGATATCCCCCACTATCGGTCAAGATAGGCCTGTCCCAATTGATGAATTTATGCAATCCGCCCGCTTGGTTTAGAATCTCGGTGCCAGGTCTTAAATATAAATGATAGGTATTGCCCAAAATGATTTGCGCCTTAATATCCTCTTTCAGTTCGCGCTGGTGCACTGCTTTCACGCTTGCTACCGTGCCCACGGGCATGAAAATCGGTGTTTGTATTTTGCCGTGATCAGTAGTGATTTCACCCGCTCTCGCCGAGCTTTCTATATCTGATTTTTCTATCGTAAACTTCATATCTGGGCAAAGATACAATATGTTATTTTAATTTTTTTGATAGTAAAAAGCTAAAATGTTTAAATCTGTGCTTTTTTCTTTGTTCAGTTTCGTTGAACTTGATACAGGAACTTTTTAAAATCAATTAAATTCGATTTTTTCATGATTAAAGATTTATGATGCAGAGACTCTGAGTGGTACGGTTGGGTTTTGTCTTGTTGAATTTAAGTAAATATTTTTTACGAAAATTTTTGTTTTTTGATAAAAATTGATACATTAGGTGCGTTAAAAGAATATTCACTAAAAAGTTAAAACAATGAGTCAGTTTTTATTTATCTCAGCTCCAGTTGTATTATCAATGTTTTTAGCAGTCGTATGCTTGTTAATTTACGCTTTAGCGTTAGTAGGAAAAGAGGAACGAAATCTTAATTTAATAGTTTGGATTGTTGTTCTTATTTTTGTGCCTATAGTAGGGTCTTTAGCTTATATTTTAAAGTATTATATGTCTAAACGAGAAGTAAAGTTAGCGCAATAAGATATTTACTTTGTTTAAAAATATGCCGTATGGGAATCATGCGGTTTTTTTTATGATTAAAGATTTACAATGCAGAGACTCTGAGTCGAGCTCAGAGTGACAAGATTGCATTTTGTTATGCTGAACTTGATTCAGCATCTTGAAAAAAAACATTAAAAATCGGTTTTTTACAATTTCGGAGCAGCTTTCTTTAATAAAACTGACTTTAAACTATCGACTAATGCAGGCTGTTCTTGTGCAATGTTTCTTCCTTCTTTGTCTTTAGATTGGTGGTCAAAAAGTTCCGTGCTGCCATCTTTGTGCAATGTAAATCGATAGCGTGGTGTGCGCAGTGTATAGGCATCGTAAGTGTATGCCAAGGCATTGTGCCCTTTGCGTTGCGTGTTTTGTAAGTTAGGAACAAGAGATGTTCCGTAGGCGTAGTCAGGAATTTTAAGCCCTGTCATTTCGCAAAGCGTAGGGAATAAATCAATGGTTTCGACAATGGCATTGCTGGCTTTTCCTTTGTTTTTGCCTCTGGGGTCTACGATGATGAGCGGTGAGCGCAAGGCTTCTTCAAACAAATTATGCTTGCCCCAAATACTGTGTTCGCCAAGATTCCAGCCGTGGTCGCCCCATAAAACGATAATGGTGTTTTTATAAGCCCCTGTTTTCTTTAACTCTTGTAAAATTTTGCCTACTTGAGCATCGGCATAGCTCACGCAAGCGGCATAGTGCTTTCTCAGTTCGTTGGCAAACTCGGCATCACGATTCGGATCTTTGCCCCAGAGATTGTACATTCTCATTTCTTTGGAATCGTGCCAAACGCTTTTCCAATTGGGCTTTTCGGGGTGTGGAATTGGTGGTAAATCTTGATTTTTGTATAAATCGTAATATTTTTTTGGAGCACCAAATGGCAAATGCGGTTTTATGATTCCTACGGCTAGAAAGAAAGGTTTTTGGCTATGGCTTAAAGCGTCGATTTGTTTCAAAGCTTCGTTGGTGATGATGCCATCGGGGTAAATCGTGTCGTCGCCTTCGGCACTTTCATACACATTCATATCGGCAGGATTTTGGCGAATTTGCCCATTAGCCAAGCCATGCATGATGCCTCGCGGGTGTTCCCATTCGGCAACGGGAAGTAGCTGTTTGTCCCACGCATTGGGCATTTCGATTACATTGGGATCGTTCCAGTCTTTCCCGCCCATGCCTCCTGGGTGGTGCGAAACTTTTCCCACCGCCACCGTGGTGTAGCCGTTTTCTTTCAAATACTCGGGCAAGGTAGGAGTAACCTGCTCTGGTTGTGTTTTGAGTTTTTCGGCTCGCTGAAACAGAGCCTCGTTAGAATAAGAGCCATATTGCCCCGTGAGTAGACAATAGCGAGAAGGACCACAACTCGGAGCATTTACATAATGTCGTGGGAAATAAACACCACGATTTGCCAATGAATCGATGTGTGGCGAGTGAATGTATTTAGCGCCAAAAACATTAAGCTCTGGTCTTAAATCATCTATGCAAATAAAGAGAATGTTCGGTTTTTTCTTTTGGTGCGAAATCGGTGGGGTCGCGCAATTCCACAAAAGCAGAAAACAAAAAATCAATACCAGAAATAGCTTTTTATGATTCATCTTTAATGGGGGCTTAAATACTTACCAAAAATAAATAAAAAAGCGGAATTGGTGTGATTCCGCTGTATGATTTTTATAATGAAAGCCGTTAAAAATTCTGTTTTACGGCATATTTATCATAGAATTTTTTGATGTGTTCCACGGCTTCTTCTGCGGTATCGACTAAGCGGAATAATTTTAAATCATCTTCGCTGATTTTTCCTTCTTCGATCAAAACATTTTTAAACCAATCAATCAAGCCGCCCCAGTATTTTTTACCGACTAAAACGATTGGGAAACTACCGATTTTATCGGTCTGGATAAGTGTCATCGCCTCAAAAAGTTCGTCGAGCGTGCCAAATCCGCCTGGCAAAACAATGAAGCCTTGCGCATACTTTACAAGCAAAACTTTGCGAACAAAAAAGTAATCAAATTGATGACTTAGTTTGGGGTCTATATACTTGTTGTTGCCTGCCTCAAAAGGGAGTTCGATACCCAGCCCTACTGATTTTCCACCGCCTTGTTTGGCACCTTTGTTGGCAGCTTCCATGATGCCTGGGCCTCCACCCGTAATTACGCCAAAGCCTAGCTTGGTAACGCCATAAGCGATTTCTTCTGCCAATTTATAATATTTGCTTGTAGATGCTGTGCGTGCCGAACCAAAAATGGAAACGCAAGGTCCGATTTTGGACATGCTTTCAAATCCGCGTACAAACTCGCTCATGGCTTTTAGCACCATCCAAGAGTCGTTGGTTTTTAGCTCGTTCCAGTCTTTTTGTTTAAATTTTTCGGATATTCTTTTATCTTCTTCTATCATTTTTTATTTCGGTTTTTCGTTGTTAAGTGGTTTAATTTTCAAACTTTTGCTTTGGTATAAAAAAGTTTTAATCAAAGCTTTGTTTATAGCATTGGAGTGCAAGGAAATTCCTAATTTCTCACGAATTTTTCCGTCTTCTAATTGATTGTGAAGGCTAAAGAATCCGTAGTGGTGTAGCTGATTGTTGATAATACTTACAAATGTATTTTCTTGCGGATTTCTGCCTTTATCTATGATTAAAAAATCCCTTTGCGGAAAGTCCAAAAATTGTTTTAAATCCTTAATTTTTTTACTTCGTTCCTTGGCGGAATCTTCTGCTGTGAGTTTAAATTTTTGGCTTAAATCATTTAAGGCATTAAAAGCTTTTTTGCGTGTTGAAAATAGCAATAGCGGACTGCGTCGCGTTTTTAATATTGTGCTGATTTCCAGCGATTGCATGCCACTTGATTTTTCTTTTTGAATAAATAATCCGTATGAGAAATAATTGCTTTTTCGGTTTAGGATTTTCTTGTGTGTTTTTTTCTCCTCGTTGATTTTTAATAATGCGATTAAAAAACTGCCCGTTGCCTCGTGCGAAATCCTTGCTACCTTGCGCTGGATTTTTTGTTTTTCTTTCAGCGATGAGGCAAAATCTCGGTTCACTTCTGCGGCAATGTTTTTTGCCGCTTTGATGTAGAAAATCTCGCCTTTCTGGTTGTGGTAGTAGTAAACGCCCGTATAGGTAGGAAGATTTTTTTGCAAAGCCAAAAGCTTTTTAGTCAATTGGGTAGGGGCTTTTTCGCTGCCCGATTGAGTTTGGCTTTCGATGATTTTTTTCTCGGTGTCTTTTTCTTTCAATAATTGAAAAAGTTTTACCGTAGCCACGGTGTCGCCCTGCGCTCGGTGGCGATTGGTGAGCGGAATGCCGAGCGATTTGCATAATTTACCCAAAGAATACGACTCCTCGTCGGGAATGAGTTGCTTGCTCAGTTCTAGCGTGTCGAGCGTATTGCGTTTAAAATCATAGCCTAAGGATTTAAATTCCTGTTGAAGCATGCGATAATCAAAATGCACACCATGCCCTACGATGATGCAGCCCTCGGTGATTTCTACAATGCGTTTGGCGATTTCGTGAAATTTAGGTGCGCGACGCACCATTTTATTGGTAATTCCCGTGAGTTCTTGCACATAAGGCTCGATTTCGCGCTGTGGATTTACCATAGAGCCAAACTGATCGCTGATTTCCTCGTCGGTGATTTGGTAAATCGCAATGTCTATGATTTTTTCCTCGCCCCGCTTTCCGTTGGTAGCTTCTATGTCTAAAACAGCATATTTCACAAAAATGGAAAATTTATCTTCTTCTTGTTTTTTTAATTCCTAAAACGCCCAAAATAGAACGCGTGATTTCGCGCGTAAATGTTCTGCCTAAATCTCTCGCCATTCGGCTGTTGATCACTTCTTCCATAAAGGATTTATCTTGTTTCTTTTTGGTGTTTGAGGCTTGTGGTTTTGCTTTTTCTGGTACCTCTTGCTGTGCAGATTCTTCCATGCGACGCGTTAAAATCTCATAAGCAGAATCACGATTTATGTCCTGAGCATATTTGGTAACCAATTTAGATTGAGCAACTAAATTATTTAATTCCGTTTCAGTCAAAACATCCATGCGAGATTGTGGTGTTTCCAGATAAGTGTGCACGAGTGGTGTTGGCGTTCCTTTTTCGCTCAAAGCCGTAATGAACGCTTCTCCGATTCCAAGCTGGGTGATGAGCTGATCGGCATCGTAAAATTGTGTAATCGGGTAATTCTCTACCGCTTTTTTGATTTCCTTTCGGTCTTTAGCCGTGAAACCTCTCAGCGCGTGTTGCACTTTTAGCCCTAATTGGCTCAATACGCCATCTGGAATGTCGCCTGGCACTTGGGTTACGAAATACACGCCTACGCCCTTTGAACGGATTAATTTAACCACGGTTTCAATTTGGTTTAAAAGTGTTTTGGAGGCTTCGTTAAAAATCAAATGCGCCTCGTCAATAAAAATGCACAATTTAGGTTTTGTGGCATCTCCCACCTCTGGGAAAGTGGCGTAAATTTCAGCCAAAAGACTTAGCATAAAAGTAGAGAACAGTGCAGGCTTGTTTTGAATATCGGTGAGGCGTACAATGCTTATGGCACCACGCCCGTTGCGTACTTGCAATAAATCATCTACTTCAAACGAAGGCTCGCCAAAGAATTTATCGGCACCTTGTTGTTCTAGTGCAATGATTTTTCGCTGAATGGCTCCCACCGTAGCACCAGAAATACTGCCGTATTCGGCTTTTAACTTTTCTTGTCCTTCGGGGTTGTCTTTTACATACATCAAGACTTTTTTCAAGTCGTCTAAATCAATCAACGGCAAAGCATGGTCGTCGCTGAATTTAAAAATCACCGAAATTACGCTTTCTTGTGTTTCGTTTAGGGCTAAAATTTTACTTAACAAAACAGGTCCAAACTCCGTAACGGTGGCTCTAAGTCTTGCGCCTTTTTCCTCGCTTAAGCTTAAAAACTCAACGGGCATTCCGTTGGCTTTGTATTGCATATCGAGTAGCTTATATCGTTCGATGATTTTAGGATTAGTCGCATCGCCTGGCATGGCAAGTCCGCTAAGGTCGCCCTTTACATCCATCACAAGACTTGGCACGCCCGCATCTGAAAGTTGTTCCACAATCAGCTGCATGGTTTTGGTTTTTCCCGTTCCCGTGGCACCCGCAATAAGCCCGTGGCGGTTCATGGTTTTGAGCGGAATGTTTACAGCTGCGTCGGGGATTACGACATCGTCGAGTTTTCCTTTGCCTATGCTTATGTATTCGCCTTTGGGGCTATAACCTTGTTGAATTTCTTGGATAAAAGATGCTTGATTGCTCATGTTTGTGCGTGGATTTTTTAGGGTTAAGTCAGTTTTTTAGAAATACAAAAATAAATTATTTTTTGGGATTGAAGTTAAACTTTACGATGACTGGAAAATGGTCTGAGTATGGGACGCGATCAATTTCCACTTGGTGCACGCCAAAATCTTTAGACGCAAAAACATGGTCTATTCTAATAGGGAATTGGTAATCGTGAAATGTAGTGCCTAGTCCATTTCCTCCAGCCACAAATGCGTCTTGTAGGGTATTCCCAATTTTGTAATATTCGTACGACGACGGCACTGCGTTGAAATCGCCCGCTACGATGATGGGGTATTTGGTTCTGGCAATGAGGCGTGCAATCTCGTTGGCTTCGCGTTGATGTGTGCCAAACGAGCTAGAGAGTTTGGCGGTTACAACGCGTGTACTTTCCTTGAGTCCTTCGGTTTCTGTGGCTTTAGCAAACATTTTTTTCGTCAGTCGAGTAGAGGAAAGGTGCACATTTATTACACGAATTGTATCGTTGCGAAACTTAATGTCGGCATAGCAAGCACGGAGCTTTCGGTCTCCGAGTTTTAATTGTTTAGATTCAATAATGGGGTATTTGCTTAAAATGCTAATGGCTTGATAATTTTCTACATAAGGATAGCCGTCGTCTAGCACATGTTTGCGCCCTTGTGGTAATTCTTGCAAAAATACGATATCTGGGTTTTTCTCTTTGATGAATGGTTTGATGTTGCCTTTGTCTTTGCTTAAAACTTTTAAGTTATAAGTCATAATGGTGAGGTTGCTTTCTGGCGATTTGTTGCCTCCCCATATATGATAAATTTTATTAAAGGGAATGAGTAGTCCTAAGCTCAAAGCCAGCATCAGTACGCCCACTTTTCGGTGAAAAATGAACCAGTAAATTAATAATAAAAAGTTGAGCACAAAAACAATTGGGAAGATGAGTGCAGCATAAGAAAAGCAGATGCAAAAGCTGGGTGGCACCCACTGGTTCAGGAACACGCTGTACCCAAGGAGCAATAAAATAAGATTGATTAAAAGGATAATATATTTCATAAGGATTCTTGCAAAAATCGCTACAAATGTAACTATAATTTATAGGAAATGGCGAATGTGTTGCGGGAAATTGGATTTTGAAAAATGAATGAAATATCACATATTGTTTTTCGGGATATTAAAGAAAAACTTGCTATATTTGGCAAAAATTAACGAATTTAGATTTTGAGGAGTCAAAAAAATGTTTGAATAAGTAATTTGAATACAGAAGGGGAAACCGAAAACCTTATAGAGTAGGCAATTTTTTAAATTTATTTAATGTGAAAAACTACATTTTTTCTATTGCTAGCTTTTCCTCTCTTGGGGTAAGTAAAAGAGGTAAAGATCTCAATATAACTTATGAGTTTAAATTCGTCTATGTATTTGAATGGATACAGAAAAAATATTGCCATTTTTGAGTGAAGATTCATATTTTGTTACGGTTCATGTAGCCGATAATGGTGATAGGTGTATAGATTTTATGGATCCTTCAGAACGCAGAGGAAGACAATTGGTGGAAAGTTCAAAGTTTGACGAAGGTCAATTAATGATATTTGAGTGGAAAGAGGGTAAGAAGGATCCTGCATTTAGTATGACATTTAATGTAAGTTCAGATAAGCGGGAGGCTCTTGAATTGCTTGTTGTGGACAAATTGCTGAAAAAGTCTTTGGGATTAAAGAATGATTCTATTTATAAAGGGGCTTATTATATTTTGGTAAAAACGCCAATGCGTTAAGGCTAGATGTATTTAAAATTTGTTTTTTTTATAAAACTTTGAATGTTTTATATTTCATAAGAATTCCGATAAAAATACTATAAGAATCTATAGAAAGAACTTATGTTTGTCTAAAAAAATGTAAATGTGTCGTGCGAGAGATTTTTGTGTTAAAAAAATAAAATAATAATCTTAATTTTACTTTTAAGGGGGTGATTTTTCGTATATTTGGCGAGATTTAACAAGATGAAAAGAAATATGATGAGATTTTTTAGTGTGCTGCTTTTATTCGCGTTTATGATAATTGGTTGTTCGCGTAAGGCTGAAAGGAATACAAGTAGTGATAAAGTTGCTGAAGTTGAGAAAAGTGAAGTAGTACCTATTATCAACGTTTTTTTAGAAAATTCAGGTAGTATGGATGGTTATGTTGAGGGGGTGACAGAGTTTGAACAATCTATTTATAGCCTTTTGAGTGATATTCGAATTTCTAAAGTTTCGGACAGCTTGAATTTATTTTACATAAATAGTAATATAATCCCTCAGGGGAGTGACGTTGAGTCTTTCATAAATAACTTGGATTCTAAATCTTTTAGGGATAAGGGAGGAAATAGAAGCTCGTCTGATTTTTCGGATGTTTTGAAAAAAGTTTTGGAAGAAACCAGTAAAAATGAAGTTTCAATTTTCATTTCTGACTGTATTTTTTCGCCAGGTAAGGATAGTAATGCTGCGGAATATCTAATTAATCAGCAGATCGGGATAAAAAATGCTTTTGCTTCAGCTTTGCAGATTAACTCACGAATGTCTGTTGTTGTGTTGCAATTAAATTCAAAGTTTAAAGGTAGTTATTATAATATTAATGACGAGCCAGTTGATTTTGATGGAGAACGACCATTTTATATCTGGTTTATGGGGAGTCATAAATATTTGAAGAATATATTTAGTAAAGTTAATATAGGGAAATTAAAAGGGGGAAGTGTGCAAAATATCTTTGTGCAAATTCCAGAAATCGAAAAATTAAAATATGGTTTGTTGAGATATCCTAAAAAAGGAAATTTCACACAAGTTGATTATAATACGATTGAAGATGCAAAATATAATGCAGCGACAGGAGGTTTTATGTTTGCGGTTGGTGTAGATTTTTCAGATGTACTGTTGGGTGATAAGTATTTATTGGACCTAGATAATTACGAAGTTAGCGATAAAGGATATCGTATAGATGTATCAAAACAAAGAGAAGGGAAATATACTCATAATATATTGTTTAGTACTGATAGAAAAATAATTCCAATGTCAGTAATCCGAGTTGTTTTGAAGAATGAATTTCCTAAATGGGTTGAGTCTTCCAATGATGATGTAGGTGTAGACATCCAATCTAAAGACTCCCAAGGTAAAACCTTTGGGTTGAAATATTTGCTTGGTGGTGTTTATGATGCATATGAACAAGATGGGTGTTTTATGAAATTTAAGATAAATGTAAAAAGTTAATATGGATTTTTTTAGAATTGTTTTTAGTTGGTTTAATGGCTTATATAGTCAGGAGTTTTATGATTTTTTATCTGGATGGAGTTGTTTTAATCAAGATTACTCCAATGTAGAATATTTTACAAGGATTGGTTTATTTACTATTGTTACGACATTAATTTTTGTATATGTTTTTTATTATGTTATTAATCATCCGAGGTTTTCGAGATGGTATCATTGGCTTATATCATTGATCGTTTCTTCACTCATTAATTTTGTTTGGAGTTATGTTTACGTATATAATTTAGTTTATTCAGGCGTTGTAGAAGATTGTTTGCTTTATAGAAAAAACGAAAATGGTGAAGATATCCAGTTAATTACTGGAACTGATTTTTTTGGTTTAGCTTTTACTGTAGCAATTTTTACTGCATTTCTCTTCTTATTGTTTTCAATTGTTCTAAAGTGGAAGAGTAGAAACGCTAAGCATTGTCCATTTTAAAAAAAAATCTAATTATGAGTAAGTTATATGTTTTTGGAATAGGTGGAACTGGAGCGAGAGTGTTGAAATCTTTGACCATGTTACTCGCGGTAGGAGTGAAATTAGGTGCTAACGAAGTAGTGCCTATCATTATTGATCCGGATTTTTCTTGTGCGGATCTAACAAGAACAATCGATCAAATGAAAAGATATAAGAAAATTAGGGAGGCAATTTCCACAACACTGACTGATGCGAATAAAAATAGATTTTTTAAAACATTGGTAAATATAGATAATGTGAGCTTAACATTGACTGAAACAAGAGATAGGTCCTTTAGGGACTACATAGGATATTCTCATATGCAAAACGATGAACTTAAATCGAATTATGCATTGACATCAATGTTGTTTTCTGATAAAAATCTGAATTCGAATATGAATGTTGGGTTTAAAGGTAACCCTAATATAGGAAGTGTTGTATTGAATCAGTTTTTGCAGTCTGATGAGTTTATGAATTTTGCATCCAGTTTTGAAGATGGTGATTCAATTTTTGTTGTGAGTTCAATTTTTGGTGGTACTGGAGCCAGTGGCTTCCCTCTGTTGGTTAAGAATTTAAGAAATCTGCCTGATACAATCCCTAATCATAATTTGATTAAGAATGCTGTAATTGGAGCCTTAAGTGTTTTGCCGTATTTTAGAGTTTCTAAAGATGAAAGCAGTGAAATTGATTCCTCTTCATTTATCTCAAAAACAAAAGCAGCGTTAAGCTACTATGATAGAAATTTGAACGAAGTAAATGTTGTTTATTACATTTCTGATAATTTGACAAAAGAATACGATAACTCAGAGGGAGGAACTCAACAAAAAAATGCAGCTCATTTTGTTGAGTTAGCATCAGCCTTATCTATTATTGATTTCTCATTCATGTCTAGAGATAATTTAGTTGTAATTAATGGAGTGCCCCAAGAGATAACTTACAAAGAGTTTGGCGTAAATGATCAGGTTGAAAACTTAATCTTCAATAATTTAAGTGAAGAGGTTAATTCGATGGTTCAGCGAAAAATGTTGCAATATCAACTTTTTGTAAAATACATAAAAAATCAGATTTCGGATAGTGCTGAAAAACAAACTTGGAGTAAAGATAGTGGTTTGGGCAGAGATTTTATCACTTCTAATTTTTTCCAATCAACTCTTAATGATTTTAACATGAATTATCTTGAATGGTTAAGGGAAATGTCTACAAATAGACGAGGTTTTTCACCTTTTAGCGATGAAGATGAGAAAAAAGGGCTTTTTCATATAATGAGTGGTGTAGATCCTAAGAAATTAGGTTTTTTTGGTTTAGGGAAAGACAATTATACTTTGTTTGATGATTCTCTTAATACCGAAGTCCAAAATGTTTCTAAGTTGTTAAATCAAGAATCAAAATTTTTTGAATTGTTCTATCGAGCTACAGATTCTTTAATTAATAAAAAATTTAATGTTAAATAACTATGTCTTACGTATTTAGGCTACACGATGATGGTGTAAACACTATAACAGGATGGGGGAACTCAACAAAGTATGGAGCTCAGACAATTTCTAAAATTATTGATCCAGATGGAGCTAAAGCCAGCAGGGAAATAACTTCTATTCCATCACCTTTTGCAAGAATCGATTTAATGAAGACTGCATTTAAATCTGTAGTTTCTTCTGGTAACCTTGAGGGAGATACGATATACCATAAAATGGTGTCAGACGCTTTTGACGTTGGACAAATATTTTTTGAGATTGATAAGTATAGTGACTTCATAGAGATTGTTGAGTGGGACAAGGAAAGAGATTTAAGACAATTATTAAACTCTAATGTAGTTGGACACAAACAACTTGCTGAAAGTTATCGAGTCTTTTTGGAGCAAGATGCTAGAGTTTTAAATTTTGATAGGTTAAAAAAGTTGTATTTCCTAAATTATACAAAAGGAGTGCGCGAAATAAATATTATTGGGGCGACATCTCCAGCTACACTTTTTTTTACAAGCGCCAATAATTTACAGGCAGTAGGTGAAAAGATACACTTTGGGAAAGATAAACCTTTCGATGAAAAATATGCACCACTATATTCAAGAGATATAGAGTACCAAAAATTTTGGTATATGATGAAGAGGTATATTCCAGAGTTTACCAATCTATTTACTGAGGTTTCTGATTATTTAGAAAAAAGTTTTGAGCTGTTATCTGATTCAGATAGAGATGCGATACAAAATATGAGAAGAGAGGACTTTTTAGCATTAAATGAAGTGCAAATAGGTCCAGGTAATAGTGTACAGATTCTAGATACAGAAGATTTTATACTAAGGAAAAGAACACAAGATTTATCTAAAATTTCAGATGAAAGTGATTTTGCTATAAGTTCAACGATTGATAACAATGGGCTTAAGCCATTGGTCTTGCCTATTGAGAAATTTACAAAGCCTTATAAATATGTAAACGATACTTGGGTGGCAGATAATTGCGCTCCTTTGTTGGATGGTAGGTCTTTGGATAACAGAGTTTTGCCATTTGAAGGGACTAGGTATCCATATCTTACTATTGGAGATTTTTTAGAGTCTAAGATTGTTGAAATTCCATCAAAAATAAATAAAACTAGTTTTTTTGATGGGCATTATCATGGAAATAATGAGCATGTTGGTTATTTATTACCAATTAAAAAAGAATTTTTTAAATATTTCACTCCAAAGGATTTGATGGGGGAGGTTGAGAATGGTAAAAAAATGTTTGAAATAAAACAAGAGTTACAAGGAAATGCTGTTTCTGTAACCCTTAGAATACCAGTAAGAAAAAATTTCATTGAGTATCAAAAAACGTATTTTAGAGGAAATGTTTTAGAAGGATTTCAAGAAAGAGATGGTAGGATTGTAAATCTTGAATTTGATTTAGCCGTTTTACCAAATTTTTCATTTAAAGAAGAGTCGTCTGCAAATTATAGAGTTGTTTTTAATGCTGATTTTGAAAGATTTAATGATTTTAAATTGGGGCTTTATAAGGGCGGAGAATGCTTGCCAGAAGATTCTATAAAAACAGCATTAAGAAATGAAACTGTTAGTGGAGCTAAAAAAACAGGTGTGTTTTCATTTAAAAGAAATTTTGATTTTATTACACTAAGCAATGAAAGAAACGATGTGAATTTTGTAGTTGTTCCTAAATTTAGAGAAACAGCCGTCCCGACTAAAGAATTTGAATTTGCTATTGATTTAGGTACAACAAATACACATGTTCAATATAGAATAGACAATGGGGTTTCCTTCCCTCTTAACATTAGAGAAGAAAATACACTAATTTCTTATCTATCTAACCCTACTGATGAAGTTAGAGATATATTTGATAAAGATTTGTTGCCTCAAACCATTGAAGATAAAGTCTTTCCAATAAGAACAGCATTGTCTGAGGCTCAATCAACAGATTGGAATGCTACCGTTTGGCCTCTTGGTTTGTACAATATCCCATTTTTGTTCCAGAAAAAAACAGAGAATGGATATAATAAAACTTATACCAATCTAAAGTGGGGTATCGATGAAGTCGGAAAAGCAAGACTGAAAGCGTTTATTGATAACTTGATGTTTATTTTAAGAAATAAAGTCTTAAGAGATAATGGCGTTTTAGAAAGAACAAAGATAAAATGGTTTTATCCAATAAGCATGAGTCAAGTTCAAAAGGCGCTTATGTCTGAACTTTGGAAAGAATCCTATGAAGAGTATTTCTTAGGGGATACAGGAAATGTTTCTAGCATGAACGAATCTATTTCGCCATATTATTATTTCAAAGAAGATTTGTTAAACTTTTCAACATTTGTAAACATAGATATAGGAGGGGAAACATCTGATATTGTGATTGCCGATCCAAATGGGGTGAGAAAAATATCTTCCGTAAGATTTGCATCTAATTCTATTTTTGGAAATGTAGTTGTAAGAAGAGCGGGATTGATCCAAAGTGGAATCTTGAAAAATTTTAAGGATAAATATAAAGATCTCTTATCGAGTAATAATTTTGGTGAGCTTGGAAATGTATTGAATACTTTTGTAGAGTCAGGCGATTCTGCAGATCTTGCTTCTTTTCTGTTTTCATTATCAAGTAACAAAGCAATAGTAGATAAAGAATTGTCTCGAATATTTGATTTTAATAGATTACTTGCCGAGGATAGTAATTTTAAAATTATATTTATAATTTTCTATGCTGCTCATATTTATCATTTAGCGAGTCTTATGAAAGCCTCAGATATTGAAAAGCCGAATAACATTGGTTTTAGTGGAAATGGTTCTAAGGTATTAAAGTGTATCACGCCAGATATTCAAACTCTAGAAAAATTTACCAATAAAATTTTCAATGAAATTTATGGAGATAGTGATTCAAATATTCAATTAATCTTCAATAAAAATCCAAAGGAGGCTACATGCCTAGGAGGTCTTATGAGCAATAAAGAGAATGAGAATGTGCGAGATCTTAGAGTTATGCTTGATGCGTCAACTATGGGCCAAATATCATCAGGATTTAAATTGGCTGATTTAAAGTCCGATGAATATTTAAAATCAGTTGAAGATCAAGTCATCAATTTTTTAGAATTCATATGGGATTTGAATAGTTCATTCTCTTTTGAAGATAACTTTGGAGCCGATAGAAGAACTGTAGATCTTTTCAGAGACGAGTCTAGGGAAAACATAAAGAATTATATTTCTAACAAACTCCGTCAAAATACAGAGGGCATGAACGAAGATGAAATTTTAGAAGAAACACTTTTCTTTTATCCTCTCTCAGCAATGTTCTATGAGTTATCCAATAAAATATATCAAAACCTTAACCAACAGTCATGAGAGTGAAAAACTATCTAAAGTATATAATGTTTTGTTTATTTCTCGCTTCATCTTGTAGTAGAGGGGCAGAAAACAATAAGGCTATTACCTCGACACTTCAAGAGCAATTAGGCACGCAACAAAGAACAGGGGCGAGTTCAAGTATAAGAAAAAGTAAAAATGTTTCGGATGCATCAAAAGTAAAGCAAATGATAAAAAGTGAAAAAGATTTGTTTTTGTATTTTTTTGTATTCTTGCTTTTTGCAGGGGTTTCGTATTTATATATTCTTTATTTCCTTAAAAAAAGAGATAATAGTCTTGAAAAAGATGATGATTCATTAGAATCGCAAAACCATGATAACTCTTTAGCCAATAATTCAAAATCAATTGATAATAGAGATGCAAGAGGGCTTCAAGATTTACAATCGAGTTTTGAAGATAAACTTAAAGAAGCAAAAAAAAGGCTTGAAAGTACAAATCTAAAGATTGAAGAACTAGAAGGTAGGGTGAAACAACTAGAAGAGAGTGTGAAAATTTTAGAAGAAAAAGCTACTGCACAAGAAGAAGCTACAGCTATTTTTTCGGAGCAAAAAAATGATGAAGACACCTCTCATACAAAAGAAAATGAGTCTGTAGAAAAAATCTATTTAGGAAGACGGAAAGGTGAGTTTTTGACAGAGTTCCCTTCACTAGAAAGCAGTAACGAAATTTACTATAAGATTATTAAGAAAGATGGAAATATAGGCTATTTTGAATTCTTTATTCCCAATATAGATAAATTAAATAATAATCCAGATGCAATTATCGATGGCGTAGGCGAGAGAGAAAATTACAATTGTTCGCATGTGAAAGAAATTAAAACCACTAAGTATGGAAAGGTAGAAAGTGTAGGTAATGGAAGATGGAAAATAATCGAAAAAGCAAAAATTGATTTAAAATAGGATGACACATAATTTTTTAATAACGATCTGTGTGATTGTGATTCTTTTAATACAACTCAATTACTTCATCTCGTTGTGGCGAAAAATAAGCAAGTATAGAGACTTGTTTATTTATAGAAAAATTGACTATGAGCAAGAGAACGATGAGGTGATAGGGATTAGAATGACTGATGCTAAAAGTGAAACGACAAAAAGCATTTTAGACCAAATTAATCAATATCTTTCAAAAAATGTAGGAAGAGCAAACGATTTTTATTTAATAAAAGACATTGTTGACAGAAAATGCGATTCAATTGAAGATGAAATAGAAACTCAAGTTCCAATGCCGTTATATTTAGGACTAATGGGAACAATGATTGGAGTTTTATTAGGTATTTATGAATTAATCTCCTCAAGAGGCCTATCAAGCTTGTTGAGTGGTGGAGATAGTTCTGAAGCAGCCTCTGGAGTAGAATCACTACTGTCTGGTGTAGCCTTAGCAATGATTGCAAGCTTTTTCGGTGTGCTTTTGACAACCTTAGGTGCCAGTATTTTGAAAAAAACTAAAGTAAAGGTTGAAGATAATAGAAATAATTTTTTAAGTTGGATTCAAGCAGAACTCTTACCAAATTTATCATCAGGCCTTTCGCAGGTCCTAGATAAAATGACAGATAATTTATTGAAGTTCAATAAAACCTTTTCACAAAACACGGATGAGTTAAGAGATATCTTATCAACAGTAAATGTTACATATGAAAGTAATGTGGAAGTGTTGGAAGCTATTAATTCGTTAAATATAAAGAAGTTGGCAATGACCAATGTAATGGTTTTTGATAAACTGGAAAGCTGTACAGATGATTTGGAAAGATTTTCTAATTATATGTTTTCAGTTAATGAATATTTAAGTAATGTTCGATCCCTAAATGATAAATTAGACGAAAACGAAAATAGAACAAAACTTATTGAAGAACTAGCTGATTATTTCAAAAAAGAAAGATCAAACTTTAATAATTGGAATTCCGGAGTAACAAAGGCTGTTGTTGAAGTGTCCCATGAATTGGAAAAATCGGTTTATAACCTTAAAGATTTTGCCGATAATCAAATGAACACTTATTTATCTACCCTAATTGAGACACACAAAGTTTTTTTAGATAGTTTAGATAAAGTTAGAGAAAGAGAGGTAGCTTTAATAACGAAAAGTTCGCATGATTTTGAAACTATAGTAAAAGAAATCAAAGGTATTGCTGATATAAAAGAAGTTTTGGTTGAATTTATAAAACAATCAAAAGAGCAAAAGCAGGAATTGGTGAACCTCACAAATTCAATAAAATCTATAGAGAAGATTAGAGTAGAAGTAGTAGATGAAGTAAAGAAAAAAAGTCGCAAAAAGGAAAGCCCGCTAGAATCAATTAATGGTGATAAGGGTATTGAGGTGCAAAGAGAAAAAAAGACAAACAAGTTCAAAGAATGGTTTAAAAATATCTTTAAAATGTAACATATATGAAGAAAAAAAAAGAATCATTTTTTTGGGCTAGCTATTCAGATTTGATGACATCATTGTTTTTCATTATGCTAGTGCTTTTTATACTTTCGATTACATTGTTAAATAGCAATATAAAAGCAAAACAAGAGCAGCTAGATAAAATTACTGAAATTGAGCAAGCTACAAAAAATATTGATTCTACTTATTTTTGGTATAGTCCCACATACAAAAAACATATCTTGAAAATAAATGTAAACTTTAAAAAAGGTAGTTCTGAACTGAAAAATGATATTGATTCATTAACCTTAGCTGGCTTGAAAAAAGCAGGGATTTCTATAAAAGATTTTATAGAAAAAATATCAGAGGCTCATCCAGAAGTTCAGTACTTGTTAATCATTGAAGGGCAGGCGTCAAGAGATGATTATAAGTACAATTATGAGTTAAGTTATAAGAGAGCCTTAGCTCTTAAAGATTATTGGGAAAAAACTGGATTAGATTTTGGGGAAAAATGTGAGGTTTTAATATCGGGAAGTGGAGATGGGACATATAGTGGAACAGGATTTATGAGGGAAAAAGATGAGCCTAAAAATCAAAGATTTTTAATACATATATTACCCAAACCTGGAATTGTTAAATAATTTAGATGAAAAAATTGTTCGTATTTTTCATTTGTTCGTTTGTCATATTGGTATTTGCTTCTTGTGAAAACAAAAGGCATAAACCGAAATCTTTAAAAAAAAACGAACAAACACCAAAAATTGAGAATGAAAATTCATCCAATGATGATAAAATTAGTATCAAGGAAATAAAAGATTTTACGCCTGATATTAGAATGCTCAGTGGAAAAGAAATTTTTGACAGATATAACTCAGCAGTATTTATGATTGTTTCTCAAAATATGGATCAGATATCACAAGGTTCAGGTTTCTTCATATCAGAAAAAGGTATAGGTGTAAGTAATCAGCATGTACTAAATAAAGATAATTTGGCAAAATCCAAAGTTATCTTGTCTAATAACGAAGTGTATGGAATAGAAAGAATCGTTTATGAAGATAAAAAAGATGATTTAGTCATTTTCGTTATCGATGATGCGTATAAAGAGTTTAATTTTCTTCCCATGACGAGTAATGAAATAAATGTAGGGGACAAAGTTTACGCAATTAGTAGTCCACTAGGGCTGCGTAACACACTATCTTCGGGTGAAATATCTCAATTTAGAGGAGAAAATTTAATACAAATTAGTGTCCCAATAGACCATGGCAGTAGTGGAGGGGCTCTGATTAATCAATATGGTGAGGTAATAGGAGTAACAACAGCTGGTCGTGATGATTCTGGAGCAAACCTTAACTTTGCTATTAATTTAAATAAGGTACTTGATAAAATCTTGTAAAATGAAAAGAAGTTTGATTTTAATAATTTTAGGAATTTTCCTTTTTGTCGGAGCATATAATGCTTATGAGTATGCAATCGGGGGCTCATGTAATCCCAATGGTACATGTAGTGCTTGTAAAAATTGTAAATATTGCAAGAATTGCTCAAAAAATGGTGGAACTTGTAGTGTATGTAGGTAAAGAGTTTTAAATATGATTAAAAGAATTTCAACAATATTTTTAATGATTGCGTTATTTTTTTCGTGTAAAAAAAATAACACTATCTCAAATGGAGATTTAGACAATACATTTAGTAGTAGCGTTGCAGATGTTGACCCGATTGTTTCTTTCCGAGAGCAGGAAGAAAATAAGAGCGAAAATCAACAATCTCTAGAATCAGAATTAGAAGAGCTGAAAAGTCAAGGCTGGAATGAAGAGGCTTTGAGCAATGGGGTTATGCCATCTTGTTACAACTTTAAATCAAAAAGATCTAAAATTGACAATTCCCTAGAAATTACGGTGGGAAGTGGAACAGATGTAGTTGTGAAATTAATGAGTTTAAAAAATGATAAATGCATAAGATATGTGTACATTAATAGTGGGACAACTTATTCAATAAACAATATTCCTGAAGGTAAATACTATTTGAAAATTGCTTATGGGAAAAATTGGATCTCAAAAGTTGAAGATGGTAGATGTGTAGGTAAATTTTTAACCAATCCATTGTATGAAAAAGGAGATGATATTCTGGATTATAATATTCAGTACACCGCAACAGGATATAGCGTTCCAAGTTATAATCTTCAACTAGATGTTATTTCCACTAACATGTATAATTCATTTAATTCTTCAAATATTTCCGAAGAATCTTTTAATCAATAAAATCAAAAACAATGAGCAGAGTTCAATTAATCATAATATTTATAGGATTTAATTTACTGTCAAGTTGTAATTTTTTTCATTCAGAAAATGAATATCAAGACTTGTTGAAATCATATGAAAAACAGGAGGCAAAATTAGCCGAATGTAAAGAAGTAAATTTTCAATGGAAGAAAAAATATGATAGTCTTCAAATTCAATTTGATGAACTAAAGGTAACGAGGGAAAAAGAAAAAGACAATTTTAGAGAATTGCAATTCGACTACAATATGTTAAGAATTAGAAGCGAAGAATTGCGTAAAAGTTTAAAATAAAATGCAAAGAAAAATCGTGACTTTAGCATTTTTGCTAGGGGTTATCTCTTGCGGAAAAGATTATGAGGAAAAAACATATTTCTCCCCATCTCCAAATGAAGGGATGCAAAAGCTCAAAATAGTTGAAAATGATTACTACGATGGAGTGCATGTTCGGGTTTATGATACAGAAGACATAGATGGGGAGGAGGTTTATGTTGCTCCTTATGTGGATGAAGATGATTTCAAAAAATTCTACAAAAAACATATGGAAATGAAAAAAGAATACGAAAATCTGAAAAAACGCTACGATATAATGGTTGCGGAGTATATGAAACTTGTTAACAAACAATAATTAATGATATGAAAATGAAGATAAGGCTATTTTTTGTTTTATTTTTTCTAGCGTTTAATACGCTTTATTCACAGAACAAATTCAGAGTTGATTACAACTATGTTTCATTTTACGATGAGAGAGTTGGCGATTGGAGTAAGTGGGAGTTGGGAGACAATACATTTGTAATAAATATTAACGATAGAGGTGATATAGCGCATCTTCAGGCTAACGGAGAGACAGTAATTTACAGAAAGCTTAGTGGCGTTGAAGAGGGAACAACCTCCGATGGACATCATTATCAAATAATTAAAGCTCTTGATGGTGATGGTGATGTTTTCACTTTTCAACTTTTTGATGAGAAAACATTAGGATTAAAGCTGATGTACGGGAATTTTTTAATTCAATTCGCATCTTTTTCTCAAAGATTGAACTAAGAAACTAGCAATTTTATTTTACAATTAAAACCCTTCAAAAAATGAAAAAAAACATTTTAATCATAATTTTAGGCATACTCCTTTGTGCGGGAGTTTACGGAGCATACGAGTATGCCATGGGCGGAAGATGCAACCCAAATGGAAAATGCAAAGCCTGCACCAATTGCAATTATTGCAAAAACTGCTCAAAAAACAAAGGGACTTGTAGCGTTTGCCGATAACCTAAACCCTCGGAATTGCAGCAATCAAATCCCGAGTATATTGCGTTTTGGGATTTTGATAAATATCTTCGGCAAAGCCATATTCTTGCATTTTTCCGTGTTGGAGTACAATCAGGCGATCGCTCATGTATTTCACTACCGATAAATCGTGCGAAATAAATAAATAAGTAAGCCCAAAATCCGATTTTAAGTCATTTAATAAATTCAAAACTTGCGCCTGCACCGAAACATCAAGTGCAGAAACACTCTCATCGCAAATGATAAGTTTCGGTTTCAGGGCAACTGCTCTGGCAATCCCAATTCGCTGACGCTGTCCGCCCGAAAATTCGTGCGGATATTTGTTTAAATCACTGGCGTGCAAGCCCACAATTTCAAGCAAATTGGCAGCTTGATTTCTTCTTTCAGCGGCAGAATTTCTGATGCCGTGAATTTGCATTGGTGTAGTAATAATTTCGCCCACCGTTTGCATGGGATTTAAGCTTGAGTAAGGATCTTGAAAAATAATTTGAATCTCTTTTCTAAGTTTTCGCAATTCCCTTGTGCTCAGTTTGGTGATATCTTTCCCTTGATACCAAACGCTGCCTGCAGTCGGTTTTTCGAGCATGAGGAGCGTGCGACTAAGCGTCGTTTTTCCGCTGCCCGATTCTCCCACAAGCCCGAGCGTTTCGCCAGGGTAAATTTCAAACGAAATATCTTGCACCGCTTTGATTTCCTCCTTTTTGAAAAGCCCTGTGTGTGCCGTAAAATATTTTTGCAAAGACTTAATTTCAATCAAAGGCTTTTGAGCATAAATTTTTTCGTATTTCTGGACGCGTTCTTCGGGCGTTTCGGTTTTGAAAACAAAATCCTTGTTTTCGGTAAAATCTTCAATTGTAGGCAGTTTTACAATTTTTTCGTCCAGTTTTGGTCGGCATTCAATAAGCCCTTTAGTATAATTCTCTTTCGGATTTAAAAATATCGACTGTGCCGAACCTTTTTCTACCAAATCGCCACGATACATCACCATCACAGAATCGCAAATCTGCGAAATCACGCCCAAATCGTGCGAAATGAAAATAATGCCCATTTTGTAATTTTTCTGCAATTTTTTTAAAAGCTGCAAAATCGCTTTTTGCACCGTAACATCTAGTGCCGTTGTGGGCTCGTCGGCAATCAGAAGTTGGGGTTCGCAAATCAACGCAAGCGCAATCATCACCCTTTGTTTTTGTCCGCCCGAGAGCTCGTGCGGATATGCCTTAAAAATTCGTTCAGGAGAGGGCAGTTCTACTTCTTCAAACAAAGAAAGCACCTTTTGTTTAGCGTCTTTTTTGCTGATTTTTTGGTGGAGCAATAAATTTTCCATCACTTGGTCGCCGCAACGCAAACTCGGGTTGAGCGAGGTCATCGGTTCTTGAAAAATCATGCCCATGTTTTTGCCTTTCAGCGAAGTATGATTTTTAGCCAAAAGGTCGTAAGTTTCTCTTTCTGTGGTAAAAAGAATTTTTCCCTCGGTGCGTGCATACTTGGGCAAAAGATGCATAATGGCAAGCGAAGTAAGCGATTTTCCGCTACCAGATTCGCCCACGATACCCAAGATTTCGCCCGCCGAAAGAGTGAAAGAAAGATTATTTACCACTTTTTTGTCGCCAAATGAAATGCTTAGATTTTCAACTTTTAATAAAGATTCGCTCGCTTGTTGCACGCTATTAAAATTCTTAGGTTAAAGACAAAAGTACGAGAAATTTTTTAGAAACATAGATTGTTTATTTAGGATGGTTTTGTCCTTAAATTTATTTTGTTATATTTGTGTGGTTAAATCAAAATCTATGAAATTACTATATGTTTTAATTGCATTTTTAGCGGGAATCGGAATCACATTTTTATACAACAAAGGAATGTTGCACGAAGTGAGCCCTTTGTGGCTTGTAGTTCCTTTTGTTTTAGTTCCGTTTCTAAGAAAATATTTATGGAAACGACAATGATGATATAATTGAAAAAATATTTAAAAAACGCCTTTTTAGGCGTTTTTTTATTTTGGTATCAAATATGCTTAATTTTCTGCGCTAACTTTTTTAGAAAAAGGTCTAAATTAAAAATTTAAAAGTTATTTTTGCAATTCATTCAATTTTAAAACATAAAATAGAGTACAAAAAGATATGGAAGCAGCATTAATCAAAGCCGCACAGTTTTTATTGATATTATCATTGCTTATCGTTTTACACGAAGGAGGACACTTTGCCGCCGCTAAATTATTTAAAACTAGAGTCGAAAGATTTTTCTTGTTTTTTGATGTGAAATTCGCTTTGTTTAAAAAGAAAATCGGAGACACCGTTTACGGGATCGGATGGTTGCCATTAGGCGGCTATGTGAAAATTGCGGGCATGATCGACGAAAGTATGGACACCGAACAAATGAAAAGCGAGCCAAAGCCTTGGGAGTTTCGTTCTAAACCCGCTTGGCAACGATTGATCATCATGCTGGCAGGGATTTTTGTCAATTTGGTATTAGCAATCGTGATTTTTGCCGTGATGAGCTACAAAAACGGGAATACTTATATCAATGTCGATAAAATGTCGCAGGGCGTAGTTGTGGATAGTGCACAAGCTCGTTTAGGGCTAAAGACAGGCGACATTCCTGTGGGGGTAAATGGCATTGAATACGATAATCTTCATCAGATTTTAACCAAAGCCTTGATGGAGGGCGGAACCCTTGAGGTGAAACGAGATGGCAAAATCGTGAAATTACCGATTACTTTACAAGACAGAGCTAATATGCTCGCGTTGCAAAAAACTTATTTCTTGCCTGCAGAGCCAATCGTGGTGGATAGTGTTTTGGCAGGAGGCACCGCCTTTAAGGCAGGTTTGGAAAAAGGTGATGTGTTGAAGCAAATCAATGGTCAGCCCATCGAATCGTTTACCGCGTTTGCAAGAGAAGTAAAAGCCAATGCTAATAAGAAAATTAATCTAGAAGTGGAAAGAAATGGCGAGTTGAAAGATCTTGAAATCCCTGTAAATTCAGAGGGATTGATTGGTGTGGCGCCTGCCTTTAATCTTGAAAAATTCACTTCGCACGAGGATTATACCTTTATTCAATCTTTGGAGCAAGGCGTAGATAAAACCTTTTCTTTAATCACCAATCAAATTCAATCATTTGCCTTGTTGTGGGAGCTAAAAGGCGAAGCTACAAAATATGTTTCTGGACCGATCGGTATGGCAAAAGCATTGCCTGCAACTTGGGATTGGGATTATTTCTGGAATTTTACAGCCATGCTTTCTGCAGTATTGGCGTTTATGAATATTTTGCCTATTCCAGGGCTAGATGGTGGGCACGCTTTGTTTACTATTTATGAAATGATTACAGGGCACAAGCCAAGCGATAAATTCATGGGAATAATGCAGATGATTGGAGCCATTATTTTGATTAGTTTAATGGTCTTTATCTTTGGAAACGACATTTTTAATCTCATGCGATAAATATTCAGATCATGAAAACACTTTTAATCGTAGATGTTCAAAACGACTTTATGCCATACGGAGCCTTGCCTGTGGCTAAGGGCGATGAGGTGGTGCCTTACATCAACCAAATTATAGAATCTTATGATTTGGTGGTGGCAACGCAAGATTGGCACCCTGCAAACCATAAAAGTTTTGCAGCAGAGCATGACGGGAAAAATCCGTTTGATGTCATTGATTTAAATGGCATTCAGCAAGTTTTGTGGCCTACGCATTGCGTGCAAGCAACAGAGGGGGCGGAGTTTCATCCAGATTTAAATGCCAAGCCGATTGAAGTCGTTTTCAGAAAAGGAATGAATCCCGAAGTGGACAGCTATTCAGCTTTTTTCGACAATGATAAAAAATATGCCACACAGCTTTCAGGTTTTTTGAAGGCTAAAGGCGTTAAGGAGATAGATGTCGTGGGCTTGGCGGCAGATTATTGTGTGTTTTATTCTGTGCAAGATGCTTTGAGAGAAGGTTTTAAAGTTAATTTGCATTTAAAGGGGACGCGTGCCATTGATCCCAAAAATTTTGAAGAAAATATTTTGAAGGAATTAAACCAAAATCCAAATTTTAAAAGTATTTCTTAACGAAAGATATTTATTATGAGCGAAATTAAAATGGACACAAGCTACGATAATGCATTCAAAAATATTGAAGGCTTAAGATGGTTGCCTTTTGTGGGCGAAAAATATAATGTAAGCAAACCAAAAGTGCTTTTGGTGGGAGAAAGTCATTATCTAGATGAAAGTGAAAACAATAATCACGAAAAAGTGATTTACACGAGAATGATTGCAAACGAATTAGGTGCTGGGAATAGGAATTATAAAACCAAGTCTCCGATATTTAATAATGTAAACAATATGCTCAAGGCGACAAATCCGCAAAAGTTATGGGACAAAATCGCTTTTTACAATTTTGTGCAACGCCCGATGAGTTCGCTCGATATTCGTCCTTCAAATTCGGATTTTGATGAGGCTTGGGTGGTTTTCTTCCGTTTAGTTCAGGTGTTAAAACCTGATTATTGCTTATTTCTAGGAAATTCAGCAGCGGAAAGATTAGATAAGATGACTCAAAAATGCAATGTTGAACGCAAACTTGCGTGGGATGAAGTAAATTTAATTAATGGTGCAAAATTCAAAAAAGCAGAATTAAAGCTCGGTAATTTACAAACGAAATTGTTTTGCATAAAACATCCATCTTCGCATTTTTCTCCCGAATTGTGGCGAGAAAAGCTCCAAAAAGAAAGCCCAGAGCTAATGAAGTTTTTGTTAGGCTAAAAAAACTATAAAAACCGTTGAAAATATAAATTCAACGGTTTTTTTGTTTCATCAAATATTCTTAAATCACATTTAAACAAGAAAGCCTTTTAATCATTGATTAAAAGGCTTCTGAGTGGTGGTGCCTCCAGGAATCGAACCAGGGACACAAGGATTTTCAGTCCTTTGCTCTACCAACTGAGCTAAGGCACCGCTCGTAATTGGATTGCAAATATACGCACTTTTTGTTTCTCTCCAAATTTTTAGGCAAAAAATTTTGCTTAAAATTGAAATTTTTTTGAGTTTGGTTTGTATGGTTTTGTTTTTCAGTGGGTTGTAGTTTGCTCTTTTTTGAGATTTTTTTAATCGAAGAAAATCCTGAGTTTGTTCTAATTTTTAAAAATCATTGATTATCTTTGTAGATAATTATTTTTTGAATATGAAAACACTTAACGACTTTAATTTTAAAGACAAAAAAGTTTTGGTGCGTGTTGATTTTAACGTGCCACAAGATAAAGATTTAAATGTAACAGATACTACGCGTATCGAAGCTGCAAAACCTACTATTCTAAAAATTTTAGATGATGGAGGGGCTGCAATTTTAATGACTCACCTTGGTCGCCCGAAAGGACAGAAAAAAGATGAGTTTTCTCTAAAGCACATCGCTGGTAAGATTTCAGATATCATTGGTGTGATGGTGGAAGTGGCAGATGATGTTGTGGGCGAAGATGCACAAGAAAAAGCTAAAAACTTGAAACCTGGAAGTGTTCTATTGCTAGAGAATGTTCGTTTCAGAGAAGAAGAAGAGCAAGGAGATGAGACTTTTGCACAGCAATTGGCTGAGTTGGGAGATTTCTACATCAACGATGCATTTGGTACTGCGCACAGAAAGCACGCTTCTACTGCAGTGATCGCTCATTTCTTTGACAAAGATCACAAATGCTTCGGTTTCTTGATGCAAAAAGAGCTAGAGGCAATTGATAAAGTATTGAAAAGCGGAGAGAAGCCTGTAACTGCAATTTTAGGTGGTTCTAAAGTTTCTTCAAAAATTACAATCATCGACAATATTTTGCCTAAAGTAGATAACTTAATCATCGGAGGTGGTATGTCTTATACTTTCTCAAAAGCACAAGGAGGAAAAGTAGGAGACTCTATCGTGGAAGATGATAAGCTTGATTTAGCTTTAGATATTCTTAAAAGAGCGAAAGAAAACAATGTAGAGGTTTACTTGCCAGTGGACACTGTGGCGGCAGATGATTTCAATAACGGAGCGGCTACTCAAGTAGTGAAAAGAGGTGAGATTCCTGATGGATGGGAAGGTTTAGACATCGGACCAGAAACTGTGAAAATATTCTCTGATGTTATCAAAGATTCAAAAACTATTTTGTGGAATGGTCCAGTAGGTGTTTTTGAATTTGAAAACTTCTCAAAAGGTACTCGTGCGATTGGTGATGCCATCGAAGAGGCGACTAAAAAAGGAGCTTTCTCACTTGTAGGTGGTGGTGATAGCGTTGCGGCTGTTAAGCAATTCGGTTACCAAGACAAAGTGAGCTATGTTTCTACAGGAGGTGGAGCTATGCTAGAAAGCCTTGAGGGAATTAAACTTCCTGGCGTTGCTGCTATGGATGAATAATCTTTTCATAATATAATTTTTAATTTGTTATAAGAATCGCTCTCAAATTGAGAGCGATTTTTTTGTGAAATAAAGGTAAATAAAAAAGGGCAAAATTTGATTTTGCCCTTTTTCTATATGTTGTAGCGAAAAGATTATTTCACGATGACTACGAAATAATTCTTTTTACCTTTTTGTAATAAAATGTATTTTCCGCTGATTAAATCGTTTTCAGATAATTTGTAATCTTCCCCGATTTTATCTTTGTTCACAGCAATGGAGTTTTGTTGAAGTGCACGGCGAGCCTCTCCTTTAGATTTCATAAACTCCGTCTTGGTAGAAAGGATTTCTAATAAATCTTCGTTTAAATCAGCTTGGGTAATTTCCGCTTGTGGCACTCCATCAAAAATGTCCAAAAATGTTTTTTCGTCCAATTTTCTTAGATTTTCAGAAGTAGCTTTTCCAAAAAGAATTTCAGACGCTTGTACCGCTTTGTCCAATTCCTCTTTTGAATGAACCATTGTAGTCACTTCCTCTGCCAATTTGCGTTGCAATTGTCTTAGGTGTGGAGCCTCTTTGTGTGCGGCAACCAAATTTTTCACCTCTTGCTCAGTGAGCATTGTAAAGATTTTGATGTATCGCTCCGCATCTTCATCAGAAGTGTTTAGCCAATATTGGTAGAATTTGTATGGCGAAGTGCGTTCAGCATCTAGCCAAATGTTTCCACCTTCGGTTTTTCCAAATTTAGTCCCATCAGCTTTGGTAATAAGCGGGCAAGTGAGTGCATAGGCTTTTCCTTTCCCTATGCGGCGAATCATCTCCGTTCCAGTGGTGATGTTTCCCCATTGGTCTGAGCCCCCCATTTGTAGCGTACAATTATTTTCTTGGAACAAGTGCAAGAAATCGTAGCCTTGGATCAATTGGTAAGTAAATTCAGTAAAAGACATTCCTTCCGTATTCTCATTAGGATCAAATCTTTTCTTCACCGAATCCTTAGCCATCATATAATTCACGGTGATGTGTTTCCCGATATCTCTTGCAAACGCGATGAAAGAAAAATCCTTCATCCAGTCGTAGTTATTTACAAGCTCGGCACCATTTGCTTCATTTGTATTAAAATCTAGAAAACGCTCCAATTGCGAACGAATCCCTCGGATGTTTGTAGCTAAAGTTTCCTCATCAAGCAAGTTTCTCTCGGCAGATTTCCCAGATGGGTCTCCAATCATTCCCGTAGCCCCTCCAAGTAGTGCATACGGCTTGTGCCCACAAGCTTGAAAATGTTTAAGCATCATGATACTTACTAAATGCCCTATGTGTAGCGAATCAGCCGTTGGGTCGATTCCCACATACGCCGAACGCATTTCTTCCATTAAATGTTCTTCAGTCTCGGGCATCATATCTTGGATCATGCCACGCCATTGCAATTCTTGTATAAAGTTTTTCATTTCAATAATTTGCTTAAAGCTACAAATATACGATAATTTAATGTTTAAAGATTGAAATTTAGCCAAGTTTAAAGATTTCGCGATGCATTGTCTTTTAATCCTGAAAAAACCTTTCAAATGGGATTTTATGATTAAAAGCGGTCGGTTCGGTTTTTTAATTATAACTAAAAACCGATTTTTGGGTGTTTTTTTGAGCTTAAATTTAGATGATTAGCTAGATTCAAGCACTAAATGCAACATTTTCCACAAATGTATAAAAAACATCACGAGGCTTGCAAAACTTTAACACTTTAAACGGTCTATCGTTTATCTCTTTTTGCACCGATTTCAGATTATTAGCGGTACTTTTTGTAATTGCCGAACCTTTTTTTACATATTGTCTAACAAGTTTGTTCATATGCTCAATTTGTCCCTTTTGCCAACTAGAGTATGGATTTGTAAAATAAATCTTTGATTGCAATTTCTTTGCCACTATCTCATGATTTGAAAACTCTAAACCATTATCCACGGTTATTGATTTGACCACTTTTTTATAAGGAAGTAACACATCAATAATAGCACGAGCGACCACATCAGCTGTTTTATTTGGTATATACTTTACAAACAAAAACCTTGATACTCTTTCCGTAAGTGTCAGCAAATAACCCTTATGATTTTTGCCCTCTACTAAATCACCCTCCCAGTGTCCGAACTCCTTACGCTCATTCACAACCTGCGGGCGTTCTTCTATACTAGTGCGGTTCTTTATCTTTCCAACAATTTTAGAAACCTGTGCCTTTCTCTTTTTCAAAGCGTGCCTGCAATATTTATATAATTTACCACCTTTCAATTTATCAGCCCTTATATATTGGTAAATTCTTTCCACTGAAACCATAGCAAACCCCATTTTTTTGCAATACCCCACAATCTGCAGGGGCGAATATCTTTTATACAAAAATTGTCTTACTCTTTTCTCAATGTCTTTTGTAAAGCGTCTATAACGCAAAAAACGCTCTTTCTTTTCAGAATAGAGCGTCTGTGCAGTCTTTGCTTTATACTTTCCTTTCTTCGTTCGGTTCCTCCTCACTTCACGGCTTATCGTAGATTTATCCCTTTTCAGTTCACGGGCTATTTTAGAGATAGACCAACCAGCCGTTAAATACGCCTCTATTTTAGCCCTTTCACACAAATCTAAATGTTTAAATCTCCGTGCCATCACTCACCATTTATTAATCTACTTATCTTCAAACCATATCCATAAACCTCACCCTTCGTACAAAAATCATCATAAAGTGGATTAATAAAAAAATCAAAATAAGCAATCAAATGCCCTTTATTCTTAAAAAGTTTCTCATCTAAAGAATTAGATAAATTCAAAATATCATCACAATTACTTATATATTCTTTTAACTCTTTTTCAATGTACTTAATCTGTTTTTCAGTGTAGTACTTTCTTATTTCTTTTTTTGCCTCCTTGCTTTGTGCATATCCAGCGGTTACGGCTAAACATAATCCAAATGATAGTAATATTTTTTTCATGATTTTAAGTGATTTTTAAATATGTTAATACCATTATCAAAACAAATGCCAAATAGTGCAAAGCAAAAAGATAAAAAAAAAAGAAACCACACCAACAAAGGTGCAGTCTCTCTCATTATTCAAAACAAACAAATTAATTTAAAAATCTTGGTATATAGTTTCCATTGTAGAAGCGTCTTAAATACTCCCCAGTCCTACGGTCATACACATTAAAATATTTCCAATCTCTAAACTTGGAACTATCAAGCCACTTGCTGAACCTGTATAAATCGTGCACATATTGCATTTTGAACACTCCAAAGGCTCCGAAAACTATACACGAATAATCATTTTTATGGCTCATTACTCAACACCTTTAATCTCCTCTTCTGCGTCATACAACAGGAAAGGTCCAGTACCTGCATAATGATACTCTTGTCCTGGCTCTAATTCGCAAACTGCATGACTATACGCGTCCGATACATCAAGATAGACCCCAACAAATTTACTAGTACTATTTCTAAAGTGATATCCGTTTTTATTCTTCGTTACAACAAAACCATCATAAAAAGTTCCAACATTATAACTTAACAAAATCGCTGAATTTGAATCATATCCATCTATAAAATTTGGTAAATCTTTCACAGGTTCTCCGTCCAATGGTATCAACCTTTTATAAATAACATAATCAGACTTGTCAATCAAATAACGCTTAAATGCATTAGCGGTATAAAAATATGGACCTACTTGATAATAACAATTATCCGATAAATCAATTGTAGAAACCTCTCGACACAAAAGCTCACTCCTAAACTTTCTATTATCAATAACTATCACACAATCACTCATCTTTTTTATCTTTTAAATCTTTAATTTTCTTTTTTGCAAAGCTATACGCAAAATCAAGCACAATAGCCAATAAACTTGCTAGAAGCGGTTTTAGCTCATCAAATGAGACCGCCCCCGTAAATCCTAAAATCGAATAAATCTTTGTTCTATCTACAAAATTTGTCATTTGTCCCTTTTTTTATTAATAAATTTTTGAATCAAAACCCGCCATATCTCTTAGATTTAATTTTTCATAATCAAACCCAACTCCCAACTTCCTTACATTATCCTGCCATTCTTTATCAATTATTGGTGTTTTTTGTGGTTCCTCATCTCTAAAAACTTTTCTCAAATCCTCATCTTGTCTAACTGGTGTCAAATCTAAATCACCAGGACCAAACTCACCAACTCTCTTTGGCGGTAAATCTAAAGGTTTCAAATCACCACAATGTGTGCATGCTGTTTCTTCTTCCTGCTCCTGCAGTTTTTTAACCACATCACTTTTTACTGGTATTTTTCCCTTTTGCTTTTGAGCCTGCATCATATTTTCCACCTTTTGATTAAATGCCTTTTCATTTATCACTGCAGAACCGCCTTTGGCAAATACGCTATCAAATTTGGGCTTGTCTACTTTTGGCAAGATTGGTGCTGGAGCTTTCAACTTTTCTAAATCCAGCGGAATTACAGAACCATCTCCAGTAGTTATCTTTTCCTTTATACTTTTCTTCTCAGTAAACCAAAACAAAATAAAGATTACTAAAAAGATGAATAACCAAAACTTAATTTTTCTTTTTTCTCGCTGTGTCATAGTATTGTATTAAATATTTTTTCAACTTTTGAAACTAATGGCAATATTACAGCCTGCTGTTTTGGGTCTATTGCGTTTATTGTTCTTCTAGCCTTATAATAGTTTGTTACATTCTCATTTATAAATTGTGGCAATATTACACCAGTAATCCCCAAATGCCTAACTTTAATCCAGCCCATAGCTAAATGAACTGTATATTTAGCCATTAAATACTTGTAATTAATCAAAGCATCTGGATTAGACACAAAATCAATTCCAGACCATTCACTTATGCGCTCATAAGATACACGCCCAGTAAGTTGCATATATCCTCGACCATAGTATTTACCTCCATCACCTATATTTACATTTCCTAAACCTTTTGCTTTAGGTATATCAATAGACCAAGAAGAAGAACCATAATTACGCTCAAAATACACACATAAATCAGCATTTAAGCCTTTTTGTTTACAATCCTCAATGTAATTTTTCAAATCCTGTAAAGCCTTTCCTTTGTGCTTTCTCAACTCACTTGCAGTAACATTATTATACCTCTCACGAAATAATGTAAAATTATCCTGCTCATGCAATGCACTAGCAAATAAATAAATGGCTTGTTTCTTTAGCATTTTGCCATCTTTCACATACTGGCACAACAACAAAAACATGTATTCGCACCAGTCTTTATATTTCCCAATTTTAATACCTGCTAGTGATAATTTGGTTCTCAATAGCCCTAATAATTTATTTTGCTCAAGTTCAGACATAGACAACTCATAAAACTTATCCGAGCTATCATGCACCCTCACTAGTTCCAATTCCCCAAACTCAACTTTTCCCTTTGGCTTAGCCACACTTTCATATAATTTATAGGCACTCCATCCGCCTACCAGCCAGCCCAACGCTTGTAAATATGTCATTTTTTTATCTCTATTTTTTCTCATTAATGTTGGTATCTATTTTCTTTTTGCAAATCGTATTTTTCCAATAACTTTTGTTGTTCTTGAAAAAATCTACCGACAAAACTTCCTAAATTCTTGTTTTCATTTCTTAACTGCTTTACCTGCTCATTACTTAGCTTTGGATAACTTCCAAAAAAGAACCATTTAGCACGCACCGCCCAATAATCTAAATAAATACGAAATTGCTCTTTAGATGTCTTTTGTCTAAAAGCCTCCGAAATTTTATCAGGTATGCCGTCTTTGCCCAAAAGCACAGTCTTTTGAAATCCCTTAAATGCCATCCATATGATTAAAGCTACCAGAGCAACCCCCAATAGCTTTAATACATTTGTTAAATCACTCAAAAACTTCATTACTTAAATGTTTCTTTTATTTGGTCCTTTAAGACATCAGAAAGCATAATCATTCCAATGTATATAACCGCCATTACAACACTACTTAACATCCTCATCTCAACAAATCAAATTACCACAAATGCTCCTTATCTGGATCCTCATTCTGAAGATACTCAGGTTCATTACCCTCCACATCATCAAAGAGTGTATCTATCTCTTTTTTTGCCTCGTGCGCATGATGCAAACATATTTTTGCACATTGTACATACTTCAATAACAACGGCAATGATTTAAATAATCCTTTCAATTGTTTAAACATAACTTATCTAGTTTTAATTTGTCCGAAATATCCACCATTAGGTGCTTTAGTTGAAATTACCATTCCCAGCTTTTGCAAATACACTTTTCCAGTATTCACATTGAAACTTGCTATTTCTAAAACCTTTGCGCCAGTCTTTTTATAGAAAGCCTCAAACATCATAGTTATAAATCTATTTCCAGTGTTTGGAGACTCTGAACGCACACTCTTAGAGTTTTCAAATGCTTTAACAGTTATCATACCTCTTTGCTTTGAATAATTCCAAGCCGTAACATAAAACCTTCCATTCTTGGATTGTCCAGCTTTAGCCCCAGAATGTTTTTTAGGTTGTCTCTGATTATTATAACCTCGGTCATAACCTCGGTTAAAATTAGGGTTGGGATTTCCACCCCAACCATTACTATATCCATTATTATACGCCATTTCTATACTTTTTTAGTTAATAATTACCAGCCTCTTCTTTTTCCTTTGATTTTAATCCAGCCCATGTACACGGATAAAATCACTGCTCCCAATCCTAAAACCAAAAAGGTCGCAATACTTGTCCCTGCACCATTACCACTTAATGGCTTTAGTAAAAAACTATCAACTTTTGTTATTAATTCTTTCATCTTTATTTTGTTTTTAAATGTTATTTTTTCTTTGTTAATAAATAAATCAATGCCCCTCCTAGTAATAAATACAAAATGTTATTGTCATTTCGCCCAACATGTCCAGTAGCTTTTCCATATACCTCCCCGTCTGTTACCGCAGGATACGCACCTTCTGTAGGCATTCCTGTTTTAAGTGTTTGATCCTTACTAGGTCTGTAATCCGATGAACCTGCTTGGCTATCTGCTTGTCTTTCAGCATCTGTTTTTTCTCTAAAGAATGGCACGCGCAAAACTTCCTTACTCACGGCATCCCCTCTTGAAGTGTCACGGAATGGGAAATTTAAGTTTACATCAGTTCCTTTTGGATATTCTTTATCACCAACATAGGCAAACTTAGTCTGATACTCCTTAAGCAATCTCCCGTAAGCCTCAGTTATCATAGCCGCCAATGCTTCAGTTCCTTTTCTCGTACAATCCTTTCCCCATGGAAAACCAGAAGCGCAGACTTTTAAATAAAGTAACGCCTTATTAAAATTGTCAGCACTGGCTACCTTAGTAAACCCAGATTGTTCAATAATCCATTCAACGATTGTGGTTCCTTCTTTCATCGCTCTACTAGGCGACCAGCTCGAGCCCCAACAATGCAAATCAAAGCCGTTTGCCAAAACGCTATCTAACCCCCCAGTTATCTTACTTAATACACCGCCTACTATCTTTCCTCCAAATTGACCAAGAGAGGAGCCGGAGGCGTTACCGCCCCCCACACTTCCAATTAAACTACTTACCGCTGTTACTGCTCCAATCATTTCAATATTATTTTGCGTCTAACAAATAGAATGTAAATTCTTCTCCTACATTTTTATACACTGCTAAGGTGTATAAGCCTGTTAAATCCAATGCAGGTAATTTCGATAACTCATCAATCCTTGCATTTTTTGCATAATCAAGTTGTAGTTGCGAAATCCTTGTTTTGCCCTGTGCATTGATAACTTGCAATTCATTTGGTGTCTTTTCAGCTACCAAATAATCAAATGCTAATACATCAACATCCTTTACAGATATATTTTGGTCAAGCTTCACTTGTTGCACATAAATAGGCTCTGCACTTCCAATAGCCTCAAATGTTTCTGCAGTTACATTCTGTGCTTGTCCACCCGATACATGGAACTCAATGTAAGTTTTGTCACCTAATGGCAAACTTCCAGATTTAGAAAAAGGAATTACCGCTACTTTGTCGCTACCAATTGTTGTTTGCAATTTAACAAAATGAACGCCCAACAATTCTGTAAATAGCTTAACGCTCATCTTTGGCACCAAAACCTTTTTAGTAAAGGTTTCATCTACTAGGTAAGACTCAATTTGCACCTGTCCGAAATCGGTACTTGAATTACCTTTTAAAATCAAACCCGCTGCACTTTCCTTAACTTCCAGCACCTCGGTTGCTTTTGCTAATGTTACTCTCATTTTTATATCTTATTTTAAATTTCTGAAACAAAGATATTAAGCATGCAAAAGCACTTTTTAAAATCTAGCGATTTTTACCACTTTTAAGCGATTTATACCAATTTTTGACACTAATCATCAAAATATTTTTTTACGAGCTTTAGCGTTAGATATTTCTTTTTATAGTGGCTTAAAATATCTTTTTTTATCATGCGTGCAGTGGAATAGCTTACGCCTAAATAATTAGCTAGCTCCTTAGCACTAATTATTTGCAAGTTCTGTGTATTGTTTTTCATAAATTAATTGGATTAACTGGTCTAAATTTATACTCAAATCGGTATCTAATAACTGTCTTATGGCTTTATTATAAATTTTTAAATGCTCGTTTAATTTTTTATATCCCTTGCGGATCATCTGATATACTTTACCTTTATACAACTCTACAAATTGAATAGCAGTAGGCACATACTCCAATTTTCCCCGCAAGTGGTTTAACTCCTCTAAATAACTGCTAACTTCAAAATTTAAATAATTGAGTTTTTTTACCTTATTTGATGCGCCCCACACCGCACCAATTACTGGGCGTTTATTTTCTTCTTGCTTTAATAGATATTTCACCACATACGCAACTATATTTCGTTTACTCTTTGGCGTTTCAATTTTAGTACTTGGGGGATTGCTCCAACCCATTTTTTTATTACGCTGGTAAGCTAGTATGCAGTCTTTTTCTGATTTATAATTTTTTGAATACTTAGCCATATATTCTTTAGCCGTTAAGCGGTTCATCTTTTCAGAATATCTATCAACATAACCATATTTATTTATATACTGGTTCCATATGCGCTGAATATCCTCACGAGGGATTTGCGTATCAATCAAAACATGAAAATGAATATTTCCATTCTTCTGCGTCTCCGCTTTCCAGAGATAATTTTTTAAACCATAGACCTTTTTTAAATGGTCAAGATACTTAGCAAGTATTTTACGCAACACTCTATCATGGTGCTTTTGGGCACTGGGCAAGGTCAAGGTTACAAAAGATAAATATTTGTCCTTGTTTGATTTCGTTGCGTCAGCAAATAAAATAGCATACTTCTTTATATTCCTTACTTGAGTATCCGAGAGCGTTCCTAAATCCTTTAAAACATGCCCTTTCTCATTATACACTTCTTGTTGTTTCTCCTTATACAACTCAACACACTTTTCAGCATATTTAACAATTGAACCAAACTCTGAAATATCATCTAGTGCGTTTAACTCATCTAATTCTGTTTTTTCCTTGTTTAGATTTTGGCGTAAAGTAGGAGCATAGCCTACTTCGTAATTTCGTAAGTCCATCACATAACTATAATGCAATAGGCTAGTAGGTCTAAGCTGAACCTTTTCACACAAATAATAATTATTAACCTCTTGATATTGTCGCATTTACAGGGATTTTTGCCGTTAGATTTTACCGATACTTGAGACGAGCCCACTCAAAAGCCTATCGGCTTTCTATAAAAAAATCGGTTTCTTCTTTTTTCACAGCCACACGATGATATAAAATATCCTTAGGTTTAAAAGTTATCCACGAACGACCAGAAAATAATACCTCAATATTATTTTCTTGTTTCAACACCTGTACTACAATACCATATTCATATATGTACTGCTTAGGTTCTAAATGATTTACGGGAATGGGTACAAACTTCTGTACTACCAAAAAAGGTCTGATTTCTTCTCTTTGCATACGCTTTTAGTTTTAAATTATTTAAGCGTTGCATTTGTGTTTTGAATGTGCCTCAAGAAAAAATTACACAAAATTTTTGCAGAATTAAAAAAGCGATGTATATTTGCAGTCCGATTGAGAAACGAACTCTGTTTTCAATTTAAAATCTTTGGGATTTTAGCTCAGTTGGTTTAGAGCACCTGCCTTACAAGCAGGGGGTCGGGGGTTCGAATCCCTCAAATCCCACCAATTCAAAAGCGTTGATTTTTTCAACGCTTTTTTTGTTTTAAACCTTTAGCCTTAAAACCAAAAAAATGCCCAAAATTCCATTTTTTACGATTTTTTGTCATTAAATTCATCAATAAAATTTGGAGAAATAAAAAAGTGATGTATATTTGCAATCCGATTGAGAAACGAACTCTGTTTTCAATTTAAAATCTTTGGGATTTTAGCTCAGTTGGTTTAGAGCACCTGCCTTACAAGCAGGGGGTCGGGGGTTCGAATCCCTCAAATCCCACCAATTCAAAAAGCGTTGATTTTTTCAACGCTTTTTTTGTTTTAAACCTTTAGCCTTAAAACCAAAAAATACCCAAAATTCCATTTTTTTCATTGCTTAAAGTGGGCATGCCTCCTTATTCAATTAAAAGCCAAATTCCTTTAGTTATGATAAAAATAAGTGCAGTTTTTCTCCCAAAAGCCAAAAAATCTCCCTACATTTGAGTAACAAAAATTCAAACACGCATTTATGAAACTATATCCGATCAAATTTGAACCCATTTTGATGGACAAAGTATGGGGTGGCGAAGCAATGCAACGCGCACTCGACAAAAAATCTGATTCTAAAAACTTAGGCGAGTCTTGGGAAATCTCTGATGTGCAAGGCAATGTTTCTGTTGTTGCTAATGGCGAATACCAAGGCGAAAACTTGAGAGATTTAATCTTGAAATTTCCCAAAGAGCTCATCGGGAAAGCAGACGCCAAGGAATTTCCGATTTTGATTAAATTTTTGGACGCCAATGTGCCACTTTCTATCCAAGTGCACCCGAACGAAGAGCTAGCGCAAAAAATGGAAAACAGCCACGGAAAAACCGAAATGTGGTATATTGTAGATGCTACCGACAAGGCAGAAATCTACCTCGGCTGGAAAGAAGAGTACCCGAAAGAAGAGCTAATTGAAGCTTACAAAGCGGGGAACATCAAGGATTATTTAAAAGTATATAAGCCTAAAAAAGGGGAATTTTATTTTGTGCCTGCGGGGAGCATTCACGCCTTGGGTGGCGGGCTTATTGTTGCCGAAATTCAGCAAACTTCTGATGTAACTTATCGTATTTATGACTGGGGACGCACCGACCGCGAATTGCATATTCCGCAATCAATTGAAGTAACGGATTACACTTTTAAAGATGATTTTAAACTTGATTATGGCAAAGCTGAAAATAGCTTAAACCCTGTCATCGAAAGTGAATTTTTCCAAACTGTTTTCTTAAACATTACTGATAGCATTTCGCTCGACACAGCAGGCTCTTACGATGTTTTGATGTGCGTGGAGGGCAAAGGAACGATTGTTTACCCAGATGGAGAAATAAGTATTCAGCTAGGCGAAACGATTTTAATTCCTGCAGCTCTCGGCAAATACGAGCTCAAAGGCAAAGATTTAAAAGTTTTAAAAGTAAAAGCTTAGTCATAAAAAAAGCCGTTCCAGATGGAACGGCTTTTTTTTATTTAATTTTGTTTTTTCATTAAATCCGAAAAGTATTTTACCAAGGCAGCTCGCTGCGCATCGGTAAGTCTTGCCTCTTCGTGCAACCAAGTGTAGCTGCTTAGCGGCATTTTCTTGTTCTGAGTTTTCTCGGCACATTCATCTAGCTTTTTATTGGCTTTATTGAGAGCTACATAACGCGCCCAATTGCTAAAGTTGAGCTCCTCACGCCCTTCATTAATATGATTTTTTAGCCAAAAATTAACGGGTGCTATTTTCGCATACCACGGATACACTGTCTCGTTTGAATGGCAATCATAACACGCCGAATGCACTAAACTTTGTACCTCGGCAGGTGCCTCATTGATGTAGAAAAAATCATCTTCTGGCACACTGGCAGGATTTGATAAATCTACTGGAATTAATTGTATAGCGATCAACACTACAACAATTGCAACTAAAATTTTCTTCATTTTTTTATTCTTTTTTAGGTAGAACCCAAGTTTCCTTCACATCCCAAAAGGCTTTTACATTAATAGGATCTGGATAGATGTACACAGGTTCTGGTTGTCTGTTTTCTAAAATATTTCCCGTATCGTATCGTTTATTTTTGTTTTCATCTACCCAAATTTGGAAATGGTATTTTTTAGGCGGAAGAAATTTAAAATCAAACTTAGAATCGGTGGTGTAAATTGAGTAAATCTCCTTGTTAGACGAGTCAAATAATTTTAGCCAAAATGGCGAATCTGGCTTGTTTTGCAGAATCAACTCCAAATTTCCATAATCACGCTCACGCTTGGTTCCGAAATCAATGGCAACGGTATCATTTTCCTTGCCAAACCAATTGGTGATGGCTCCTGGCAATAATTCCACTTGGTATTTGCTCTCCCACTGAATCGGGAAATCGATTTGTAATTTTCTATAATTTATTTTTTGAACTGTAAAATCTAAAGCAACGCTGTCTTTTTTAACCGAAATGAATTTTGTATTAAAAGTATCAATCGGGTAATCGGCACCGATTTGCAATTTCTTGGCAGGTGTCATATCATCAGTTCCGCCATAGACTTTGAAATTGTATTTAATCGAATTATCGTACAACACCGTCGGGATAGAATCCGTTACAGCATCATGCGTGAGTGTAAACTTCAAACGCGTGCGTTTGTCTTTAAAATTCGCCTTTTCGGGATTAAAGTACATTTGAAGCGTATCGGAATACTCTCTATGAATTTGCAACAACTCGCCCAAATCATGCGAAATGGGCTTTACTTCCATTTTCTCAGGATTGCCCGTTACATAGAAATTAATTCGCCCGTAGCCCTCTTGTTTCCCGTCTTGGTAGCGATAGCCTTGCTCAGGCGTAAAAAGTGCCAAAGTAGGTGCTACGCGAGTGGTTTGGGTATCAATAATTTCACTGGCAAAAGCCATTTTTTCTTGCTTAAGATCTATTTTCACATTCGGGACTTTATCCTCAAAGGCTACCAAACGGAATTTCCCTGCTTTTAAATACTTAAATTCGTAGCGATTGGCAGAATCCACTTTGGCGATGTAGTAAGGCTTTTCCTTAAACACTACCGAATCCGAATAATTTTTGCCCACTTCGTAAAGTGCCACCACAATATCTTTGAGCGGCTCATTGCTCATCATATCCTTTACTTCACCCGAAAGCGTTAAAGAATCAATCGTTTTTCCCGTAGAAAAAACATAAGTGAAAAACGAATACGGATTTCCCTCATTATTATCCACGATTGATTTTCCAAAATTAATGGTATAAGTTGTATTGGGTCTTAGCGTATCATTAAATTTCACTTGCACTTCGCGCGAAGCCGTTCCTGCGGGCAAAAAAGTGGGGGCAGGCTCTACGGGTGGCGAAATAATGATGTTTTTGGAATAATCTCTTAATTGAACCAACTCATCAAAATACAAATTGATTTCTTTTAATTTAGTCGAGACATTCGTGCTTAGCGTATCTGGCACCGCACGCACCAGCTTGGGCGGAGTAATGTCTTTGGGACCTCCGCTCGGCGTTCCGCGTTGTGCACACTGCACAAAAAGTAGAATACTCGCGATGTAGAAAATATACTTTTTCATGAATTATTGAAAAACTTCGTTGAAGGTAAAAATTTCATCTACACGGATGCCACGCTCCGTTTCCTTGAGTGTTGCCAATTGATTGTTTACATCGTGCTCAAAGGCAAGAAACCAACCATCTTTTAAGGCTTTTTTCAGAAAAATATCTTTTTCGCGCATCGTCAAAAGCGGACGCGTGTCGTAGCCTGGCACATACACCAATGGCACATGCCCTGCCGTAGGGATTAAATCCGCAGCATAAGCAATGGTCTTTCCCTGATAATGAATCACGGGAATCATCTGCTTCTCCGTGTGCCCATCCACACAGATCACTTCAAAACCCAAAGGCGTTTCCGTTAAATAACTATTGGCTTTAGGCTTAAAAAACTCTAATTGCCCACTTTCCTGTATTGGAAAAATGTTTTCGGGCAAGAAAGATGCCTTTTCCCTAGGATTAGGTTTTGTTGCCCACTCCCAGTGCTTTTGATTCGTCCAGAATTTAGCATTTTTAAACGCAGGCACAAGCTTTTCGCCTTCGCGCTTAATGGCTCCACCGCAATGGTCGAAATGCAAATGCGTAAAAAACACATCGGTAATATCATCTCGATGGAACCCATATTGAGCCAAGGAAGCATCTACGGAATGATCGCCCCAGAGATAATAATAGCTAAAGAACTTTTCCGACTGCTTATCTCCCATTCCGCAATCAATCAAGACCAAGCGATCGTTGTGCTCAATCAAAAGCGAACGCGTAGCAATATCCACCATGTTATTGGCATCGGCGGGATTAGTCTTTTGCCAAATGCTTTTGGGCACCACGCCAAACATGGCTCCGCCGTCTAGTTTTAAATTTCCACATTCTATGGGATATATTTTCATGAAAAGTCTTTTATTTATGATTTTAAATTATTCAAAAAATTCGTTGTCGCGCTCTAGCATCAAGATATCATCTTGTGCCACTACATAATATTTTTCGTCGCGATACATAATCTCGTAGGCTTCGCTAAGCACAAAAAGAGCCGTATCGCCCTCTTGCGCCTGCAAGGGCATATATGTCAATCTTTCTTCTTGAGATTTCCACTCGTCGTCGATACCATCAGACGGGATTGGATAACCCGGCCCCACCGCCACGATGGTGCCCGATTGGATTTTCTCTTTCTCTTGCACACCTGGTGGCAAATACAATCCAGATTTGGTTTTATTGGGTGCAGAACTAGGCTTAATCAGCACACGATCGCCCACCATGATTAGATTTCTCACTTTCGTTTGCATAATTGCAAAGTTAATAGAAATATCAAATACTTCTACATTTTGTCTAATGGATTGATTTTATATTCTATCCGTTTTATTTTTCTAACTTGAAAATACTTTTAAAAAATAAAATTTTAAACGGATATAAATGTTAAAAAAATTGCATAAGATGACATTTATCGTATTTTTGTCACAATAGCTAAAACCAACAACTTTTAGCCAAAAAAATAGCTAAAAATCGGTTTTTTCGAACATTTTTAGCTCTACTTAAGTCTAAAAAAAACACTAAAAAATTAAATTTTAAATACTAAAAAAATCATGAAAAAATTATTTTCCATCTTCAGTTTGCTAGCATTCTTGTTTGTTTTTGGACAAGAAACAACCGAAAATCTTGTAATACACTACCAATCAATTGTGAAAATAGACCTGCCCGCCATTTTAAAAAACGTGCCTGAGCAATACCGCGCCCAAACCGAAGCCATGCTAAAAGCCGAAGCAGAAAAGGGCATTACAGTCGATTACACACTGAAAACCAATGGACAAAAATCAATATTTTCTTTAGACGAGAAAATCGATAATTCGCAAACACAGGGCGGAATAATTGCCATGCAAATCAAAATGGCAGATAAAGAACCTTTCTTTAAAAATATAAAAGAAGGCTACTACAAAAAGGGATTTAGCGTTCCAAGCTTGCCTCAATATTTAATCAAAGATAGTTTAAACACGATTAAATGGGAGCTTACACGCGAAAAATCTCAGGTTTTGGGCTACGAAGTGCGCAAGGCGGTTGGCGAAAAAGATGGACAAAAATTCATCGTTTGGTATGCACCTAAATTGAATATCAAAGACGGACCAAACATTCTTTCGGGCTTGCCTGGATTGGTATTAAAAGCTGAAATGTCTAATCCAAAACAAGGTATAGATGTAACGATGACTGCCGTGAAAATCGACATCAGCGAAACAGAACTTAATATTGAAGAGCCAAACAAAGGCAAAGTGGTTACCGAAAAAGAATTTGAAGCCGAAATGAAAGCCCTGCAAGAAAAAGTGCAAAAAATGATGGGCGGCGGCGTAGATTCTGAATAAATTGAATTAAAAAAACAACACTCCATTTACAATCACCGAAAAATGTATTTTTCGGTGATTTTTTACACTTAACAACATCTCTATGAAAAAAACATTCCTATTTTTTGTCCTGCTAAGTAACTTTTGGGCAATGGCACAAGAGCAAACTTGTACCTATCGTGGTATATTACTGGATTCGCTCAGTCTTCCTGTAATTGACGCTTCGATTTCTGCTTTTGACGCAAAAAATCAATCGGCGGGCTACACTTTCTCGGACAAAAATGGGGAGTTTAAATTAGATATGCCATGCGGCAAAAAATATGAACTCGAGATCGAGCACCTCAACTATAAATCCAAAATCGTGAAAGTTGATTTGCAAAAATCTATGAGAGAGAAAATTTCGATGGCGACAAGTAGCGTGGGACTCAAAGAAATCGTGGCGCAAGGCGTGCAGCCCATCACCATAAAGGGCGATACCATAGAATACGACGCAGCTTCTTTTAAATCAGGAACGGAAGAAAATTTAGAAGATATTCTCAAAAAATTGCCAGGGCTTTCGGTGGAAGACGGAAAGATTTACTACCAAGGCAAAGAGATGAAATCCATCAAGGTAGAAGGACGCGAAATCTTTGGTGGAAATCAGAAATTGGTGACCAAAAATTTACCATCGGATGCGGTGAGCAAAGTGCAATTGAACAAGAAATTTAAATCCAATCCTTTTGCCAATTCCGTTCAGGCAGATGAAGATTTTGAGCTAAATATCGTGCTCGAAGAAAATAAGAAAAATTTGGTTTTTGGGAATGCTACCATTGGGGGCGATGCGCACAAGCACACGGATTTGCAGGAAAAGCTTTTTTATTTTTCTAAAAAGACCGACGCCACGCTCATCAGCGACTACAATACTTATGGCAAAGAAGTTTTCACCTCGTCCGATTATTTTCAATTTTTGGGCGGAAATTCTGAGTTTAATTCCGAAGGTGGCACTTCCTCGCTGCGCAATGCAATGGGCAATGTTTCGTTTAACACAGATGACAATGCGAGCATTACACGCAATTTCCTTTCGGCAGGAAACTTGGGCTACCAACCGAACAAAAATCTGAATATTAGCGGATTTGCCATGGGAACGCAAAATTCTGTGGAATATAATTCTACCAGCGAACGATTGTATCCTAATTTTGAGCAAAAGGATTTAAACCAAAATCATCAAAAAATCTTCGCTTTTATTTCAAGGTTAAATGTAGAATACATTTCGCCTAAAAACCTTTTGGTTAAATACCGCGTGAATTTTAATCTACAAAATGCCGAAAACAATACGCGTACTTCATCTTTCATTAATCAAGAAGAGAATCCGAGCGTTTTTAGAAACACCCAAAACAAGCGCGACAATGCCGTGGTGAACCAAAAATTGAGTTTAATCAAAAAAATTAAACAAGATGACAATCTTGGCTTTTACTTTTCGCACATTTATCAAAAGGAAACGCCAACGATAGATTTATCTTCGAGCGCGGCGTCGTTTGGTTCTATTTTTAATTTAATGCCACAAAATAAGGCGTATCAATTAAACCAAAATAAAAATTTTAAATCCAATACATTTCAGTTTTTAAGCATTTACAATCATTTGCTTACCAATAAGAGCAATTTGCGTTTAAAACTGGGTGCCAATTATACGCTGCAAGATTTAAACAATCAGCTAAAGAGCTATGAACGAATTTTAAATAATGATAAAATTCTGGGCAATTCGGATTTTAATTTTCAAGAGTATTATGCCGACGCTTCGTACAAAAGAGTGTTTTTTAATCGTAAATTATCTTTCACAGCGGGGCTTACGCTTAATTATTTTAACTCAGAGAATAAGCCTGAAAATGCTCCAAACAATCAGCTGTCTAAAACGAATTTTCTCCCGCATTTTGAGATTAAATACCGAATCAATAATTTCAACGATATAGGCGTGGAGTATGATAACGATATCCAAGTGCCAAGCATCAACGAATGGACGCCTGGCTATGCTGTGCAAAGTTACTTTAGTTTATATGAAGGCAATCCTTCGCTAGGCATTGTGAAGAATCAAAAAATTAACCTTAGGTATAATTACTACAATGCTTTTAATTTCATGCATTTACACATCGGCGGGGGCTACAACCGCATCAAAGAGGGCATTAAAGTAAAAGGCGTGTTCGACGGACAAAACCAAATTTCGACGGCTTTTAATGCTGATTTCCCCGACGAGATTTGGTCGGCAAGATTCTTTAGCTCTAAACGATTTTCAAAACTTTATTCATTAAAAATCAACGGAAATTACAGCCACAGCACTTACCAATCGGTGAGCAACAACATCAGCTACAAAGCCCAATCGCAAAACCATAACTACAAAATTAACAACACCTTTAAGTGGAACAAAAAATTGGAGATTTCGCTTGGGGCAGATGCAAGTTTTAGTCAATATAAATTATCAAACAGAGATAATAAATTTAGTAATCTTACGCCTTTTGCCGAAGCGGCAGTTGCCATAACCGATAAGATTTTGTTCAAAACCGAATATAGCTATTTTAAACAATGGCAAGATGGCAAAAACATCAACGATTTTCAGGGATTGGACGCGTCGCTACGCATAAAACCAGCGAAGAAAACCTACATCAATTTCATTGCTGGGAATTTGCTCAACGACAAAACTATCGTGAGCAACGGGTTCAATGATTTTTACACCTATGTCTTTACCAAAGAAACTTTGGGACGATATTTCTTGGTGCAAGTGCGCTACAAATTCTAATTTAAGCTATTTTTTGAGCAAAAGTCTAAGGCTACGAATGACGAAATAAATCAGCACCACGACGAGCAGAAAGAAAGCTAAGCCTTCAAAAGTAATCACTCCATCGGCGAGATTTTGTCTAAAAATGGGATAATAATCTATGATGTCCTTGGCATAATAAAGTGCCAAAACCAAAGTCATAATTTCGATAAAATCTCTGATTGATTTTTTCATAATGGGAGTAAAATTAAAAACGCCTAAATTGTTGGCTCAATTTAAGCGTTTTTTTTCATTTAGAATATAAATTCGGGGAAATTATTATTTTTCTTCGGTATAGAATTTATAAAAATACGGAATGGTCTCGATGCCTTTGTAGAAATTAAACAGACCATAATTTTCATTTGGAGAATGAATTACATCTGAATTTAATCCAAAACCAAGTAAAACCGATTTACTTTCAAGCTCTTTTTCAAAAAGGGCAACAATCGGAATACTTCCTCCGCTTCTGAACGGCACCGCCTCTTTGCCATAAGTTTCGGTCAAAGCTTTTTTAGCAGCTAAATAGCCTTTATCGGTAATTGGCAACACATATGCCCAGCCTCCGTGATGGAAATTACATTTCACACGCACAGAACTCGGTGCGATTTGTTCAAAATATTGTTTAAACAATTCTGCGATTTTTTCAGGATTTTGGTCAGGCACCAAACGCATTGAAATTTTAGCAAAAGCCTTGGCAGGAATCACAGTTTTTGCCCCTTCGCCAATGTAGCCACCCCACATACCGTTTACATCCAAGCTTGGGCGAATCGAAGTGCGCTCGTTTGTTGAATAGCCGTCTTCTCCCATGATGTCCTGAATTTTGATTTGCTTTTTGTAGTCTTCCAAATCAAACGGAACTTTTGCCATTTCGGCACGCTCTTCGGCACTGATTTCTTCTACCTCATCATAAAACCCTGGGATGGCAATTTTCCCGTTTTCGTCGTGCAATTGCCCAATCATTTTAGACAAAACATTCAGCGGATTTGGCACTGCTCCACCATACACCCCAGAGTGCATATCACGATTAGCTCCTTCCACTTCTACTTCCACATAGCAAAGTCCGCGCAGCCCGACACAAATCGACGGCACATCTTTGGCAACCATGCTGGTATCCGAAATTAGGATAATATCGTTTTTAAGTCTTTCTTTTTCTACCTTAATGAATTTAGCCAAGCTCTCTGAGCCCACTTCTTCCTCGCCTTCAATCATAAATTTCACATTACAAGGCAATTCATCGTTTTGAATCATAGCTTCTATCGCCTTAACATGCATAAAGAATTGCCCTTTGTCGTCGGCAGAGCCACGCGCAAAAATCGCACCTTCTGGATGCACTTCGGTTTTCTTGATTACGGGCTCAAACGGCTCAGATTCCCATAAATCCAACGGATCTGGTGGCTGCACATCATAGTGCCCATACACCAAAACGGTAGGCAAATTAGCATCTACGATTTTTTCGCCATACACAATGGGATTTCCATCGGTAGGGCAAACTTCTACATTATCCACGCCAGCAGCACGCAGAAACTCGGCAGTCTTGTCTGCGGTGGCTAAAACATCTTTTTTATACGCCGAATCGGCACTGATAGACGGAATTCTAAGCAATTCAAATAGCTCTTCAAGAAAGCGTTCTTTGTTTGCCTGAATGTATTCTTGTGTTTTTTTCATGATTAAAAAAATGATATTTTGGCTATTTTTCAGCCTTAAAATTTACACTAAATGAGTGTATAAAGGTACGCAATCGATGCGAAAAATAAAAATTTCGGATTTTTTATGGCTAAATTCTTGTTGGGTTTCAAAAAATTTGTATATTTGCACACTCAAATCGGCCACGTAGCTCAATTGGATAGAGCGTCAGATTACGGCTCTGAAGGTTGAGGGTTCGACTCCTTCCGTGGTCACAGAAGCCTTTTCGCAGTTTGCGAAGAGGCTTTTTTGTTTTCCAAAAATTCCTTTTTTGAATGATTTTTTAGCCAAAATACTCTCTCAACGCACCGTTTCTCTAGCCTCTCCCCTATTTTTGGTTTGAAATTTGCCTTTCTTTATACCCAAAAAAGAAAAAACTTAAGTATATTCGTTTTTCAGAATCAAATTTAAACTATGAGCAAAGCATATATAAAGGACTGGATGGCAACCAAGCCTTACACCAAACAAACCAACACAGAACTATTTTACCTTGAAATTACCAACGAAGTATTAGAAAAATTAGAAAAATCTTCAGATTTTCTAGACCATTTTCTGGACAGAGAAAGCTTTAAAGATTTGGCAATTTTCTTGACTTCGTATTTCGAAGATGTGATTTCAAATGTAGGCCTGTTCCGTGCTTTTATTGCGCTACACCAAGAAATTTATAAAAAAAGTTTGCCATTTTATGTGGCCAAAAACTACACCGAGGGAGACATCAACATTCAAGATGTTCAATTTTTGGTTTGGTATTTCTTGAATTTACAGAAACAAGATGTTTTTGTGAATCCGTATAGTCCAGAATTAAAGGAATTGGCGCAAAATGTGTGGCAAGTCTTTGACCAAGAGTATGAATACGCACCAGAAAACACGCAAATTGCAGATTTCTTTAAACTTGAAAATCCCGAAAACTTGGACGAAGTGCGCTATTTCATCGATAAGATTTTAACACGCAGTTACCTTTTCACCCAAGACACAGGGATTGAGCTCTACATGCGCACCGCTGCCTTGAAAACGGGCAATCAGCAAGATTTTAAATTATATAAAAATCATAGAGATAAATTTATCTTGAACTTCCCGACCAAGCTTTTGGCTAAACGAGGCACCGAGTGGGCGGCTGTACTTTATGGCAAAAAAGAGGAAGCGCAAGACATCAAAAACATGGGATTGAACTCGCATGCGGCTTTACTCTACAAAGGCGAAAATGGCGAGGATTTGGAAATGGAGCATTTAAGCTCGGGAAAAACCATTTTGGTAAGCAAAGATAATTTTGAGGATTACAAAAAAATGCCTGAAAATGCAATTTTGTATGCAGGCATCAGCCCGTGGAAAGGCAAATATTCTCTCACAGGAATCATCAATGCCTTTAATTATGACGAGAGTTTGGTAGAAAATGCCAAACGCGATTATGTGGCACGCCAAGCCATTCAAGATGAAAAGGAGAAAAAAGAATATTTAAAAAATATCAAAAAACAAGAAAAGGTATTTTTAGAAAAAACAGGTGGCGTTCCTTACAAAATCCTTTCGGCGGAAGAATCAATCGATTTCATCAATGATTTTTTTGATACGCTTGACGAACAAAAAATTGAAAAGTATAACGAAGATATTGCGACACTGCTAAACTCTATCCAGAGCAGCACGCATATCCAAAATGCGGTATTATTCTTTAATCCTAATTTTGGGCTTGAGTTTTATAGCAATCTTGCTACCGAATTGGAGGTGGACGACAATCCTTTCAAGGAAGATGTTGCCAACCCTACTTTGCTAATGAAATTGATGATGGCAGACACTTATTCTCGTGAGTTTTTTGATTTCTATTATCAATTAATGAAAGAGAAAAAATCGGCTCAAATCGAATTTTTAAAGGATTTCAGCGAAAAAGACATCGATTTTATGCTTAGATTCTACAAGCCTACTCGCTACGGAAATTAGTCTTTTTGCTTTTTTTCGATTTAAATTATAACTAAATTTGTATAGAAATCAAAATTCAATAAAATGCAAAATATAAACCCTACTCAGACCGAGGCTTGGAAAAAGCTACAAGCCCATTACGAAGAGACCAAAGACCTTCATTTAAAAGATTTATTCGCAGCAAACGCTCAACGCTTTGATGAGTTTAGCGTAAAATGGAACGAATTTTTGTTTGACTATTCCAAAAACCAAATCAATCAAAAAACAATCGACTTGCTCGTGGAACTTGCCGAAGAATGCCAATTGCAAGATGCGATAGATTCTATGTTTGCGGGAGAGCACATCAACCAAACAGAAGACCGTGCCGTGATGCACACTGCACTACGCAACCAAGGCGAGGAAGTCTTAATCGATGGCGAAAATGTATTGCCACAAGTGCGCAAAGTTTTAGCTCAAATGAAAGACTTTAGCCACCGCGTGATTTCTGGCGAATGGAAAGGCTACACTGGTAAAGCGATTACAGATGTGGTAAACATAGGAATCGGCGGTTCGGATCTTGGTCCCGTGATGGTGGTCGAGGCGTTAAAACATTACAAAACTCATTTAAACATACATTTTGTATCGAATGTAGACGGCACACACATCGCAGAAACTACCAAAAAACTAAATCCAGAAACGACTTTGTTTATCGTGGCTTCTAAAACTTTTACCACCCAAGAAACCATGACCAATGCTAATTCGGCTAAAAAATGGTTTTTGGACAGCGGAGCCAAACAAAGCGACATTGCCAAACATTTCGTAGCACTTTCTACCAATGCCAAAGATGTTACTGCATTTGGAATTGCAGAAGAAAACATGTTTGAATTCTGGAACTGGGTAGGCGGTCGTTATTCATTATGGAGCGCGATTGGCTTAAGCATTGCACTTGCTGTGGGCTACGAAAAATTTGAGGAATTGCTACTCGGTGCTTACGAAGTAGATGAGCATTTCAGAACCACTGAATTTAAACAAAACATTCCTGTTTTGATGGCACTTATTGGCATTTGGTACAACAATTTCTACGGAGCAGAAAGCTATGCAATTTTGCCTTATGAGCAGTATTTGCACCGTTTCCCAGCCTATTTGCAACAAGGCGATATGGAAAGTAATGGTAAATCTATCGACCGAAACGGACAAAAAGTGACTTACCAAACAGGACCAATCATTTGGGGAGAAGCAGGAACCAATGGGCAACACGCTTTTTATCAATTAATTCACCAAGGGACTAAATTAATCCCAGCTGATTTTATCGCAGGGGCTCGTTCCAACAACAATGTGAGCGATCATCACGAAAAACTTTTGGCAAACTTCTTTGCTCAGACCGAGGCACTTGCTTTTGGAAAATCCGAAACACAAGTGAGAGCGGAACTCGAAAAAGAAGGAAAATCCAAAGAAGAAATCGAATTCTTGTTGCCTTACAAGGTATTTGATGGCAACCGCCCTACCAATTCCATTTTGTATAAAAAATTAACCCCAAAAACATTGGGTAGCTTGATTGCCTTGTATGAGCAAAAAATCTTTGTTCAAGGTATCATCTGGAACATCTTTAGTTTCGACCAATGGGGCGTAGAACTTGGTAAACAATTGGCTAAAGCTATCTTAGCGGAAATCAATGCGGGAGATACCGTAACAGACCACGACAGCTCTACCAATGGATTGATGAATGCTTATTTAAAAATGAAATAAATGAAAAAAGCACTTTTCGTTGCAGCGGCAGCACTTAGCTTAATTTCGTGTAAAAATGAGAAAAAAGGCTGGACAGATGAAGACCGCAGAGAGTTTATGCAATCTTGCACCGCAGTAGACCCGTCTGAACAGACCAAGGAAAGATGCGAGTGCGGCTTAAATGTTTTAGAACAAAAATACTCGTCCTACAACGAGGCTCAGGAAGCTACCGAAAAAATGACCGAAGACCAATTGGTCGAGCTTTTGAGTGATTGCGGTTTAGAACATTAATTAAGAAAACACTAAAATAAACGCCCAAATCACCTTTTTTGCTACTAAAAACACCGCTTGTTTTTTATTTTTTTTAGATATTTGCCAAAAATTTAAACAGCGTGAAGATAGCAATACAAGGAGGTTTGGGCTCTTTTCATCATCAAGCAGCGAGTATGCTATTTGATGGCGATAGCTACGAAATCTTGGACAAAGACCACTTTAGAGGCGTAGCCGAAGCACTCGTGAAAGGTGAATGCACCTATGGGCTCATAGCACTCGAGAACTCTATTGCAGGTTGCATTTTGCCCAATTACAATTTAATCAAGAATAATGATTTAAAAATCGTGGGCGAACTCTACATGCCCATTGAGCACCATTTAATGGTGATTCCAGGAGTGAAAATCGAGGATTTAAGCGAAATTTATTCTCACTCCATGGCACTTTTGCAATGCGAAGATTTCCTAAATCAACACCCAAAAATCCGTAGAATTGACTATGTGGACACGGCTAATTCTGCCAAAAAAATCAAAACCGAAGATTTGCACCACGCGGGTGCCATTGGCTCAAAAGTTGCCGCAGAATTATATGGTTTAGAAATTATAAACCCTGCAATACAAAGTAACAAAGACAACTTCACGCGTTTTGTATTGCTAAGCCGAGAATTACCTGATAATCAAGATTTTAATAAAATTTCTTTACGCTTTTCGCTCCCGCACCAAAAGGGAAGCCTTGCCAATATCTTGATGCAATTTGCGGTGCATGGATTCAATATGACCAAAATCCAATCGATGCCTATCGTAGATATGCCGTGGCAGTATGAGTTTTATGTAGATGTAATTGTGCACAACCACGAGCGTTTTGCCAAGGTGCTAGACATCATTCAACTCATGGCAGAGGATATTGAGATTTTAGGCAAATACAAAAATGGGAATTTGTAGTATTTTCGGCTAAATAAATACTATAAAACCATTTATTCCCACACAAAAACACTAAAAAATTCAATTTTTAACATTTTTAGTTTTTTTTATTTATATCTTTACGATTAGATAAAAAATTCACTAAAATGAAAAAACTATTATTACTTAGCACTTTTTTAATTTCGGCAATTTCTTTTGCCCAGCCAGTAATTTCAGGCGATGTAAATATGCCTGCCGATCCTTGTAACGAAACTGCTTTAGGCAATAGCAATCAAAACATTTATTACACCTATACCAGAGTGCCCAATCCAGAGCTTAAAGAAAAAACCAAAACAGGACTCACTGTTTTACAAATAGGTAAAGATTTAACTAAATTTACCGATGAAGCTATCATAAAATCAGATTCCCTGAGCAAAGCCTTTGCGCAAAAAGGAACTGCAAATACAAGCGATTTAAACAAAATGCTTGCCGTTATGTATGAAATAGGTTTTAATAGTAATGTGTTCAATGATTTGAAAAACAAACAAACTATTATACAAAATGCTATGGGGTTACCCGGCATGGAATACACCATTCCCACTCCTACGCTAAAATGGCAATTGCAAAAAGACCAAAAAGAGATTTTGGGCTATGCGGTGCAAAAAGCCACCACCCAATACGGCGGCAGAGAGTGGGAGGCTTGGTTTGCAAAAGACATTCCGCTATCGTATGGACCTTATGTATTCAATGGACTACCAGGGCTAATCTTGGAAGTTTATGACACCGAGAATGAACACCACTTTACCGCTACGGGTATGGATAACAAGCCACAAGCCATTTTCAAAAGAATCTACGACAAGGAAATCAAAACTTCTGAAGAAAAAGCTAAAAAAGCCTTAAAAAATAAATATGAAAGCCCAAAATATAATCGCCCTTACAACCCAATTGATAAATCTTAAATTTCAAAGCCCTAAATGGTGACAAAAAAAGCATTTTTACTATATTTTTTAGTCCTGAGCTCGTGGGCATTGCATGCACAAAGTGTGATAAAGGGAACTTTGTCCGATGAAAATGCAACGCCCATAAGCGGGGCAAGCGTGAGCCTTGTTTCGCCTAAAGATGAGGAGATTATTGCCTACACTTTTTCGGACAAAAATGGAAAATACCAAATTGAAACCAATTCTCCGCTCAAGGAACTTTATATTGTAGTGAGTGCTATGAATTTTGGAGAAAAAAAATCCAAAATCCAAAATCAATCGCAGACTAAAAATTTCACTTTAGAGGGCGAAATCATTCAGCTTAAAGAAATTGTGGCAAAATCCACGCCTATTCGCCGAAAAGGCGACACGATAAGCTATGATGTCAAAAGTTTTGCAAAATCCCAAGACCGAAATCTGGAAGATATCTTAAAACGATTGCCTGGCATAGAGGTAGAAAAAAGTGGACGCGTGCTCTACCAAGGCTCCCCCATCAATAAATTTTATGTAGAGGGCTTAGACCTTGTGGACGGAAAATATAAAATCATTAATCAAAATCTGCCCCACAAAGAAGTAGCGAGTGTGCAAGTACTGGAGAACCACCAGCCTATAAAAATGCTGGATAGTTTGGTGTTTTCGGACAAAGCAGCACTAAACATTAAGCTTAGAAACAAGTTCACGCACACGGGCTCGGCAGAATTAGGCATAGGCGGCAGTCCGCTACTGTGGAAAGCTAACTTAAGCCCCATGTTTTTTTCCAGAAAAAGACAATATTTACTCTCGTACCAAACGACCAACACGGGCGAAAAATTAGAACAACAAAATCAAGTTTTCATCAACTCGAATCTAGAAGCCGTGGCACCAACTTCGCAACAGAACACTTGGCTCAGCTTGCCTGAAGCCACACCACCCGCGGTCTCGCCCTTGTATTGGAACAACAACAATGCACATTTAGTTTCGCTTAATTATATTCAGAAATTTAAGAATGATTACACCATACGATTCAACAATTCGTATTTTAATGATTTTCAGAAGATAGAAGGCGAGTCCAGCACGCTTTACTTTAATAATGGGCAGGGCTTAAAAGTTTTTGAAAACATGAAAAATCGTGTTTTTACCAATGAGCTGAACTCAACTTTGAAAATCGAAAAAAATGTGCAAAATTACTTTTTCAACAATACATTGAATTACAAAGCTCATTGGGACGGCGAAGATGTTTTCTTGCAATCCAATCAAGGAAATTTTAATCAAAATCTAAACAGCAAAAATTTTGGAATTTCCAATGATTTGAGCACCATGTTCACCATTGGTAAGCAAATTTTGAGTGTAAATTCCAATATTTCTTATGCCAGCGCACCGCAGAATTTAGGCATAAAACCTGGCGTATTTCAAGAATTATTCCCACAATCCATAGACGGATATTTGGCGCAAAACATAAATTTAAAGCATTTTTATACCAACAATTATGTGGGGTTCAATAAAGGTTTGGGTAAATTTAATTTTAGCAATAAATTCGGATTTAGCCTTGAAAACAAAAAATTGAACACGGACATCGCGGTGGACAATCAAGCTCCTTTGTCCGATGATTTCTACAATCATTTAAAACTGAAAAATTCGCTTTTTTATGCAAAAACAAGATTGGAAACCAAGCTAAACCGATGGTTGTTTAGCCTTTCGCTGCCCGTTACTCAGCAATTTATGCAATGGGAAGATGTGCCTTTGCTGCAAGACAATCGCAAGTATTTAACAAGATTTGAACCTTATTTTTCGGTGCACTATGACGCTAAGTCTTTTTGGAAATATTCGGCTTATGTAAATTGGGATCAATCGCTGGGCAACATCGGCGACTTGTACTACGCTTATATCCTGAAAAATTACCGAAGAATTGAGCGTATGCCAGGCATTTTGCCCGAAAACAAAACATTTAATTATGGGCTTAATCTTGAATACAAGAATCCGCTTGAAAGCATTTTTGCCTTTGCCAAATACAAGCGTTCGCACTACAAAAGCAATTTGATTTATAGCACAAATCTTGAAAAAAATGGTGCGACTTTTATCGATGCCACGGAGCAAGATAACACCTCTGAATCTCAAAGCATAACGCTACGATTTGACAAATATTTTAGCGACATCAAGACCAATCTCTCGATGACGGGACAATGGAGTGAACATAAATCTGAACAAATCTTCAACGCCAAAAAAGATTGGAGCCAAAGCGAAACGATACTGGGAAAAGCCAAGCTACAGACGCAGTTTTTCGACCAATTCAAAGCGGAATACACCATAAATCTTTCGCGCACACAACCAAGCTGGAGCGGACAAAAACAACAAGCCATCATCGGGCAAAGCCATTGGGTAGAATTTATCATTTCGCCATGGAAACAGCACAGCATCATCAGCCAAACCGAATGGGTGAAAAACAGCCTTTTCAGCGGAAACCAAACCTATCTTTTCTCAAATTTGAGATACCAATTTGCCTTACAAAAAAACAAAATCGATTTTGAAATTATATGGAATAATATTTTTAACCTAAAAGAATACAAAACGCTGTATTCTTCGCCACTTTCATCCACCGAAAATGTTTACCAGTTAAGACCTTCTCAAATTTTGGCAAAAATCAAATTTAGTTTATAAATTTTACTTCATTTTTTGTAAAAATCAAGCTTTTAAAAGCAAAAAAATGATTAAATTGCCCTCCATTTAATAAACTAATGAAACCTATGGAAATTAACAACTGGATCGAGAGTTTTAAAAAACCACTTGTAATCGCTGGCCCATGTAGTGCAGAAAGCGAAAAACAAATGCTACAAATTGCTGAAGAATTGCCTAAGGATAAAGTAGAAATCTTCAGAGCAGGAATCTGGAAACCACGAACTAAGCCTAATTGCTTCGAGGGAGTGGGTGCCATCGGGCTCAATTGGCTGGCTAAAGTGCGTGAGGAATTTGGCTTTAAAATCGGAACCGAAATCGCTAATGCCAATCACGCAAAATTGGCACTTGAGTGTGATGTAGATATGTTATGGATTGGGGCTAGAACTACGGTAAACCCTTTCCAAGTGCAAGAAATTGCAGAAGCTTTGCGCGATACTGATAAAGTGGTTTTGGTAAAAAATCCAATCAACCCAGATTTGGAATTATGGATTGGTGCCATGGAGCGTTTGGCGGGGCAAGGCATCAAGAATTTAGGAGTAATCCACCGTGGATTCTCTGACTATAAAAAGACTAAATACCGCAACCAACCACAATGGCAAATTGCACTTGATTTCAAAAATCGCTTACCAGAAATGCCGATTATTTGCGACCCTTCGCACATTGCAGGACGCAGAGATTTAATCGAAGAAATTTCTCAAAAAGCGATGAACTTCGGCTTCCAAGGCTTAATGATCGAAACACACCACACACCAGACGAAGCGTGGAGCGATGCTAGCCAACAGGTTACGCCAGCAAGATTAAACGAAATTCTTGAAAGCTTAAAAGTGAGAAAAGAAGACGATGCTGATACCGACTTCCACACCACTTTGGCTCAACTGAGAAATAAAATCGACGAGGCAGACAATCGCATTCTTGAAATGATCAACGAGCGTATGGACATTGCAAAAGCCATCGGTACGCTTAAAAAAGAACACAATGTTACCGTGTTCCAGCCTAAGAGATGGAACTTGATCCAAGAACAAATTTTGGAAAAAGCCACTAAATTTGGCTTGTCTGAGGAGTTTGTTAATCGATTCTTGACTGCCGTGCACCAAGAATCAATCAAAATGCAAAACGAAATCATGGCTGATAAAAAAGCCTAATTTCAATGAAAGGACGCGTAATAAAATCCACGGGAAGCTGGTACAGCATCGCTACCGATTCGGGCGAAACTTTTGAGGCAAGAATTAGAGGTAAATTCAGGCTTAAAGGCATCAAACACACCAATCCGATTGCGGTGGGCGACGAAGTGGAATTTAGCTTAGATAAAGACAATATTGCTTTTATAGAAAAAATTTACGAGCGCCATAATTACATTATTCGGCGCTCGGTAAATTTATCTAAGAAAACACATATTATCGCCTCAAACATAGATGTAGCAGTGATTCTCGCTACATTCAAAAATCCACGCACTTCTACGGGCTTTATCGACAGATTTCTGGTTACAGCCGAGGCATATCACATTCATCCCGTAATTTTGTTTAACAAAGTAGACGAAATCACACCAGAGGAACGCCCAGAGTTTGAAGCTCTCAAGAAAATCTATACCGATATTGGCTATCAAGTTTTGGAAATTTCTGCTACCGAAAACATTGGGCTCAATAAAGTAAAAGACCTGCTCAAAGACCAAACGAGCGTATTTATGGGACATTCTGGCGTGGGCAAATCTACCTTGGTAAATGCCTTAAATCCTGAATTAAATTTAAAAACTAAAACGGTATCTACCTTTAACCAAAAAGGGCAACATACCACTACTTTTGCACAAATGTACGCTTGGCCGTTTGGCGGCTACATTATCGACACGCCAGGGATTAAGGAATTTGGTTTGGCAGATTTTGAAGAAGATGAAATCCAAAACTATTTCCCAGAACTTTTTAAGCTAAAACAAGATTGCAAATTCCATAATTGCAAGCACCTCAACGAGCCTAAATGTGCCGTGAAAGAGGCTTTGGAAGCTGGAGAAATAGCACCAAGCCGTTTTGAAAGTTATTTAAATTTTATCGCAGAAAGTAATGAGAGTAGTCATACAAAGAGTTAAACACGCACAAGTAGAAGTTGCCGAACAATTAATCGGGAAAATTGGATTGGGACTGATGATTTTAATCGGATTTGAGGCGGAGGAGACCGAAGAAGAGTTTGAATGGCTGAGCCAAAAAATCGTGAATCTTCGCATTTTTCCCGATGAAAATGGTGTGATGAACCGTTCTATTTTGGACTGCGATGGCGAAATTTTGCTCGTGAGCCAATTCACGCTACATGCAGCAACCAAGAAGGGAAACCGCCCGTCGTATATACGAGCAGCTAAGCCTGATTTAGCGATTCCGTATTATGAAAAAATGATTTCGGTTTTGGGTCAAAAACTGGGAAAACCTGTGCAAACGGGAGAATTTGGTGCGGATATGCAGGTAAGCCTTTTAAACGATGGCCCTGTAACTATAATCATTGACACCAAGCAGAAAGATTTTTAATTGAAATTTTCACACAGAGACTCTGAGTTGAGCTCAGAGTGGCACAATCATAACGATTTTAGCAAAAAAATAAAACACAATGTCATGATGCTGAACTTGATTCAGCATCTCATAAAAAAAGCTTCAAAAATTGAAAACTACAATGTAGAAGAAATTCACCATGCGATGCAAGATTTCGTAAACACGCACGAAATAGGATTTGGCAAAATCATGATGTCACTCCTTTCGCTTGCATGCCCCAGATATTCCTGTGATTATTGAACTGCTGGACAAAGAAAAAGTGCAAAAAAGAATGCAAAACTTTTTGCAAGCGCAAGGGTAAAAGATATACCTAAAAAAGTATTGTGTACTTTATAATACAGTAAAAGCCCTTTCTAGATTATATTAGAAAGGGCTTTCTTACATATATTAAGAGTTTACTTCTTTCTGTATTTACCTCTCAACTCTACATCAAAACCTCCAGATTTATATCTCAAGATAGTTTCCATATATTTATCATCTAATTTTACGATATCGTAAGTTACAGGATCGTGCTCATCGTCATCTATCAACACAAAACTTTTTTCTGAAGCTTTAAACGTGCCTTTTTCAGCAGTCGATTTACACCCCTCATCTGTGTCTTCTTTATCTATAAAAAGATATGTATTATCTTCATAAAAAGTGTAAGTGGGGATACAATTATTGTAGTCAATAACTGTGTTGTTTTTAATTTCTTGATATAACTCCCACTCTCCATATAATTTCTTATATGGATCATTTTTTCCTCCTCCATCATCATCTTTACTACAAGAGGTAAATAAAATGGCACTTAATGCCACTAAAACTAAACTCAAAAATTTAATCTTTTTCATATCAAATAAATTTTAAAAATTGCCTACTCTATAAGGTTTTCGGCTTCCCCTTTTTTATTATTTTAATTCCTAACTATCGCTTCCCGAAAAACACGTGTCTTTTTTAAAAAAACACACTACATTTTTCCAAAAAACACACGTGTTTTTTTTTCGGGCGGTGCTTAGAGCTTTTCGCAGGTTAGGTTATTCAACATTTTTTTCAAATCTTTGCCTGGGGTAAAAACCACTTTTGCCCCTTTAATGCTTGCTGCCGTTACTTCTTCCTCTTTAGCCTTTCCCTCGCTGCTGATGTTGATACGCATACTCTCCAGCTCGCCTAGGCACCCCGCATTACCTTACTCCGGTTTGCATTACATCTACTAGCGCATACAGCACTTAGTTGCCTTTTCTGAATTACTTTGCACTTAATTGGTGTTTTTTTATTAAATATTACACATAGAGGCTCTGAGCAAAGCCCAGAAGGACACAACATAATAATTTTAACTAAAACTAAAAACACCTATATGCCGAACTTGATTCATCATCTTATAAAAAAGTTTTTTTAAATATTACTCTTTCACGTGTGGCATTTTTTTGCTTGCATTTCTCATCAGCGCATCCACCAGTCTGTTGGAATTGGTAAAAGAACCGCCTGCTTTGTGATTGTAGCTCCAGATCATTTTACCGGTTTTGCCATCATATACATTTAAGTCTACCACAGCCTCGTTAGTGTTTCCTGAAAATCCAACCAATACAGCCGCGGCAATGGCTGCCCCCTGAGACATAGGACGAGACAATGAATACTTAGAAGCTAGTACAGCATCTACGCCCAATATTTTTGCCAATTCCTGAGCGGTAAACAGTTCTGGATCTTTGTAATACCCTGCCTTTTTTAGTTTAGAAATCGTGGTCTGAACATCTTGAATCTCTGTTGTTATTTTGCCCTGAGACTTTCTTTTCAACAGCCAACTACACATCTCTCTTTGGAAATCATCGGAATCTTTTTTCTCTTGCTCTTGAATCGCCTTGGGATCATCTTTTTTTCTAACTTCTATAAAAACTTTAGGAGGCAAAACAGCAAGACTGCGATGAGACTCTGACAACTGTTTTGCTTGCGGATCTGAATAAATCTTTGGCGCACAAGACACTATTAAAAAAAGTGCCGTAAACAATACAAATACTTTTGTTCTCATGTGTTATTAAATTTTCGTTTTGCTCAAAGTTAATCTTTTTTTTCACAAAAAGAACATCAAAGTATTAAAATATTAAAACTTATACTTAATCTTTGTTCTCTCCATATTTAAAGAACAAGTACATTCCGCCGAGCGAAAAAAGGAATACAAAAATAATCTGAATTATATTTTCAACCGTCCAGCCCTCGCGATACACATGCGGCACATTGATCAAAACCATCATAATCAATGCGAAAATCAATGCTCTTAAAAAGGGCTTTCTTTTTCTGCTCATTTTTAAATTTCCTTTAAATCAAGCCCTCCGTAGTTCCCGCTACTCATCATCAAAAATACTTTTCCTGCCTTGGGCAAGTTTTCGATGTAATTTTTAAGCCCTTCTGGCTCTGTAAAAACTTCGATACTCTTGTCATTAAAGGCTTCTTTGATAAATGCAGGCTCTATGGGCTCTCGGCGTTTTATGCGCAAAGCCTCTTCGCTATAATACACAATTTTGATTTCGGCTTTTGCCAAACTGTCTTTGTATTGTGCCAAAAATTCAGGATTGAGCGAACTATAAGTGTGCAATTCTAGACACGCCACTAGATCTTTGTCAGGATATTGTTCCTTTACTGCCGCCGTGGTAGAAGTTACTTTAGATGGCGAATGCGCGTAGTCCTTATACACCACATAGTCTTTACTTCTTTTAACCAGTTCAAGGCGTTTAGATGCCCCCGTAAAGCTTTGAATGGCTTCGTAGAACTCTTCATCCATCATGCCTAAGTGATTGCAAATGTGTCTTGCCCCTTCTAAATTGCTTAAATTATGTTTTCCAAAGATTTCTAAAGGAATTGGCCCTTCAGCTGTTTCTAAATAGGTGATACCGTCCTCGATATAATGTGCAGGCGTCTTATACGGAATCTTGCGAATTGGATTTTGAGATTTCAACACCACGCGCACCACATTTGGATCCTCTGCATTATAGACAATGATTCCACCATTGGTGATGCTATCTACGAATTTCTCGAATTGTTCCACATAATTCTCAAAAGTTGGAAAAACATTGATGTGATCCCACGCTATACCACTCAAAAGTGCCACATTGGGCTGATACAACAAGAATTTTGAACGACGATCGAGCGCAGATGACAAATATTCATCTCCCTCCATAATCATAAAATCGCTCTCCTCTGTCGAGCGCACCATCACTTCAAAACCTTCTAATTGAGCCCCTACCATATAATCCTCCTCTCTGCCATGATAATGCAACGCATGCAAAATCATCGAAGTAATGGTGGTTTTTCCGTGCGAACCGCCTATGACTACGCGTGTTTTATCCTTGGATTGCTCGTACAAAAACTCTGGATACGAATAAATCTTTAGTCCCAATTCCTGTGCTCTCAGCATTTCTGGATTATCGCTATGGGCATGCATACCAAGGATTACAGCATCCAAATCAGGTGTAATGCGCTCCGGAAACCACCCGATGGCAGGTGGCAAAATGCCATATTTTTCTAATCTGGATTTAGAAGGCTCAAAAAGTGAATCGTCTGAACCTGTAACTTGGTAGCCTTTTTGCTTTAAAGCTATGGCTAAATTGTGCATGGCACTCCCTCCTATGGCGATAAAATGGACTTTCATAGATAATTTTATTTCGTCTGCCAAAGATACAAATTATACAACGCTTTTTTGGGATTAATTCCTACTTTTTGAAAGTGTAAAGTGAACAATTTGTTAAACATTTGAGTTTCAATCATAAATTAATGCCAATAATTATTTTTAGTATGTTTTGGCACATGATTTGAAAAATAAAAGACAAATACAAGCGCTAAATTTGTATTTGTCCTCATGTGTTAGAATTTTACTCCCGTTGTGAATCAGCGGGAGTTTTTTTATGTGTAAACTTTATTTCTCTTAGCCTTCACTATTTATTTTAGCCCCGAGCTAGTTTAAGCAAAAAACCTTTAAAAATGGATTTTTGGTTTAAATTTTTGATACATCTTCACGCTTGCACTTTCGATATTGCCAGGCATGGGCGGATCAAGTTTAGCCAATTGAATTTCAGCTCCTTCTATTTGATCTGAATAATTTTTTATTTCGGCTAAAATGTCATAGCATACTTTTTCCAAAAGATTGCTCTTCTGCTTCATTCGGCGATGAATTATTTCTGACAAGTCTGCATAATTAATCGTATGCTGCAAATCGTCGGTTTTTCCCGCCTGCGTTAAATCTACCTCCACACGCAAATTTACCACATACCACGCACCGATTACATTTTCTTCGGGCAAGCAGCCGTGGTATGCGTAAATTTTAATATTGCTTAAATGAATTTCGCTAGTCATCTAGTGCATTTGTTGAATAAGTGTTACGGTAGGCTCCACAGATTCGTACATACCTAAATGCTTAAAGGCTATGATAAGCAATGAACCTGCGATAAAGCCAATGAATGCCAACCATGAGATATTCTTTAAATACCAAAAAAAATCGATTTTCTCCATTCCCATCGCGGCAACACCAGCGGCAGAACCAATAATAAGCATGGAACCACCTGTACCTGCTGCATATGCAATGAAGTGCCACAATTCGGCATCCATAGGGTCGCTAAACATTCCGATAGAAGCAGCTACTAATGGCACATTGTCGATCACTGCAGAGGCTACCCCAAGCAATAATACTACGATTTCTTCCTGCGGGATTGTGGTATTTAGCCATTCTGCAAAATTGAAAAGCATTCCTAAACTTTCTAATGCGGCTACTGCCATCAAAATTCCTAAGAAGAATAAGATACTTGACATTTCAATTCTGCCCAAAGCTCTGTGCACAGAGAATTGTTTTTTTCTTTGGTGAACTTCCTCCATTGTATTACAATCGTTGTAATCAAACTTAAAGTTTGTTACAAACTCTGCGGCAAACCACACAACACCTAGAGATAACATCATTCCCACATAAGGAGGCAAGTGAGTTATGGTTTTGAACACTGGCACAAATATAATCATGCCTAAACCTAGATAAAGCATCAATGCACTGCTCGGTAATTTCTCTTGTCTGGCATCTTCCTCAGGCGTTACTGTTCCCTTGAAAGCTGGTAGGAAAGATGCAATTCCGAAAGGAACTACAAAGCATAAAATTGCTGGAATCACTAAATATTCAATAAGTTTTGCAACACTTACTTTTCCTGCAATCCATAACATAGTGGTGGTAACATCCCCGATTGGAGACCATGCTCCTCCTGCATTGGCAGCAACGACAATAAGCCCTGCATACCAAAGACGCTCTTCTTTGTTTGGAATAATTTTTCTAAGAATAGTGATCAATACAATAGTGGCAGTAAGGTTGTCGATAATTGCTGATAATAAAAAGGCTAAAAAACCTACAATCCAAAGTAGTTTACGCTTGCTGCGTGTTTTCACAAAGTCTTTAATGATTTCGAACCCTCTGTGCAAATCAATGATTTCTACAATGGTCATGGCTCCGATAAGGAAAAATAAGATCTCGGCAGTTTTCCCTAAATGGTGAAGTAAACTTTCTTCTATCGCCTCAAGTTTAGCTTCGCTCACATCTGGAATACCAAGATGCTCGAAGATAGGCACCAGCCCATTATTGATTTCGTACACGGTGAGCAAATTGGTCGAAAGTATTGCCCACATAACGGCTGCCATGATGAGTGCAGGCACTGTTTTATCTAACTTGATAGAGTGCTCTAAAGTGATTAAAACATAACCAACAATAAAAACTAAAACAATAATTGTGTCCATAGGTTTGAATTTGTTTAATTATTACAAACTCCAATTTTACGAATTTTATATGAATTTTTAAGTCTATACACGCCCCAAATTCACATTGACATTAATCATAGGGCAGTTTTAAGATTTAAAATTTTGAATATTACAAAAATTGTTTATTTTAGAAGGGTGGAAGTTATATTTTTCTAAAAATATGGCAAAAATGCTTTTTTGTGTGATAGGATAAATCCAAATATTTGGATAAGAAAAAAAATAGAATTATATTTGCAGTCCGTTTAAAACGGGGTCCTATAGCTCAGCTGGTTAGAGCACTTGACTCATAATCAAGGGGTCCCTGGTTCGAGCCCAGGTGGGACCACCTACAAAAGCACTGATTTTTTCGGTGCTTTTGTTGTTTTTATCCGCTTCATTAAAACTCCTCTTTGTTAAAGTTTCTCATCTTCACTTTTCAAAAACTCATCATCCTTGCGGAAAGCATAGTAGCTTTTCAAAAATGGAATATTTATAAAAGTGAGCAATAAAATCCAATTGATTCGGTTTTGCTTGCTTATGTTTTTAAATGAAAATAGACGAAATACTAAGTAGCTTAACGCCAAAACATTAATTATAAAAATATTCATCACAACCGCATAGAACTCCGCGCCGAGCATGGTAGGATAAAAGAGCAATACAAATAAGAATAGCAACGAGGTTAAATCTACTAGAAAGATAAGCGATTTGATAATGGTGGGAATTTCTCTCATTTTTCTTTAAAGGTATGAACTTTTTTCCAAATAAAAAAGCACTCCGAAGAGTGCTTTTATTTTCTATTTTATTTAAAAATATTAATTCACAGCAACGCCATTATCCACTTCGTCTTCAGGATTTAAGAAAGTCAATTTCCCATTCGGTTTATCGCAGAAAAGCAACATTCCTTGGCTTTCGATTCCTTTGATTTTTCGCGGTGCTAAATTTACCAAAACGCTCGCACGCTTGCCCACCACTTCTTCTGGCGAAAAACTTTCAGCAATGCCCGATACAATCGTGCGCACATCTAGCCCCGTGTCTACTTTAAGTTTAAGCAATCGGTCGGCTCCTTTCACTTTTTCTGCTTCTAAAATAGTACCGATTCTGATGTCCATTTTTTGGAAATCATCAAAACTAATTTCTGCTTTTTGTGGTTCTGCGTTAGGATTTGTCATTTTATTTAATCTTTTAGATTCGTTTAATTTAGCCAATTGTAGTTCCACTACTTCATCATCTATTTTCTCGAACAACAACTCTGGCTTGCCTAATTGATGTCCCGCAGGCAATAAAGTATCTGTTTCATAAAGCGACTGCCATGGTTGAGCCTCCATTCCGAGCATATGCATCATTTTTTCTGCCGATGTAGGCAAGAAAGGCTCGGCACATTGCGTAAGCATCGCAGCGATTTGAATCGCCCCATTCATAATGCTTTCCACTTCTTCTGGAGATTCTTTCACTTTTTTCCAAGGCTCTTGGCTTTGCAAAAACTGATTTCCTAAACGCGCCAAATTCATATATTCTTTCAACGCATTTCTGAACTCAAATTTATCAAGATATTCCCCGATTCTTTTCGGGTATTGGCTTAAGTTTTCAAGCTCGGGATAAGTCTGTTTTGCCACAGGCACCACGCCATCGTAATATTTCTGCGTAAGCACCATTACTCGGTTAAAGAAATTACCCAAAATTCCTACTAATTCCGAATTATTCTTAGTTTGAAAATCTTTCCAAGTAAAGTTATTATCTTTATTTTCAGGCAAATTCGCTGTAAGCACATAGCGCAAAACATCTTCCTTCCCTGGGAAATCGTGCACATATTCGTGTGCCCACACCGCCCAATTGCGAGAAGTTGAAATTTTATCGTTTTCTAGATTTAAAAACTCATTGGCAGGCACATTTTTAGGCAAAATATAATCGCCATGCGCTTTCAACATCACAGGGAAAATCACACAGTGGAACACGATATTATCTTTCCCAATGAAATGGATTAATTCCGTTTCTGGATCTTGCCAATAAGGTTTCCAGTCCTTTCCATTTTTCTCCGCCCACTCTTGCGTAGCAGAAATATAGCCAATCGGTGCATCGAACCATACATAAAGCACTTTTCCTGCCGCATCTTCTAGCGGAACGGGAATTCCCCAATCAAGGTCGCGTGTCATGGCGCGTGGTTTCAACCCATCATCTATCCAAGATTTCACTTGCCCTAAAACATTGGTTTTCCAATCATCTTTGTGCTCTTTCAGCACCCATTCTCTCAAGAAATCCTCGTATTGATCTAGCGGAAGATACCAGTTTTTGGTTTCCTTTTTAATCGGTGCACTACCGCTCAATGCCGATTTAGGATTGATTAATTCTTCTGGACTTAAAGTCGAGCCACATTTCTCACATTGGTCGCCATACGCTCCCTCATTATGGCAATTAGGACATTCTCCCACGATGTAGCGGTCTGCCAAAAATTCACCCGCTTCCTCGTCAAAAAACTGCTCAGAAGTTTCTTCCAAGAAAACACCTTTGTCATACAAAGTTTTAAAAAATCTCGCTGCATTGCCATGGTGGCGCGGAGACGAAGTGCGATCGTAGTGATCAAAAGAAATATTTAAAAATTTAAAAGTATCTTTAATTAAAAAATGGTAGCGATCTACCACTTCTTGTACGCTTATGCCTTCCTTTTTGGCACGAATAGTTACGGGAACCCCATGCTCATCCGACCCGCAAATAAAAACCACATCTTCGCCTTTTCTTCTAAGATAGCGTGCGTAAATATCTGCTGGAACATACACCCCTGCCAAATGCCCAATATGAATCGGCCCATTGGCGTATGGGAGTGCTGCTGTGATTGTATGTCTTTTTGCCATATTCTGTTTTAATATCTAGAGCTTACAAAGTTAAAAAAAATGCACTAAGCGACGAGCATATTCCTTAAATTTTAATCTTAATTAAATTTTTTTCGCATTCATTCTTTTTTTGGCACAAGACTTGATGTGTGTAAAATATACAATAAGTTATTTAAAAAACATTTTAATACATGAAAAAATTCTTACTTTTTTTAATGACATCGGTAGCGCTAGTAAGTTGCAGCTCTGACGATGATAGCGGAAAAATCACCAAGCGTTGTGAGTTTTCTACCACTTATTCAAACTTTTATGACAATCAAAATATTGCATATATAGCAAATCAAGGTCGCTTAACACAATCAGCGGGAGAAAATACTGTTTTTGAAATCAAAACTGTTCCTCCAGCTTGCCCTATCAAAACGATTAGCGGTAGAGAAATTGAAAAAGAAAATAAGACTTACAGAATTCTTTTCCAAGTGCCAAATGGAAATAATCAATTCAATTGGTCTGGCGAAAATTTAGTAGCAAACGACTCTCCAATTTTAGAGATTAGCGATGAAAACAACAGAGTAATTGGCGTCTATTTCATGAACGAGCCAAGCAATTTCATCAGAGCTACCAAAAAAGGAAACAAATGGAATGTTTCTTACTCATTGGAATACAAATCTGCGAATTTCAGTTATAAGCTTGAAAATACAAACCAAGTATTTACTCAGTCTAAACATTAGTAATTTAAGATTGATTTATCATGTTTTTTTAGTTCGCCACCGCTTGAAAAAGGGTGGCGTTTTTTTTATGCCCCATGATTTCGGCATAAAAAATGTAACTTTGTACATCGAAAAAATTTAACTAAAGTATGAGCCAAAATATTTTAACTCAAGACATTTTTAAAACACCTTATCAAACGCCTCCTTTTGAGCAAATAAAACTCGAGGACTACAAACCTGCGTTTGAACAAGCCATTGCAGAAGCTAAAGCCGAAATCGATGCGATTACAGAAAATCCGAATTTGCCCGATTTTTTCAATACAATTGAAGCTTTAAGCCTAAGTGGCGAAAAACTAAATCGTATTTCCTCTATATTTTTTAATTTAAACTCAGCAGAAACCAATGATGAAATGCAGGCACTTGCTCAAGAGATTTCGCCACTTTTGTCTGAATTTAGCAGCGACATTAGTTTAAACAAGGCTTTGTTTGAGCGTATTCAAAAAGTTTACGACAGCAAACCTGAAGGTTTAACGCCCGAGCAACAAAGACTCTTAGACAAAACTTACAAAAACTTTAGCCGAAATGGTGCTTTGCTTTCGGAAAAAGACCAAGAAAGATTGCGACAAATCGACCAAGAATTATCTCTACTTTCGCTACAATTTGGGCAAAATGTCCTAGCGGCAACCAATGACTATGTTTTGCACATTACTGATGAGAAAGACCTCGAAGGGCTACCGCAAGATGAAATTGAGGCGGCTCGTGAGGCAGCGCAAGCTCAATCGCTGCAAGGCTGGGCCATCACGCTACAAATGCCGAGCTATCTGGGCTTTATGAAATATGCCAAAAATCGTGCGCTGCGCGAGCAATTGTACCGAGCTAATGGGGCTAAAAACTTTTCAGAAAACCCATTCAATAATACGGAAAATGTCTTGAAAATCATAAAACTCCGTGCCGAGCGTGCACGTTTGCTAGGTTATAAAAATCACGCGGCTTTTGTTCTGGAGGAGCGTATGGCACAATCGCCAGAAAATGTGCAAAATTTCCTAGAAAACCTGTTGCAAAAGGCAAAACCCTTCGGGCAAGAAGAAATCAAAAAATTAAGTATTTATGCGAAAGAAAAAGAGGGCATCTCTGAATTGATGCCGTGGGATCACGCTTATTTTGCCGAAGCTTACAAAAAAGAAAACTTTAGCCTAAGCGACCAAGAACTAAAACCTTATTTTCAACTTGAAAAAGTGATAGAGGGTGCTTTTGAAATCGCAGAAAAATTATATAATTTAAGCTTTAAAGAAGTAAACGACCTCGAGAAATATCACGCCGATGTACACACTTTCCATGTGATCAAGGAAAATGAAATTATCGGTATTCTTTATACAGATTTCTTTCCAAGAGCAGGAAAACGCCCAGGCGCTTGGATGACTAGCTACCGCGATGGCCACTACCTCCACGGCGAGCATAGGATACCTCAAATTTCCATTGTGTGCAATTTCACCAAGCCCACGGCAGAGAAACCTTCGCTGCTTACTTTTAGCGAAGTTACAACGCTTTTCCACGAGTTTGGACACGCTTTGCACGGCTTGCTTGCCAACACGCAATACGCTAGCCTAGCAGGCACCAATGTGTATTGGGATTTTGTAGAATTGCCATCGCAGTTTATGGAAAATTTCTGCTACGAGCCAGAAGCACTACAACTTTTTGCCAAACATTACCAAACGGAGGAAGTGATTCCACAAAATTTGATTGATAAAATTGTGGCGGCCTCTCAATTTATGGAAGGCTATCAGACTTTGAGGCAACTTGGTTTTGGCCTGCTAGATATGGCTTGGCATACCACTCACCCCGAAAAAATTACGAATTTGGCACAATTTGAAAAAGAACACTTGGCCAGTACGCAGCTCTACCCAAGCGTAGAGGGCGCTAATATAAGCACCTCGTTTAGCCATATTTTCCAAGGCGGATATGCTGCCGGCTATTACAGCTACAAGTGGGCAGAAGTGCTAGATGCCGATGCCTTTGATTACTTTAAACAACACGGCATATTCAACCCTGAAATTGCCCAAAAATTTTACACCCTGCTAAGCAGTGGCGGCACCGTGGACCCAATGCAGCTATACACCGCATTCCGCGGACAAAAACCGAGCAATGCTGCATTATTAAAGCGCGCGGGCTTGGTTTAAAATCTGATAATAAAAGAAAAAGAGCGCTTTCAGCCGAGGCTGAAAGCGCTCTTTCATTTTTCAAAAACCTTTTAATCAAATTAGGAAAATGGCATAAAAAAACCCTTCTTTTTCTCTGAAAAGAAGGGACAAACCTATTAAATTAACCTAAACCTATGAAAAAACTGTTGAGCATCATAATAGATGCCTAACATCATATACCCCAAGTATAAAACTAAAAGTTGGATAATTAAAATTTTGGGGTAAATATTTTTAGTTAAAATTCTTACTCAAAGGAAATTGTATCTTCGGAAGACAAGACCTCATTCACAGATCGCTCGCCTCTTTCTCCCGCATTATCTACATTCCTTTCGCCAAAAGATCGCATGTCTCCAAAATTATAAAACCCATTCTGCGAAGAGCAATCCCATTTCTTTTCTATACCTTCTGGTTTTTCAAACTTATCACTGCTCCTTACACCTAATTTATTGCCTTCGCTATACACCTTCTTCATATAATAAGCCCAGATAGGTAATGCCATTTTTGCCCCTTGAGATTGCCAACCTCTAAAGTGCGCAAAACGATCTTCGTTTCCTACCCAAACGCCTGTTACAAGATTTGGTGTTAATCCAATAAACCATGAATCGGAACCTTCGTTGGTGGTACCTGTTTTTCCCGCTACCTCAGAGGTGATTCCGTAATTACGGATCGACTTACCTGTCCCTTTATTAATTACTCCTTTCATTAAATCTATCATCGTATAAGCCACATCTTCGCTTAATACTTCTCTCGTTTCTGGCTGATAGTCTTTTATTATCTTTCCATTTTTATCTTCTATTGAAAGGATTAATTCTGGTTTAATATAGATTCCGCCATCGGCAAAGGTACTCATCGCTCCCACCATTTCATACAATGTTAAATCTGCTGAACCTAGTGCTATGGTTAAATTGTTTGGGATTGGCGAATTAATCCCTAAATCCTTGGCTAGCTGAATTACTGCCTGAGGGCCACTCTCGGCGATAAGACGCGCAGAAATCACATTGACAGAGTGTGCCAATCCGTCTCTTAAAGACAGTGAACCTCCGTATCTACCACTGGCGTTTCTAGGTTTCCACCCGCCAGAAACAAATGGCTCGTTGGACACCATATGACATGGCGGATAGTTCATCTGGTGTATGGCTGTGGCGTACACAAATGGCTTAAAGGTTGACCCCACTTGGCGGCGTGCCTGTTTCACATGGTCGAATTTAAAATAATCCCAATCTACACCGCCTATCCAAGCCTTGATGGTTCCGTCCTTTGGATCCATGGACATAAGCCCCGCCTCGATGATATGCTTGTGATAGATAATACTATCCATCCAAGATTTATTTTTCTCGTATTTTTTTCCGTCCCAAGTAAAGAATTGTACAGAATCCCTTGGTTTATTAAATTCTGCTAGAATCTCTTCCTCGCTCATGCCCGCATTTTTTCTATTTTTATACATAACGGTGCGGCGCATGGCTGCTTCAAAAATACGCTGACGCTTTTCGCTTGAGATGTTATAGAATGGTGCTTTGGGGTTTCCTCTTTGTTCAGCAAAAAACATTTTTTGTACACTTTTTAAATGCTGTTTTATTGCCTCCTCTCCCATTCTCTGCATTCTCGAATCTATGGAAGTGTAGATTTTCAATCCATCGCGATACAGGTCATAGTGAATTCCGTTTTCTTTTTCGTATTGTTCAAAATATTCTTGTAACTCAACACGCATTGCATATTTAAAGTATGCCGAATATGTTTCCTGCACGCTGCTTTCAAGCATTTTAAAGTTTAGCCCGAGTGGTTCATTTTTATATCTCTCAAATTCATCTCTTGTGAGGAATCCATATTTAAACATTTGGCTAAGCACCACATTTCGCTCATGCAAAGAGCCTTTTGGGTTACTTTTTGGGTTATAAAGTACAGGGCTCTTTAACATTGAAATCAAAACTGCTGATTCTGGCACCGTGAGCTCGTTTGTATGCTTTTGGAAGTAAGTTTGCGCCGCTGCCTCGATACCATTTGCTCTGTAAATAAAATCGAATTTATTAAGATACATCGTAATGATTTCCTCCTTGGTATATAATCTCTCCAATTGCAGGGCAACTACCCATTCTTTGAGCTTCTGCTTAACTCTCCCCACTTTGTTCGATGACACTTTCTGGGTGAACAATTGCTTGGCAAGCTGCTGAGTAATTGTACTCCCGCCACCGTCTTTTCCTCCACTCGCAATGGCACGCATAACAGACTCGCCATCAATCCCTGAGTGATTTAAAAAACGAACATCCTCTCTCGCCAAAAGTGCCTTGACCAAATGTGGAGGAAGATCGCTATAAGTAACAGGGATACGCTTCTCTTTTTCAAACTTATCAATCAATTTCCCGTCTGATGAATAAATCTCTGACGCTACATTGATTTCTGGGTTTTCAAGGTCTTGCACATCTGGCAATGGCCCCAGCATCCCTTTTGATGTTCCGTATAAAACGGCAACGATCGAGATAACTCCTCCTAAAAGGATAGACCAGAAAAGCAAAATTCCACGCATAATCCATGGATTCTTTTTTTTCTTTTTAGTATTATTTGTACTAGCCATAGGTTATTGTTCTTTTTGTACTAATAAGCTGATGTCCTCTAGCCCCACCAACGGGTTTTGGCGCATTGCTTGTTTTATTTTTAATTGGTAAACGCCTGTGTCCTTAAGCGCTATATTTTCTTTATAAATTAATGTATTTTGCTTAATGGCTCCCATTCCGCTTCCTATCCATTCGCCATTGGGATACGCCAATTGATATTCTAGAGTATCAATCATTTTTTCGCCTTTCGGAGAAATAAATTCAGTGAAAAAATAAATATTACTGAATGGATAATCGTTGTTATTTCGCAGCACAAACGACAAATCCACGCCAGCCTCACTCTCCTTTACTGGAATTGTGAAGACCACGGCTTTCTTTGCCGACCAGCTATTGTTTAACGGCTCTGATTGCTGATAAATCAAGCCTTCTGGCTGGCAAGCAAGCACGCAACACGCGATAACAGCACCTATTAAAAACTTAATTTTCATTTTTGTTCTGATTAGGTTTTCTTCGTTTTTTTCTAAAATTCTTTTTACCTGAATTCTTCTTATTATTGTTGTTTGGCTGCTGTTGATTGCCTTTGTTTTTGTTTCTGCGTCTACGATTTTTCTTTTCCTCAAAACGATTTAATTCGTTTTCTTCTAGCAAACCTGTGCCAAAGAGCGAATCCTCTGTTTGATTAAATTGCTTGTTCAGATCCTCTAGCGATTCTATGGCTTCGCCCCTCTTGTTTTGCGCCAAAAACTCGTTTACTTGCTCTACACTAAATTTGTACCAAGTTACATTATCTGATTTAATGTAAGAAAGCCAAATTTCTCGTTTAAAAACATCGATTTTAGCACAAGAAACCTCACCACCTTTTGATTTTAAAACAATATCGTGTTTCGGGAAATCCTTGAGAGCATCGAGGTATGAATCTAGTTCATAATTTAAACAACATTTCAACTTTCCACACTGCCCCGCGATCTTTTGGGGATTGATGGAAAGTTGCTGATATCGCGCCGCTGCCGTGCTCACGCTCCTAAAATCTGTGAGCCATGTAGAACAACAAAGCTCTCTACCACACGACCCGATTCCGCCTAACTTAGCAGCCTCTTGGCGATAGCCTATTTGGCGCATTTCGATTCGGCATTTAAATGCGGTGGCAAACTCGCGAATGAGTTGTCTAAAATCTACACGATTCTCTGATGTATAGTAAAAAGTAGCCTTGGTTCCGTCGCCTTGATATTCTACATCAGAAATCTTCATTTCAAGTCCAATTCCTCGTGAAATTCTACGAGCTTCTATCATGATGGCGTGCTCTTTTTCTCGGCACTCTTGCCACACATCTATATCTTTTTGATTTGCAAAACGGTAGACCTTTGGCAGATCCTCTGTCTGGTTTACTTTTTTATGCTTAAGTTGTGCTTTTACCAATTCTCCCGCCATGGATACCATTCCTACATCATGCCCTGGATTGGCTTCTACGGCAACGATGTCGCCTACTTTAAGGGGAAGTCTATCGATATTATTGTAAAATTCTTTTCTTTCGTTTTTGAAGCGTATTTCTACAATATGGCACACGAGCTCCTCAGCGGGCTGATGCATATTGCTCAGCCAGTCGAAAACAGACAGTTTATCGCAACCGTCGGTACCGCAGCCTCCATTGTTTTTACACCCTTTGGGTAAGCCTTGGCTTGTATTGCATCCGCTACATGTCATATTTATATACTTATATCAATCTACAAAATTACTAAATTTAAGTAAGAATGAATGGAAAAATATTTTTAATTCTAAATTTTATGATTTCAAAATATATTAAAACTAAAAAAATCCCTTTCCTAAAATACTTAGAAAAGGGATTTTACTATTTGTGTAAATAAAGTTTTTATTTTACTAGACGCTCAGCTCTTTTGTCTACTACTTTTGCATCATCAATTAAACTTTGCAACAATGAGTTTTGAATCATTCCCATGTTTTGAAGTTCTATCACTCTTCTTTCGTTTGACAGATCTTCTTTCTTAGCACCTACTGTTTTGCTGTCTACTTTTACTACAAAAATACCATTTACGGCTTTCAATACATTGGAAACACCTCCTTTTGGCAGAGCTAAAGCTGCTGCACCCACTGTAGGCTCCGCGCCGATTCCCTCGATGTTTGCAGTGTTATAAGTAATTCCGCTAGCTTGTCCTGTGCGTCCTCCTAATTTTTTACTGATAGAGTTTAGATCTTTATCATTGCCCACCAATTCTTTTGCTTTGTTGTAAGCTAAATCAGCTTCGATAATTGGAGTAAGGATTCCTTTGTATGCTGCAACATTGTATTGATCTTTGTCAAATTTATTAGACAAGAACACAACAATCTGTCCTCCGTTTGAAGTTTCAAAACGCTCAATGCTTCCTGATTTTGTATCTGGATTAAATGCCCATGCAAGGATGTCCGACAATTTATTTGTTCCCGTAAGACCTGTAACATTTGCCTCAAAACGAGCCACACCATCTGCATTGTTCACCTCTGCTCCTGTTTTTCTTGCTGCATTTACGAAATCGTTGGTGTTTTTACCTTGCATATCAAGTGCTAATTGATTTGCTTTATTAAACAATTGCTCTTGTGTTTCTTCTGAAGCTTTTAATACTTTCTTAATCACAGCAAACTGATATCCCATTTTAGATTTGACATCGTCAATGCGAATCACATGGAACCCAAATTGACTTGGCACTACTCCAAACGAACCTTTATCATGAGAAAGGATATATTCTCTGTAGCTTGGATCAAAGTTTTGCTGAAATCTTCCTACCCAACCAATTGAACCGTTTTCTTTTGCTGCCACTTTATCATCTGAAAAAGTTGAAGCCAATTCGTTGAATTTAGCAGGATTTGTTTTCACCACATTCAAGATACTGTCTGCAATTTGTTGTGCAGCTTGCGGAGATCTTGTTGATGCACCACCTTGCGCTCCTTGGAATGAGATCAAAATATGGCTTGATTTCACCGAGTCTGCAATTGGTTTTGCATTGGTTACTTTTATCAATTCATACAGATTTCCATTTTTGATTGGCCCGTACACCTTACCAACTTCTAAATTTGATAAAAGATTTTTGATATTAGCATCTTGCAAATTTTCGATTTGGCTTTTGGTGTAGTAAGTCGGGTCAAAAACATCTTCTGAGAATCTTGATACATACACAGAATCGTTTTTAGCATTAGCAAACGCTTGGATTGTATCGGTGATTCCAGCAGCTGGATCTGTAATGACTTGCTGATTTAAAAATTTATTTAAACCTGAAATGATTTCTTGTGTATCTTGATTAGACGCCACCGCAGGGAAATAAGCATACGCGATGTTTACAGAAGCTTCTGGTTTAAATTGTTTTTTATGAGCTTTTAAGTAATCCAATACTTGCTCATCGGTTACTTGAATGTTATTTTTTTGTTTGAAAGTTGCGTAATCTACAAACGCATAGCTGATTTGAGATTGTGTATTATTCCCTTGGAATGCAAACTCAGCCTCTGCGTCGGTTGCTAAAACTCCACGGCTCACAAAATCAAGGTAGCTAGCTCTAAGCATTGCCGCTTGCGGATTTGCGTTTTCCCATTGCTGGTAAATAGCTTGTGCTTGTGGGTTTCCTGTTTGAGCGGCAGTTTTCAACTCGCTTAAAAATGCTTTGGTAGCCTCCACATTCACTGCTCCGTTTTGAGCGATTAAGTTTGGCTGAATTGAGCTAAAAAACATGGCAGCCGCTTCGAAATATTGTTGTTCAGAAAATTCGATACCTAATTTCTCTGCATGTTTACTTACCACACGCTCAGACACTAAATCGTTCCAAGTAATTTGTGATATTACATTTTCACCTGCATTTTGATATTGTGGAATTTGGCTAATTCTGCTGTATTCCATGGTGTAATCTTGCGTAGTAATAGGAATACCCGCTGCAGATCCCAATTCATTAGGATTTCCAAAAATACTTCCTCTAGAGAATGCATCTCCTACCAAAAACGCTACAAGTGGCAACCCAATCCCGATGATTAGTAGCCAAGTTTTCTTTCTTATTTTTTCTAAAAGAGCCATGTGCTTTAATTAAAATTTTATTTACAATCAGCAAAAATACAATTTTCTTACAAAAGAAAAAAGTACTTAATTTAATCTTCTATTAATGTTATTTTTATTTCTTCGATTTTTGTATCATTTCCTTTGGTGATTTCAAACTTATATTTGTTATCAACGACAAAAGTTTCACCAATTTCTGGGATTTTTTCTAATACCGAAACGGCTAAACCTCCTAGGGTTTCGTACGCATCGCTTTCTGGCAAGTCCCAACCATATTCTTGATTTAAATGATCTATTTCTACTCGTGCAGAGAACAAATATTCATGCTCATTGATTTGTTTTTCAACAAGTTTCACTTTATCGTGTTCATCTTCTATTTCTCCAAACAATTCTTCCACCACATCTTCCACCGTGAGCATTCCTGCCGTTCCGCCATACTCATCTAGCACAATTGCCACAGATTTTCTTTTTTTAATTAAATCATCCATCACATCTTTTGCAAGCGAAGTCTCATTTACAAAATCCACGGGCAACATCGTGGTTCGAATGTTTTTAGGTTTTTTAAACAAATCAAATGAGTGAATGTACCCTATAATATTATCTATATTTTCTTGATAAACAATAATCTTTGAAAATCCAGTTTCTATAAATTTTTTGCGCACTTCTTCTATGGGCTCATCAATTCGCACAGCCACGATTTCCTTTCGTGGCACCATGCATTCGCGCACCTTTATCTCAGAAAACTCAAGGGCATTGTGAAATATCTGAACTTCTGTATCAATCTCCTCTTCCGAGGCTTCCACTAGTTGTTCTGATATAAAATATTTTAATTCTTCTTTCAGAAATATCTCATCTTCAGTTTGTTTCTGCCCCACAATCTTTAAAAATAAATCCGAAAGCCACATAATGAATGTCGTGATCGGTGTAAAGATGACATAGACCAACCATGCTGGAACGACAAAGGTCTTGAATAATTTATTGGGATAAATACTAAAGATGGCTTTGGGTAGAAATTCGGCAGTTGCCAAAATCACGACTGTAGAAATCAAAGTCTGAATCAAAACATCAATTGTGGGAGAATACGGAGGCAAATAGCTCACGATAAGCTGCCCCATGAAAATCCCATAAATAACAAGTGAAATGTTATTGCCCACAAGCATCGTGGCGATGAATTTTTTAGGATTTTCTGCCAAGTACAGCATTTTTCTAGAAATCCAATTTTCCTTTTTTGCCTCAAGCTCAAGCTGCATACGGCTAAGCGAAATAAAGGCTATCTCGGTGCCCGAGAAAAATGCGGAAGCTAATATAGCAATAATGATTATAGGTATAGTAGCACTCATGTATTAATCTTGAATTTCTTTGGTTTTAGTTTCCAAAGGTAAGATATTTTTGTCTATCGCTTGTCCAGAAGCTGGGGATTGTGTAGATTTTTTTTGATTTTTCTGCTCAGCATTGATTACCCCATGGTTTTTGAAAAAAGTAAATTGTTTAAAATCTTCGCTCCCCTCCAGTCCATTTTCAGAGATAATTCTAGTACCATCGGCACGCGCAATGGTTACGGTGTCGTGAGTGTAGATTTTTCTATTTTGGCTATCCCAGAAAATCTTTTGTGTTTTGAGTGTATCGCCCTCGTTGTTGATCATCACAACATTCCCTTTACCTTCGTAAAATTTGGTTTTTTGCTGAATTTTAGCCCAATCTGCTCTTAAAAAATTAGGCTCTAATTTTTGGTTATAAAAAGTTAAATCTAAACCTTTTCGCATAAGGGTGTATGGAGAGTCTATCAAGGTATATTCCTCAATTAACGGGGTTTTTAAATCCAGTCGCACCACGCCCGAATCCTTGTGAATTACATGTGCATTGATGGTGGTTCTATCTGCAAAATTTCGATTGATTTTCCCCAAATCATCGGTTTTAGATTCTTCACAAGAGAAAAAAAGCAAAGCAGCCCCTATGCATAGGGCTGCTTTTTTGTATGATTTAAAGGACAATTCGAGTTGTCTCATAAATTCTTGTAAGTATTAGCGAACAACTGTGCTTGCTCCACCGAAACATGAAACAGATACTCTGTCTCCTTTTTTCTTACCTTGTTGGAAAGACATCTCTAAACTTGGTCCGTGAGCGTTATAGCTACTTGCCATTTTCTTAGCTCTACCACAAGATCTACTATCCACCGCACATGCTTTGTTTGCAAAATCTGCAGCTACCCAATATGCAGTCAGTTTTTGGTAAGTACTGCTACCACAGCTGTTAGCATTTGATCCAAAGATTGATGCGATTAATTCATATGGAGCACCATAACCTGGCTTGTAGCTTGCTGCTTTTTTAGCCCAGTTTACAGCATTGCCTAAATTGCCTGTTTTGCTATAACTCACAGCAATATAGTAAGCAATATCTCCTTTTTTGCTACCTGAAGCATCGTTAAGTGCATCTTGGAACTTGCTAATTGCAGTTTTGTAATCTTTTCTAGAGAATGCTCTTGCCCCTTCAGCATAAGCTGAACCTGGCCCTGCACCCGCTTTAGCTTGAGGAGAAGCTGTCTCTGTGGCTTGTGGATTTTTAAGTTTCCACAAGTATGCATATTGCTTGTCTAGGGCATCCATGATTGGAGTATCGTAACATTCTTTTGAAGCCAACTCTTGGTATGAGCTGATGATCCAATCCATATCTTCTTTTTTAGCTTCAAATTCTTTCACATACATTGGTGCAATGTTATCACAAGTGGTGTATTGAGATAAGATCCCCTCCATAGAGTCTTGGATTTCAAGGAAACTATCTTTTGCTGCTTGTGCATTTGCCATTGTTTGCTCCTCTGCTTTAGTCAGCTTTTTATTTGGATCTACTGTTTGTAAACTGTCTAATTTCTCTGCTAATTTACCATACTCAGCTGAGCGTAGCTCGATGTTTTTCTCGGTTACTTCTTTTGTTTTGAAGTAAACTTTCAAAGCTTCGTCAAATTGAAGTTCTCCTTCGTTTAACAACTCAAGTGCTGTGGTAAAGTAGTTCAACACAGTAGAGGTTGATAATTTTTCAGCGTTTTCAGAGGCGTTAAATAAGTTTTTATACTCTTCGTAAATCTCTTTTTTTGGCTTTAAATTATTTGCCAATTCGTAGTTGATGATTTCTCCTCTCCAATAAGCTGGCTTATCATTTGGGAAAGCAGCAATTCTTTTCTGCAATAAATTAACTATCTCTTGTGCGTATTTTTGTCTTTCGGCGTCACTAGCGGCGTTTTGTGCCAATTCATCTAAAATAGTTTCACCAAAAATATAATAATTCACTTTTTTTCCAGGGCATTTCTCCAAAGCCTCTTGCAAAACAGGATATGCTTCAGTGTAGCCTTTCTTCTGCACTAATTGGTTTAGTTTAATTTCATAAGCATCACAGTTCTGAGCCTGCACTCCCTGCAAACCAAAGAAAAGCACTGCGGCACTTATTGATAATAATTTTTTCATTTTCATATCTTTTTTTGGTTAATATTACTAGTTGTATTTTCTTCTTTGGAACCAATTGTCGTTAAGCGTAAAGCTTAATTTCACATTGGCAAAATTTTCTTTTATTAAATTATTTTTAGTTGTTCCTTGTTGTCCAAGTTGCACGCCAATGTTGATTTCAGACGGATCCGACGCCTTCCCGACTGGTAAGCCTATCCCAAAAGCCATACCATATTTTTCGATATCGGTGCCGTTTATGCTGATTGGAGTCTTTTCATAAAAGGCTCCTGCACGGTAAGTTGTGCGTGCAAAATAGTTTTTATAGCTATTGATGTTAGGGATAACATAACCTCCCAAAACGGCTTTAAATCTATTGTTTAGCTTTAAATTATCAAAGCGAAGCTCGTATTTAGACATTTGAGTCCAATCCACTTGCGCTGCAATGTTCCAGCGGAAATCTTCTCCCAAACTCACGCCAAAACCTATGTTTTGAGGAACCTTTACTTTCGCATCACTTTTTTGTTCAAATACGATTTGCTTATCGTATTGGCTTCCCGTTGGCGAAATTCCATAATTTTGAATGCTATATTCCTGCTCTGAGTTCAATTCGTTGCCGATGGTGTAGTTTAAACCTATGCTAAATCGCTTGGTTTCACGAAATCTTTTTGTATAAAAAGCACCTCCCGTAAAGGAAAAACCTGTAATTCTATTTCGATTTTCGACCTCTGTTAAAAGCAAATTCCCTTGGTTTCCGTGGATTTCTGTTTTATTCAAATTTCCAAACAGATATCCTGCTTTTACACCTACTGCAAAGTTTTGATTTATGTTATAGGAAGTAAAAAACTGCAAACTATTGATGTCGCCATCTCCGTTGAATGCGTTGTAACTGTTTTTTCCTACAACCTTATTGTCATACCCCAACGAGTAAAGCGGCTGAAAAGCAACTCCTCCTCGGAATTTAGCCCCCATTGGGAATGCCAAACTCAATTGAGACATGTAAGCCGTACTGCGTTGAGCCTTGTCTGCACCATCATTAAATTCCGAAGCATTAAGGGTACCTTCGAAATTAAAACTAGTGTAGTTTAGATTAATGTTCGCCGCAGGGTTCATAAAATTTGCCTGCGAGCCATAAGTGGAAAGATACGAAGAGTACACCCCGCCCATTCCAAAAGTTGCCGCATTATTGCTCTGTCTATTCTCTCCCATTCCAAATGAAGAGTATGGCGAAACAGCTGTTTTCTGTGCCATCGTAGGCACTACACCTGCTGCCAATAATACAGCATATAATATACTTTTTGTTTTAATCATTCAGCGCTTGAATATGAATTAATAATCTCTGCAAAGATGATAATTAATCGCTTAAATTAAAAATAGAATATGCCCTAAGTCTGTTAAATTCTCTAAAAAAACTCCGCAAAGTGAGCGTTTTACGGGAAAAACAAATCGTTTTTACTTAGTTTTAATCCCGAAAAAACTTTTTTATCAAGGCAAAAGATTTCGAATTTCAGATTGATATTTAATACTTTTGCATTCTAAAATTCAGATATGAAAATAATATCTTATAATGTAAATGGAATCCGTGCTGCCATCAAAAAAGGCTTTATTGAATGGCTTTCTCAAACGAATCCCGATGTGATTTGCCTTCAAGAAGTTAAGGCACTCGAGGAGCAAGTGGATTTAGAGGAAATCAAGCAAATGGGCTATCAAGTATTTTGGAACGCGGCTGACAAAAAAGGCTATAGTGGCGTGGCGATTTTTTCTAAAATTCCGCCCAAAAGTGTTGAATGCGACACTGGAGTGGCTCATCTTGATGGCGAGGGACGCGTAATCCGTGCGGATTTCGAAGACTTTTCTGTAATTTCGCTGTATTTGCCAAGTGGCACTAATATCGACAGGTTGGATTTCAAACTTCAGTTTTGTGATGAGTTTTCTAATTACATTCACGATTTAGAAAAAAAATATAACAAATTGATTATTTGTGGCGATTACAACATCTGTCATGAGGCGATTGATATTCACGATCCCGTTCGCTTGAAAAATGTTTCTGGATTCTTGCCCGTTGAACGCGAATGGATGACGCATTACATGAATTACTGCAACCTAGTAGATGCTTTTCGTGAATTTAACAACCAGCCGGGGCAATATACTTGGTGGAGCTACCGCGCCAATGCTAAACAAAACAACAAGGGCTGGAGAATTGATTACCACATGGTAACAGAAAATTTAAAATCTAAACTTAAACGCAGCGTAATTTTACCAGAAGTAAATTTTTCAGACCACTGCCCCATTTTACTAGAAGTAGAATAAAAAGCACAAAAAAAGGGAATTTTCAGAAAATTCCCTTTTTTTTATATTTCAGCAATATCGATTTCTTATGGATTTGTATACGAAACTTCAATTTTCAAGTTTGCATTATTCAAAATCACTCGATACGGATTGTAAATATTGTTGCTGGCATTATAAGCCGAAGGCATAAAAAATACTTGCCCCGCTGGTGCTGGATAATCACCAAGCATTAAACGTAAATCATCTTTAGGCTCTCCTTTTTCTACAATATTTTTCAAGAATTGAGTAATTCTTAATTTATACTCATTTTTGCCTTTGTCATACGCATGACTAATTGTTCTAAATGGGAAAACTGCATAATCTGCCAAAACTCTTTTTTGCGTATCATTGTACAGATATAAGTACTGTGGCAATGGAAGATTTCCTTGCGCCACCAAGTTAGGAGAGAATGTAATAACAGCGTCTGTAATCGCGATATGCTCTTCGTTAAATTTCTTACGAAGCGCCTCAATTTGTTGCCCATCTAGAGACAATCTCACACTATTCCCTCCCATACCTGAAAGGAACAATTTCTCTGGAGATAATGTAGCCCCTGCATTAGACACCTGAATCTGATTTACAGCATAATACCCCATATCATTAATGTTTTGAGAGCCCATTATGAATTCATAAGAAGCACTCAAACGCTTAGGATTTGAATGCACTGTGCACCCTTCCTCATCATCATCTATATTGTTATTATTTTGATCTTTAAACCTAGGATTGTCATAACTAAAGAACATCAAAACTTTCGCCTTGGTAGGATCAAAATTAAATATAAATCCATTATCGCTATCTGTACTAATTTTTATACCATTCATTACATTATTTAAGAAGGTAATTTGATCCGAACCATTATTCGGTTGTTTTACAAATAATGTTTCCAAAGTGTTTTCTAGCCCATCTAGCCTCACTCTATAAGACGGGATACTTTCTGAGGAAACCTCTTTTGCTAATTTATATTTACTATTTTCTCGTGGCGAAACAATGGTTTTTCTTATCCAAGCCGTATTATCAATGGTTTTCTCCCCTAAAAGAGCTCCCGTTGCAAATCCTTTATCAGACATTAAAGATTGCTTAATCGTTCCCATATTCTCGGTCACCAGATGCACTTGCAAGTTTATTTTCTCATTTGTATTCCCGTAGAGAGAATCCACCTTAAACTTAACTGAACGATGATAGGTATAAGCCGTATCTTTCACCGAGCAAACTCCATCTACCTTGTTTAAAGTATAAGTTGTATGTACCAATTTCTCGCGCACAGCAAGCGTATCTTTTTTAGCAAAAGCCGCTACGGGCAACACGAGAACAACTGAATCCACTTTAGCGTTCTGACCAAAAGTAGGGTTTAACGCACTTAAACGCAATTGGCTGTAAAAAGAAGCCTGTGTTTTCCCAAAAATGGGCTCGCTATACACCCCCACACTTGCTCCGCTCACACCTCCATGAACAGTTCCTCTATCTCTTGGGATTTGAAAAATCACTTGAGAGATGGCTTTTCCAGAAGCTACTGGCTCTGGCGATAGATTGGTAGCAGAAAGTGAAACTTCTGTGCTTTGAGTTTGGATTGCGCTGCTAGACAAGATATTTGCCCCCACAGGATTGTCTCCCTGCTCACAGCTCCCAAATATAAAGAACCCAGCCAACAAAAAAGCGAATTCTTTAAGTTTTAAAAATTTATTTTTCATGTATTTATTCTTCGTCTTCTTTACCCTCAATAATTTCGGCATACAGCTCTCTAAGCGGCAGTTCTCTATCAAAGGCTTTAAAGAGTTTTTTGGTAGATTGGATATATTCTTTCACCTCCTCTGGGATCACCTCATCGCCCTGAATCACAAGGTCTGAGTGATCGATTCCAAGTTTTAAAAGATTATTAAAGTTTGGTTTTTCTAAATGCTTATATGCTTTTTTAGCAATTTTATCGAAAGCAACTTTATCCACAACATCGCTACTCAATTCCCCGCTGAATGGATTGTCAAAAACTGAATATACCATCTTCACATCTTTAAAGAAAGCATCATCGGAATAATATTTCTTTAAATAAAGTGGCAAGAAAGAAGACATCCAGCCTTGTGCATGAATGATGTCTGGTTTCCAATTCAGTTTTTTTACCGTTTCTAGAATCCCTTTAGTAAAGAAAATGGCTCTCTCGTCGTTGTTTTCAAAGAAATCACCTGTTTCTTCGTCTGCATAAATCCCTTTGTGTTTAAAATAGTCATCGTTATCGATGAAGTACACTTGCATTTTCTCATTTGGGAGCGATGCCACTTTGATGATTAACGGCTGGTCTAAATCATTGATAATAATGTTCATCCCAGAAAGGCGAATCACCTCGTGCAATTGGTGTCTTCGCTCATTGATCACTCCAAATTTTGGCATAAAAATCCTAACATCATTTCCCTCTTCGTTTGCCATCTTTGGCAATTCCAAGGCTGCGTTGGACAAAGTGTTTTCTGGAGTATACGGGTTTAGCTCTGTAGAAACGTATAAAATGCGCATAATTTTGTGTTTTTTATTTCCTTAAAAAAATATTTTACAGGAGAATATATGCAAAAATACAAATTTTCATTGAAATTTAAGTTTATAAATGTAGCTTTGCCCGATTTTAATAAAGTTTTAAACTTTTAACATGAGAAAAATCTACACCACTCAGGAGATGAAAAACTGGGTAGAAAGCCAGCGAAAACAAAATAAAAGCATCGGCTTTGTTCCCACAATGGGTGCGCTACACGCAGGGCACCTTTCCCTCATCAAGCAAGGTAAAGCAGACAACGATGTTTGTGTAGCTTCGGTTTTTGTAAACCCTACGCAGTTCAATAATCCAGAAGATTTAGAAAAATACCCAAGGCACCCAGAAAAAGACGCCGAACTACTCGAAAGCGTGAATTGCGATGCGGTGTTTTTTCCTACGGTAGAAGACATTTATCCCGAAGGCGAAAAATCAGAATCTTTTGATTTCAATGGACTTGAAAATCAAATGGAGGGCAAGTTCCGTCCGGGGCATTTTGATGGCGTAGGCACCATCGTGAATAAATTTTTTGAAATCATTCAGCCCAATTGTGCTTATTTTGGCGAAAAAGATTTTCAGCAATTACGCATCATTCAAACGATGGTCGAGAAGAAAGGGCACCACATCAAAATCGTGCCAATGCCTATATTTAGGGAATACGACGGGCTGGCAATGAGCTCTCGCAATCAGCGATTAACCCCTGAATTTAGAGATGCTTCTCCTATAATTTTCAAAATATTAAAAGAAGTAAATTCGCTCAAAAACGAGTTTTCGCCCCAAGAGGTAAAACAAAGGGTAGAAGAACTCTTTGCTCAAACGGATTTGGAATTGGAATATTTTGTAATCTGTAATGAGGAAACGCTCCACGAAATCAGCACTTGGAACGATAGTAAAAACATTCGCGCCTTTGTAGCAGCATACGCAGGAGATATCCGTTTAATCGATAATTTAAAAATCGATTAAATTCAATTTTTAAAAATTAAAAAGCGTGTTTCTTTTAATTTAGAAGCACGTTTTTTTTATATTTTAAAATGGAGAAAAACATTCAAAATATCGATTTTCAATTATTTATAAATCTAAAACCACCCCTCACTGCAAATGCTTTTAAATTAAATAAGTGCATAATAATTATTTGATTTATCTTTGCGCCCATGTTACTTAATATGTTTAAATCTAAAATCCACCGCGTTACTGTAACGGGGGCGGAGCTCAACTACATCGGGAGCATCACAATAGATCAAGATTTGGTAGATGCAGCTAACATGTTGGAGGGCGAAAAAGTACAAATTGTAAACATAAACAACGGCGAACGCCTTGAGACTTATATCATTTGTGGCGAGCGTGGCTCCGGCGAAATCGTACTGAATGGTCCTGCAGCAAGAAAGGTGCAAAAAGGCGATCAAGTCATCATTATCGCTTATGCGCAAATGACTGAAGAGGAGGCTAGAAACTTTCAACCCACGGTGATTTTCCCTAACGAAAAAACGAATTTACTGAAATAGTTTTTTCATGAGCAAACGACTAAAAACTACGCTCACGCTTTTGGTATCTATTCTTTTGGCGATTGCTCTAATTGCTTATTCGCTCTCGGGAATAGATTTTGACCAAACGATGGATTCGCTACGCCAGGCAAATTATTTCTGGATTGGGGTTTCGGTTGTATTGGGCATTATGGCGTATTGGTTCCGCAGCCAGCGTTGGCAATTGCTTCTGGAGCCAATGGGCTATCAAGTCACTGCCAAGCGTTCTTTTATTGCAGTTTGTATGAATTATTTTTGGAATCTATTGATTCCACGCTCAGGCGAAATTGCACGATGCACCTCTCTATACGCTCTAGACAAAACACCTGTAGACAAATCCTTTGGTACCGTAATCAGTGAGCGTGTGATTGATATGCTTTGCTTAATGTTTATCGCTTTGATGGCGGTCGTTACCAATATCGATTTAATTAAAAGACTCATGAGCGAAGTGCTCATCACTCGCGACAAAGCAGGCGACACTGGAAGCTCTCTCAAATTATATATTTTCGGAGGCACCCTTACGCTCATTATCATATTGCTATACGCTTTTAGAAATAGAATTAAAAAATTAAGCTTTTACCCTAAAATCCGAGAATTCATCTATGGAATTCAACAGGGATTAAAAACGATTTTTCAATTAAAGAGAAAAAAAGAATTCATCGTCTACACGCTTTTGATTTGGATCTTTTATTTCTTCATGACTTATGTGGTCGTTTTTGCGTTACCCGAAACCGAGCATTTGGGCATTGCCGATGGATTCTACCTCCTGCTTGTGGGGGGCATCGGCATGGTAATTCCTGCTAGTGGTGGCATTGGAGCATACCATTCTGCAATGCGACTAGGATTTATCGTACTAGGCTTTTCTAAAGAAGTGGGGGTAACATTCGCTTTTTTGGTGCACACTCCACATACTTTAATCGCACTAGGATTAGGTTTAATTTCTTTTGTATTAGCTTATTTTGATAAGAAAGTATCGTAACTTAAAAGCTAGATTCAAGCACTAAATGCAACATTTTCCACAAATGTATAAAAAACATCACGAGGCTTGCAAAACTTTAACACTTTAAACGGTCTATCGTTTATCTCTTTTTGCACCGATTTCAGATTATTAGCGGTACTTTTTGTGACTGCTGAACCTTTTTTTACATATTGTCTTATTAATTTATTCATATGCTCAATTTGTCCCTTTTGCCAACTAGAATATGGATTTGTAAAATAAATCTTTGCTTGCAGTTTCTTTGCCACTATCTCATGACTTGCAAACTCTAGCCCATTATCCACGGTTATTGATTTTACAACTTTCTTGTATGGAAGTAACACATCAATAATAGCACTAGCGACCACATCAGCCGTTTTATTTGGTATATACCTCACAAATAAAAACCTTGATACTCTTTCCGTAAGTGTCAGCAAATAACCCTTATGATTTTTGCCCTCTATCAAATCACCCTCCCAGTGTCCGAACTCTTTTCTATCATTCACAACTTGAGGTCTCTCATCTATACTTGTACGGTTTTTTATCTTCCCAACAGATTTTGACACTTGCGCCTTTCTCTTTTTCAAAGCGTGACGGCAATACTTATACAAATAACCTCCCTTTCGCTTATCCTCTCTTATATATTGGTAAATCCTCTCAACTGATACCATTTCCAGTCCCAGGCTTTTACAATAACCGACTATTTGGAGCGGTGAATATCTTTTATACAAAAATTGTCTTACTCTTTTCTCAATTTCTTTTGTGAACCTTCTATAACGCAAAAAACGCTCTTTCTTTTCAGAATAGAGCGTCTGTGCTGTCTTTGCTTTATATTTTCCTTTTTTCGTTCGGTTCCTCTTTACCTCCCTGCTTATAGTAGATTTATCCCTTTTCAGTTCACGAGCTATTTTCGAGATAGACCAGCCAGCTTTTAAATAAGCCTCTATCATCGCCCTATCGTGCAAGTCCAAATGCTTAAATCTCCGTGCCATTAGTCTATATTTTGAGGGTCCAACAAACTAAATAAATAATGTGCATAACCTTTATATGCTAATGTTTCTTCAGAATATGGCATCAAAAAATACTCAAAATAAGCTCTTTTTTGCTTTTCTCCTTTTGGAAACTCATATTTATAATAAAAATCATCAAAAAGCTGAAACCTGTTACCAGTATAATCATCATTTCCTAAAAGATTTTTCAACTCTTTTTCAATGTACTTAATCTGTTTTTCAGTATAATATTTTCTAATTTCTTTTTTTGCCTCCTTGCTTTGTGCATATCCAGCGGTTACGGCTAAACATAGTCCAAATGATAGTAATATTTTTTTCATGACTTGATTTTTTTAGTGATTTAACAACACTTTGCAAATATCAAAAGAAATGCCAAATATTGCAAAGCAAAAAGATAAAAAAAAAGAAACCACACCAACAAAGGTGCAGTCTCTCTCATTATTATCAAAACAAACAAATTAATCTAAAAACCTTGGTATATAGTTTTCGTGATAAAATCTCCTTAGATATTCTCCAGTTCTTCTATCATACACATTAAAGTATCTCCAATCTGAAAATTTGGAGTTATCAAGCCATTTAGAGAATTTATAAAGGTCATGCACATATTGCATTTTGAACACTCCAAAGGCTCCGAAAACTATACAGCTATAATCGTTCTTATGGCTCATTATTCAATGCCCCTTATTTCTTCATCTCCATTATATAAAACAAATGGTCCTGATCCTTTATAATCAAATTCCTGTCCAGATTCTAATTGGCATACTTCATTACTGTACGGATCTGGTACATCTAAATAAACTCCAACAAATTTACTAGTACTATTTCTAAAGTGATATCCGTTTTTATTCTTCGTTACAACAAAACCATCATAAAAAGTTCCAACATTATAACTTAACAAAATCGCTGAATTTGAATCATATCCATCTATAAAATTTGGTAAATCTTTCACAGGTTCTCCGTCCAATGGTATCAACCTTTTATAAATAACATAATGAGACTTGTCAATCAAATAACGCTTAAATGCATTAGCGGTATAAAAATATGGACCTACTTGATAATAACAATTATCCGATAAATCAATTGTAGAAACCTCTCGACACAAAAGCTCACTCCTAAACTTTCTATTATCAATAACTATCACACAATCACTCATCTTTTTTATCTTTTAAATCTTTAATTTTCTTTTTTGCAAAGCTATACGCAAAATCAAGCACAATAGCCAATAAACTTGCTAGAAGCGGTTTTAGCTCATCAAACGAAACCGCCCCCGTAAATCCTAATATACTATAAATCTTTGTCCTATCTACAAAATTTGTCATATCTCTTTATTTTTTGTTTAACTCAATTGTTCAAAACCCCCATTACTATCAAGCTGAATATTTGAAACCTGCGCCTTTACATATCCCAACAAATCTATATAATGCCCATGCTCAACAAGATATTCTTTTTCCCCATCATTATAACTCTGAATTACACGTGTAGTTTCACCATATAAATTTAATACCCTGCAATGCCCAGTTGATGGCATTCTAAATAGAGCAAGTCCACCCATGCCAGTTATTTTAACTTTCTCGGGCTCCTCACAATCATAATGAAATTTTACAGGAACTTCACTTATTTGGTTGCAATTATTTTTCTTCTCAAGCAACTTCTTTCTAATTTCTTCTTGTTCTTTACGCTTTCTTTCTTCCTGCTCCCTTCTCTTTTCTTCCTCACATTCAGAACAAAAATCATTTGCCTGCTCCTCCTGCAGTTTTTTAACCACATCACTTTTTACTGGTATTTTTCCCTTCTGTTTTTCTGATTGCATCATATCATCAACTTTTTGACTAAATGCTTTTTCATTTCTCACTGCAGAACCGCCTTTTGCAAAAACCTTATCAAACTTTGGTTTTTCTACTTTGGGCAAACTCACAGGTTCCTTGAATTTATTTGTATCCAGTGGCAACAAGGAATTATCTCCTGTGCTTACTTTCTCCTTTATACTCGTCTTTTTGGTCAATCTAAATAATAGATAGATTATTAAAAAGATGAATAACCAAAACTTAATTTTTCTTTTTTCTCGCTGTGTCATAACCTATTTTTTTAAATAAGAATTAAAAACATTTTCAAACTTTTGAGCATAAGAGGCTATATCTTTTGCTCTATCTGTAGAATTAACAACCCTTCTTGCATTGTAATAATCTGTTTTATTTTCATTACAATAAAGCTTTAAAGAAACACCCGTTAAATTATTAGGTTTATCAGCCATCATCATTTTTATGGTCATTAAAGCATTTAAACGCTTATCATTTACTATTAAATCTGGATTTGACAAAACATCTACACCAGAAAACTCTTTAAACTTAGTATATAAATGCCTACCAGTCCACTGGCAATATCCACGACCAAAAAAACGAGCTCCATCACCTTTATATTTATTACTTAAATTCTTTCTTCTACTAGCTGGATTATAACACCAAGATTGTACGCCATACTTCCACTCCATGTACACAGCCTTTTCAGCACTAACACCAAATGTATCTGCAATCTTCAAAAACTCGTTAAACTCCCTTAATTTATCCCCTTTAAGCGTTTTCTTCAAAACAGAAATTTTATCATTATAACGCTCACGCAATAAACTAAATTGACCCATTTCATGATATGCTGTAGCCATTATATAAGATGCTTGATTTATCAACAAATCACCACTTTTAATTTGATTTATTAATATATCAAACAAAGTATAACCCCAATCAGCATATGAATTATATCCTTTGGCAAATCTCAATCCATTAGGTACTAAAAGCATAGATAAAACACTTTTAGTCTCACTCTCTGTATTTGGAATATCAACGCCCACTAGTTCCAATTCTCCAAACTCAACTTTAGACTTTGGTTTTGATATTTTATAAGCCCACCAACTTCCAGCTAGCAGGGCAATTGCTTTTAAATATGTCATTTTTTTATCTCTTCTTTTATTTCTTCTCTTATTGCCCATATAACGATTTATTAAATTTATCCAAAACCTTTTGCCACTCTGGGTGAAGCTTTGGTTTTGGTGCGGGTATCTTAGGTTGATTATTTAACTTTGGACTTGGTGCGGAGCTCTTAGGTTGATTGTTTAACTTTGGTTTTGTCTTAATTGGAACAATACTTTTCCCCAACTCTATCCCATATTCCAATGGAGTTTTAAACGTTCTTACACCATGTGTAACATAATAAGGGTCAAAGGATCCAACCGAAAAAAACATTTTAAACATTTCAGACCAAAATCTAAAATTTGTCTTCACAAACTGTTCTGTAGTTTTTTCCTTTAAAACCAAAGGCTTTGCATCCTCCATTTTTTGTTTAACAACAGTTACAACTCTATTAAATCTACGAACTAACAAAAATATTATAAAAGCTATCAGCGATAACGCCAATAGCTTACTATTCTTCATCAAATCACTTAAAAACTTCATCCTTTAAAACTATCTTTAATGTGGTCCTTCAACACATCTGATAACATAATCATTCCAATGTAAACCACTGCAATTAAAACACTTGTAATTAATTTACTTGTCATCTCTCAATATTTTACCACATATGTTCCTTATCCGTAGGAACACCCGCAAGTTCTTCTTCATTCAAGTACTCTGGCTCGTTACCCTCCACATCATCAAAGAGTGTATCTATCTCTTTTTTTGCCTCGTGCGCATGATGCAAACATATTTTTGCACATTGTACATACTTCAATAACAACGGCAATGATTTAAATAATCCTTTCAATTGTTTAAACATAACTTATCTAGTTTTAATTTGTCCGAAATATCCACCATTAGGTGCTTTAGTTGAAATTACCATTCCCAGCTTTTGCAAATACACTTTTCCAGTATTCACATTGAAACTTGCTATTTCTAAAACCTTTGCGCCAGTCTTTTTATAGAAAGCCTCAAACATCATAGTTATAAATCTATTTCCAGTGTTTGGAGACTCTGAACGCACACTCTTAGAGTTTTCAAATGCTTTAACAGTTATCATACCTCTTTGCTTTGAATAATTCCAAGCCGTAACATAAAACCTTCCATTCTTGGATTGTCCAGCTTTAGCCCCAGAATGTTTTTTAGGTTGTCTCTGATTATTATAACCTCGGTCATAACCTCGGTTAAAATTAGGGTTGGGATTTCCACCCCAACCATTACTATATCCATTATTATACGCCATTTCTATACTTTTTTAGTTAATAATTACCAGCCTCTTCTTTTTCCTTTGATTTTAATCCAGCCCATGTACACGGATAAAATCACTGCTCCCAATCCTAAAACCAAAAAGGTCGCAATACTTGTCCCTGCACCATTACCACTTAATGGCTTTAGTAAAAAACTATCAACTTTTGTTATTAATTCTTTCATCTTTATTTTGTTTTTAAATGTTATTTTTTCTTTGTTAATAAATAAATCAATGCCCCTCCTAGTAATAAATACAAAATGTTATTGTCATTTCGCCCAACATGTCCAGTAGCTTTTCCATATACCTCCCCGTCTGTTACCGCAGGATACGCACCTTCTGTAGGCATTCCTGTTTTAAGTGTTTGATCCTTACTAGGTCTGTAATCCGATGAACCTGCTTGGCTATCTGCTTGTCTTTCAGCATCTGTTTTTTCTCTAAAGAATGGCACGCGCAAAACTTCCTTACTCACGGCATCCCCTCTTGAAGTGTCACGGAATGGGAAATTTAAGTTTACATCAGTTCCTTTTGGATATTCCTTATCACCAACATAAGTAAATCTTGTCTGATACTCTTTCAGCATTCTACCATATGCCTCTGTTATCATTGCAGCTAGTGCCTCGGTACCTTTACGCGTACAATCTTTTCCCCATGGAAAACCACTTGCACAAACTTTTAAATAAAGTAACGCCTTATTAAAATTGTCAGCACTGGCTACCTTAGTAAACCCAGATTGTTCAATAATCCATTCAACGATTGTGGTTCCTTCTTTCATCGCTCTACTAGGCGACCAGCTCGAGCCCCAACAATGCAAATCAAAGCCGTTTGCCAAAACGCTATCTAACCCCCCAGTTATCTTACTTAATACACCGCCTACTATCTTTCCTCCAAATTGACCAAGAGAGGAGCCGGAGGCGTTACCGCCCCCCACACTTCCAATTAAACTACTTACCGCTGTTACTGCTCCAATCATTTCAATATTATTTTGCGTCTAACAAATAGAATGTAAATTCTTCTCCTACATTTTTATACACTGCTAAGGTGTATAAGCCTGTTAAATCCAATGCAGGTAATTTCGATAACTCATCAATCCTTGCATTTTTTGCATAATCAAGTTGTAGTTGCGAAATCCTTGTTTTGCCCTGTGCATTGATAACTTGCAATTCATTTGGTGTCTTTTCAGCTACCAAATAATCAAATGCTAATACATCAACATCCTTTACAGATATATTTTGGTCAAGCTTCACTTGTTGCACATAAATAGGCTCTGCACTTCCAATAGCCTCAAATGTTTCTGCAGTTACATTCTGTGCTTGTCCACCCGATACATGGAACTCAATGTAAGTTTTGTCACCTAATGGCAAACTTCCAGATTTAGAAAAAGGAATTACCGCTACTTTGTCGCTACCAATTGTTGTTTGCAATTTAACAAAATGAACGCCCAACAATTCTGTAAATAGCTTAACGCTCATCTTTGGCACCAAAACCTTTTTAGTAAAGGTTTCATCTACTAGGTAAGACTCAATTTGCACCTGTCCGAAATCGGTACTTGAATTACCTTTTAAAATCAAACCCGCTGCACTTTCCTTAACTTCCAGCACCTCGGTTGCTTTTGCTAATGTTACTCTCATTTTTATATCTTATTTTAAATTTCTGAAACAAAGATATTAAGCATGCAAAAGCACTTTTTAAAATCTAGCGATTTTTACCACTTTTAAGCGATTTATACCAATTTTTGACACTAATCATCAAAATATTTTTTTACGAGCTTTAGCGTTAGATATTTCTTTTTATAGTGGCTTAAAATATCTTTTTTTATCATGCGTGCAGTGGAATAGCTTACGCCTAAATAATTAGCTAGCTCCTTAGCACTAATTATTTGCAAGTTCTGTGTATTGTTTTTCATAAATTAATTGGATTAACTGGTCTAAATTTATACTCAAATCGGTATCTAATAACTGTCTTATGGCTTTATTATAAATTTTTAAATGCTCGTTTAATTTTTTATATCCCTTGCGGATCATCTGATATACTTTACCTTTATACAACTCTACAAATTGAATAGCAGTAGGCACATACTCCAATTTTCCCCGCAAGTGGTTTAACTCCTCTAAATAACTGCTAACTTCAAAATTTAAATAATTGAGTTTTTTTACCTTATTTGATGCGCCCCACACCGCACCAATTACTGGGCGTTTATTTTCTTCTTGCTTTAATAGATATTTCACCACATACGCAACTATATTTCGTTTACTCTTTGGCGTTTCAATTTTAGTACTTGGGGGATTGCTCCAACCCATTTTTTTATTACGCTGGTAAGCTAGTATGCAGTCTTTTTCTGATTTATAATTTTTTGAATACTTAGCCATATATTCTTTAGCCGTTAAGCGGTTCATCTTTTCAGAATATCTATCAACATAACCATATTTATTTATATACTGGTTCCATATGCGCTGAATATCCTCACGAGGGATTTGCGTATCAATCAAAACATGAAAATGAATATTTCCATTCTTCTGCGTCTCCGCTTTCCAGAGATAATTTTTTAAACCATAGACCTTTTTTAAATGGTCAAGATACTTAGCAAGTATTTTACGCAACACTCTATCATGGTGCTTTTGGGCACTGGGCAAGGTCAAGGTTACAAAAGATAAATATTTGTCCTTGTTTGATTTCGTTGCGTCAGCAAATAAAATAGCATACTTCTTTATATTCCTTACTTGAGTATCCGAGAGCGTTCCTAAATCCTTTAAAACATGCCCTTTCTCATTATACACTTCTTGTTGTTTCTCCTTATACAACTCAACACACTTTTCAGCATATTTAACAATTGAACCAAACTCTGAAATATCATCTAGTGCGTTTAACTCATCTAATTCTGTTTTTTCCTTGTTTAGATTTTGGCGTAAAGTAGGAGTATGGCCTACTTCATAATTTCGTAAATCCATCACATAACTATAATGCAATAGGCTAGTAGGTCTAAGCTGAACCTTTTCACACAAATAATAATTATTAACCTCTTGATATTGTCGCATTTACAGGGATTTTTGCCGTTAGATTTTACCGATACTTGAGACGAGCCCACTCAAAAGCCTATCGGCTTTCTATAAAAAAATCGGTTTCTTCTTTTTTCACAGCCACACGATGATATAAAATATCCTTAGGTTTAAAAGTTATCCACGAACGACCAGAAAATAATACCTCAATATTATTTTCTTGTTTCAACACCTGTACTACAATACCATATTCATATATGTACTGCTTAGGTTCTAAATGATTTACGGGAATGGGTACAAACTTCTGTACTACCAAAAAAGGTCTGATTTCTTCTCTTTGCATACGCTTTTAGTTTTAAATTATTTAAGCGTTGCATTTGTGTTTTGAATGTGCCATGTGTAAAATCATATCCAAAAGTTTAAATAAATCGTGGATTAATAATTATATTTGTAGAATAATCATTAACACATAAAATTATGAGTAGAAAATTTCCTGCCGGTGTAGCCACTGGAGACCTAGTACAAGAAATCTTTGCCGATGCCAAAAAGAACGGATACGCTTTACCAGCGGTAAATGTTATTGGCTCTGATACTATAAATGCTGTGATGGAAACAGCAGCAGATCTTAACTCACCTGTGATTATCCAATTCTCTAACGGAGGGGCAATTTTTAACGCAGGTAAAGGATTGTCAAACGAAAATCAACGCGCAGCAATCTTAGGTGCAGTAGCAGGTGCAAAACATGTTCACCAATTGGCAGAAGCTTATGGTGCAACTGTGATTTTGCATACAGACCACTGTGCTAAAAAATTACTTCCTTGGGTAGATGGGCTTATCGAAGAAAGTGAAAAGCACTTTAAAGAAACAGGAAAGCCATTATTTAGCTCTCACATGCTAGATTTCTCTGAGGAGCCACTAGAAGAAAACTTAGACCTTTCTGTAGAAAGATTTAAGCGTATGGCTAAAATGGGAATGACTTTAGAAATTGAGTTAGGAATCACCGGGGGAGAAGAAGATGGCGTAGACAATACAGATGTAGATGATTCTAAATTATACACTCAGCCAGAAGAAGTGTTGTATGCTTACGATCGTTTAAAAGAAGTTTCAGATCGTTTTACTATCGCGGCAGCGTTTGGTAATGTTCACGGAGTGTACAAGCCAGGTAATGTAAAATTAACTCCCAAAATCCTAGAAAAGTCTCAAAAATTCATCGAAAAAGAAAGACACACTGGTGAAAAACCAGTAGATTTCGTATTCCACGGAGGTTCAGGATCAGACTTGAAAGACATTAGAGAAGCAATCGGATATGGTGTAGTGAAAATGAACATCGATACCGATCAGCAATATGCTTTCATGACTGGAATCAGAGATTACTTCAAAAAGAACGAAGCATATCTTCAATCTCAAATCGGTAACCCAGAAGGTCCAGATTCACCAAACAAGAAAAAATACGATCCACGCGTTTGGTTGAGAGAAGGAGAAAAAACTTTCATAGCAAGATTGAAACAAGCTTTCGAAGACTTAAACAACGTGAACACTTTAGGGTAACCCTTTAAATAAGTAGTTTTAAAAATAAAAACCCCGAATTTCTCAGAAATTCGGGGTTTTTTTATTTTTCATACGCTATTTTGTTAAAGATAGCTAATAACTAGGTTTTTGTAGTTAATTTTTTTAAGTGTGATGTTTTAAATTCGTAATATTATGTCACTTAATTGATTGTATAGTCGGGGAATTTGAAAAGCGACTTTAAAAAAATAGAGTAGAAATAAATAAAATTATTGAATTATGGCGATAAATTATTTAAAAAAGTTGTTTTTAATGGCTACTGTGCTTTTGGTAGCCGTTGGGTGCTTTTCTGGTTCTGAGCAGAAAGAGCCAGATTTTGACTTAGAGGGAGCCTTTAAGGGGTTTGCTGAAAATATAACTCTTCAAAAAGATTTTAGTATATCAATTCGCACAGAAAAAGCAAGCGAGGATATTCAGAAATATTTGCTTGAGGCAGATACTGAGCTTAGTGAATCCATGAAAGATGATGATTATGTTGATGCGGTTTCATATAAGGTGGTTTATGATGGGAAAAACCTTAATTTCGTTGATTTTAAGACAGGAGAAAAAACAATTTCGTCTCGCGCTGCAAAAGGTGGCACTACGTCTGAGTCCAGTTGGGGCTGTGCCGATGGACAAAAACTTGTAACTACTTGTATGAGTCAAGGATGTGTGGAAAAAGAGCTTAAAGAGCTAGCAAAAAAAATTAATGTGGGAGATGAAATTGAGATTCATCGTTCAAAGTCTAGAGTGGAAATTTGCACCACTATAAAGGATTAATGAAAATTAAATATTAGCCTTCTCTTGAAATGAGGGGGCTTTTTTTATATTTGATAAAAAATTTGTAGCTTTACCCAATCATTTGTAAAGATTATAAATTATGGCTTGGTTCAGACGAACAAAGAAAAATATACAAACCACTACCGAGGAGAAAAAAGACACACCAAAAGGCTTGTGGTACAAAACACCCACAGGGAAAGTAATCGAAACCGAGGAATTGGAGCGTAACGATTATGTGAGCCCCGAGGACGACTTCCATGTGCGTATAGGTTCGCAACAATATTTTGAGATCTTATTCGATGATAAAAAATTCAAAGAATTAGATAAAAATCTCTCAAGCAAAGACCCGCTTGGGTGGGAAGATACCCAAAAATACACCGATAGAGTAAAATCTACTCGCAAGAAAACAGGGCTCACCGATTCGCTTCGTACGGCTTATGGCGACATCAATGGGCGAAAAGTGGTAGTGAGTGCCATGGATTTTGTGTTCATTGGCGGTTCGCTTGGTTCAGTAATGGGTGAGAAAATCGTGCGTGCTATTGATTACGCTATTAAAAATAACACCGCTTTCGTATTGATTTGTAAATCGGGCGGGGCGCGTATGATGGAGGCAGCGCACTCGTTGATGCAGATGGCAAAAGTGGAGGCGAAGCTTGTGCAACTTTCAGAAGCCAAATTACCTTATATTACGATTTTAACGGATCCTACCTTTGGTGGAATCACGGCTTCGTTTGGTATGATGGGAGATGTAACTATCGCAGAGCCAGGTGCGTTGATTGGTTTTGCAGGTCCGCGTGTAATCAAAGAAACGATTGGTAAAGATTTGCCAGAAGGATTTCAGACTTCGGAATTTTTACTCGAAAAAGGCTTTGTGGATTTAATCGTTCATAGACAAAGTTTGAAAACACGACTTACCCAACTCTTAGATTTAATGATGGAAAAATAAAATAGCTTAAAAATCATATTTTTTAAATCCGCAGCATGCACTTGTTGCGGATTTTTTGTGTCATGTTTTTTTATAAAAGAAATAAACATTCATTGTTTTTAAGGTTTATTCTGTTTGGTTGAATGTGTTTTTAATTTGTAAATGACTGAAAATTAGAAGTGATAAATATTTTTTATTTTTTAATGATAAAAACTTTGGAAACTTTTTTTGTTTGTAAAGTTTTTTTGGTTTTAAATTTGCGGTGAAATTAAAAAATGGAAATGAAAGAGAAAGTGCTGAATAAAGCCAAGGAATTGTTCTGTCAGTTTGGTTATAAGACCATTACGATGGACGAGGTGGCAAATCAGCTGAGCGTTTCGAAAAAAATACTTTACGAAATCTACGATTCCAAAAGTAAATTGGTAGAGGAAGTGGTGGGGAGTTTGCAAAAGGACATTGATAGGGAAATCGAAAACAGTTTTGATAAACGATACAATGCCATTGAGCAGATTTATGCGACCATCAGTCAAGTCGAGAAAGTTTTTGGCGTGTTGAATTCAAGAAAGTTGAATTGGGAATTGCAAAAATATTATCCCAAAATTCGTCAGTCGCTAGACATAAATGTAATGGAGCGAATGAAAAAGTACTTGTATCGAAACATTCAGCAGGGAATTGCCGAGGGGCTCTATCGCCCAGAGATTGATATGCAATTTATGTTCTATTTCTTTTGGGGGATTACTCAAAACAAATGGGGCGAGGAGATTTACCCAGAACATAAATTTGATTTTAAAGAAGTAGAGAAAAAACACATGGAGTATGTACTCAGAATCATGGCGACTCCAAAGGGTGTTGCAGTGCTCGAAAAAATAATTAATCCAGAAAAATAAGATATGAAAAAGTTATTAATATTAATGTGTGCTACGGCAAGTGTGTGGCTGGGTGCACAGCAGCAAAAGACGCTCACCTTGAAAGAGGCGATAAATTATGCGCTGGAAAACAAGAGCGAGGCGGAAAAAGCTGCCTTGGAAATCGAAAAAAGTGAGTATAAAATCAAGGAAGTGCGCGCCAATGCGTTGCCTAATGTTTCCGTTTCGGGTGGGCTTACTTACAATCCTCTGTTGCAGGAAGTATAATCCGCAAAACGAAATGTACACAAATTTAAAACGAAATGTACATTTTTTAGTCGGATGCAGACACAGCAAAGATAGACAAAAGCCCTCACAATTGAGGGCTTTTTTATTACACATTTAGCTCAAATTTCACTTTATCACCTTTTAGTAGACTCTTGGTTTTCTCCAAATTGTTCTCGTAAATATGGACATTGCCAATATTGAGTGTGATAGACTTCAACGGTAAATCAATTTGACGGCTAATCAAATACAAGTGATAAATATCGGCGGGTAAACCTAAATTCGCATCACTTGAACGCTGGTAAGCCGAGACCACTAACTTGCCTTTATCTATCTGGAATTGCACCAACGAAAGGCAAGGTTGCTGATTGCTCTCTGCGCCTGTTTCGCCAAGAAATAGCACATAATTCTTGCTGCTCCGCTTTTCTCTATTAATTTGCTCAATTAAGCGCGGCAAACGCTCAAAATAAGTTGGATAAGAGTTTACCAGTATCGGTCTGCAATAATCCCACCAGTTAATGCCTTTTTCTCGGTATTTTTCCGTTAGCCTTTCGCCTTTTTGGAAAAGTTCTAATTCATTTTTGAGCTTCATTCTGGCGATGCCGTGCCCCTCAAAAATTTCAAGCAAATCAGCTGGCTTGAGTTTCAATTGTTCATCTAACAAATAACGAATTTCGCCTTTTTTATTTCGTTGCGTTTTTCCTTTTCTGAGGATTTTTTCTAGTGTTTTATGATATTTATTCATCCTTTATTTTTTATAGTGATACATTATGTCTTGATACGAAGTTTTATGCGTAGGGCAATTGGTCATCGCCGTACAAGTCGCGTCTTTAAAAGGATTTAAACTCTCGTTCGTACGAGTTCCAAGCCACTGGCAAAGCTCCACCACTTGACTTTTATTGCTGGTAAAATAAAAGAAGTTAGAACCTTGCAAGGTTTCCAATACTTCCAGATAATCTGTGAGTTTCCAATACTTATCGTTGGCATAAGTGGCGGTATCGGTACTTAAATAAGGCGGATCAGCCAAGAATACCACATTGTCCAAATCTTTATACTTCTGGAACAAATGGCGGTAATCCTCGCTTACCACTTCAATGCCTGCGAGGTAATCGCTTGCCTCGTCAAAATTGGTTTTTCGGATAGTGTTATATAGAGTGTCATTAGTAAAATCTTCAAGTTTGAGCCCATAATTCATTGAAAATTTTAAACTTCCAGAAAGCGTAATCCAATCCACAAAACCGCGCTTATCGGCTCTTTTCAGCACTTCTAGCACTTTCTCTTTTTCTTCTCCTTGAATTATCTTACCTCTTGGTGTTTTAAGGTTTAAAGCCCTCAATTCCTCTAAAATTTTATTCGTTTCTGGAATGGCTTTTAAACGTTTTTGAAAGTTATCAAAATCGTTATAAACTACCTTAGCCTCTGGGTGTACACACTTCACGGTGTGGCTAAGCAAGCCAGAACCACCGAACAAATCCACATAAATGGCATTACTCGGAAAGCCTTTTAAAGCCTCTTTAAAATGTTTTACAAAATTTCTCTTTTGCCCTTGAAATGGTAAGGGCGCACTTTTAAATTGTTTTCGTTTCATATTGTTTATTTTTTAATTGTTATTATCTTTGCCATCCGACTCAACAAAGCACAAAAAAAGCCACTGGCTACAGAAGACATTTTGTCCTCCGTAGCCAGTGGCTTGTGTTTTAAATTGAGTCGGATCTTTTTAAAAGCGGAGGACATTTTTTATACTTCCGTCCTCTACAAAAGAAGTTTTAATCCGTCAAATACACGGTAATTTCAACATTATTATTTAATGTTATAACATGCTCACCTGTGGCGCCTTTTTTACGCAATTCGTAGAGTTTTTTATCAAATAACACCTTACCTCCTTTGTCTATCAATTTGGCAGCTTCTTCATCATAAAGAGGTGGTGTTTGAAAATATGAAAACATTGTTTCAATGATATTTTGCCACAACAAACTTATATTTTCAATTATTTTTAAACCCATTTTAAAAAGCGTTTAAATTTCCAGAATAGCCAAGCTAAAAAAGCAATCACGGCAATAATGGCAGCGTATTTTAAGCCTTTAACGAGTTTTGTATTATCCCTTTCTAAATAGGTTATTTTCTCTTTTTGCGCACGGTTCTCCTGCTTTAAAATGGCATTTTCTGCCTTTTCATCTAAGAGCTCACGGCGCAAATTTGTAAACGCCCACGCTTGAGAACTGTCTTTTTGCTCGTTTTTTTTACTTAGCTTTCCGTTTTGCACAACCACTTTGTAAATGGTGTCGGTGCCTTTTATTTCGCTATAAATTGCAGGTTTTTCGCCTAGTGCTTCCAGTTGTAGGTTTTGGCTAGATAGCTGAAATCTTGACGAGCTTTTTAACTCGCTCAGCTCATGGGTTAGCTTCCTCCGTGCTATGCTTTGCGTTTGCACTTCGGCACTTTCTGCGCTCATCTCTGCCACTTTGTGGCTTTCTTTCCGAGTTCCGCAACTCATAAGCAAAATCAACAATAAAATAAATATTACACTTCTCATTTTTGGACTAATATTGGTATTTCTTCTAATTCTAACACTGCCAAATCCCACCATAAATTAAACGCAATTAGCTTATCATACAGCCAATTTCTTCCAACTAATTCGCCTGTTTCTTCATTGTAATAGGCAGGGATTCTTCTATAAAAGGCTTTTTTCATTCCTATCGTATTTAATTAATAACTCGGTTAAAAAGTCGGCGATTTTGCCCACATTGGCTTTGTATTTAGCCATATCGCTTTTGTTTGTGATAAAAGCAAATTCAATCAGTACGGCGGTGCCTCGGAGGTTTAAAATGCCAATTCGGCTGTGCTGACCTTGGTTGTCGGTTTTTACGCCTCTGTTGGCTATCCCCATGATTTTAGCCAAGCCGTCCACAGCTTCTTTGGCTAATTTTTTACTATCTGTACCCGCGTTTTGGCTTATGTAAACTTCCACGCCTGTGGCTTCGGGGCGTCCAGCGTTTAGATGCAAGTCCATCACCACATCACCCGTGCGCAGTTCCTTGCGGATACGCCCTTGATACACGCGGTTACTCTCTGAATTATCATCGGTATTATAAGCGTGCCCTTTAGCTTTAAGCCTTGCTACGATCATATTGCGGAGCTTGTCCATTTCATCGCGCTCAATGTAGCCATTGGCGACGGCTCCGCTGTCTTTATCCCAGTGCCCTGCACTGGGGTAAACTTTGGTATTAATCTCTATCATAACTTTAGTTGAATTAAATATTTTACAAACACAATGGGGTTAAGCGTTGCTGTAATATCCCGCCAATCAAACAAGCCATAAGCTAAATAGTCTCTTAACTCATTCAAAAAGGCGAAAGCAACAGTTACAAAATAACCAATGAGCAAGGCTTTCCACCAATTGAAATCAAAAGCGAGTAAGGCGTAGGCGACAACAAATGTTATCGCCAAGCCTACCGCTGAATGCAATGCTTTGTCTACTGGTATCATAACCCTAGTTTCTGTTTTAATGTTTTTTGTTCTTCTGGAGTAGGACTAAATTCATCTGATAATAAATATTCTAAAAAATTATCTTTTATCTTTAAATTATCTTTTATCCTTTTGATTTCTTCTTCTGTAATCTTTGGAGTAGAAAATTCAGAAGCTAAGACTTTATAAATATTTAATTCATGAGTATCTTCAACCCAACCATTTTTCCCTAAACTGTAACCATTACCATCAGAATGGTCATACCCATTTCCTATTTGAACTTCACCATTTTCTAAATTTGTTGTTTTTTGAAGTAATCTTCTATAAATAAGGATATTTGAACTACTACCTGAATTTAAATATAAGGTTTGCATATACGCTTCTAAACGAACACCTACTTCCTTCATAAATGAATCCATTATTTTTTCAACTTTTAATAAACCTTCACAAGAGCTTATTGAAGTTAATTCTGGTTCATTTTTTACATTACTACCTGAATTTATATAAATTGCATAAGAGCCTTCTGTCAAATAAGAATTAAAGTCTAGTACTTTACCCCCCTCTTCTACTTCTTTTTGAAATTTATATAAATCTAAATTACCTTTTTTAGAACTATCTAATTCTACAACTTTACCATTTCCATCGGCATAAAGCATTTTGACTTGATTACCAGATTGCTCCAATTGGCAAACAATTAGGCAGTCTTCTTTGTGAAATTGACTACCTACTTGTGGAACTTCTTCCCCATAAACGATTGTGTGAAATTTTGCTTGTCTTTCCATATATTTTTAATTTAAAAGTTATTTCCTGTTGCTGTATCTATAATTCCAAGTGCAGCTTTCCACTCACTTATCCGAATGTTATCTGCGTTTGTATTAGCTTTCTTTTCTAATTCTTCTGTATTCTCCTGTTTGAAGTCTTGAAAGTCTGTCGTGCGTAATTTCCCTTCTAAAGCGGTATCAAGCCCTGCGATATTTGAGACACTAAGGCTTTCTAAATGACTTCGGTTTTGTTTTATATAATTCACTATTTCTTTGAGCTCATCTAAGGTGTCATCGTTCACTTGGAGGAGCTGGTTAATTATATCCACTCTGCTCTGAATAGACGCCACGCTTGAGTTGGTACTTTGCAAGGCGGTTTCATCAGCTTTTAAAGCGATGGCCTCTTGCAAATCTTCTTTTGCCTTTGTTAAATCACTTGCCTCGGCTTTACTTTCAATATCCGCAGCCGTAAGATATTCAAGCTTCTTTTTCCACTTGGTAGTTTCAGAGATATTAGAGGCATCGGCATTGGCTTTGTTCTTTATCTCATCTCCAAACATAGCCGCCTTAATTTCTTCTTTCTCTTCGGCAGTGGTATGATTCATCGTATTGATGAACTTTTGAATGCTGAAAACATCCCCCTTTTCAATATTTACGGTGATTTTCCTTTCGGTTTTATTTACTTCAACTTTCATGGACAATAAGTTTTTTAATCGTTAGTTTTCCCTCCAAAAATGTGATTACATCGCCATCGTCTCTTTTCATTTTTAGCGCATAGGAATAGATGCCATCGGGCAAATTTTCTCTTTGCTTTTTTTCTATTACTAGGTTGTTGTGCTCAATGGAAAGCCCCCGCCCAATGGTTCTAAGTTCTTGGCGGTTGCCGTTCAAATCTTGGATTTCCATATAAAATTGAAAGCCACTTATATCTACGGCTTTTCCATCGCCGTCTAGGAGGTTTATCGTCCACGCGGGCGAGGTGTCGCCCTCTCTAAACACTAAATCCAAGCGCGCTATATCTTTATTGCAATTCATTTTCGTTCGTTTTTTGGTCGTCTTGTTTTTGTTTCTCCTCTCGGAGAATTTCTAAAACGTTTCCCATTAAGTCCTCGCGGTTTTTAAATATTCGTATTAACTCCTCCACGCTTCGATCCGTCTTTCTGCGGAGCTTGTCCTCGGCTTTTTCATAAACTGATTTCACTTCGGTAAGTACCAATGCCACGGCGCCAAGTATGCTAAATAAGGGTATCAATGGGAGTGGGTGAGGAAGTATCACCGGTGTAATCACATCGAGAAAGTCAAACATCAGCGCAAAGCTCATCATCGAATAATAAAAAACGAATTTGTTGATGGTTCTGCGGTAGCCCTCACTGGTGCGCGCTTCGCCTAGCGCCTTCGCTTTGCGCACCCCATAAATGAGGTCTACTATCATGGCTACAAGTACCACAACCCATACGCTCACCACTAACCATAGTTGCATGATGAGGTTTTCGTAATTCTTGTTTAAAATATCTATTATCATATGCAAAATTTTTATCTTCTTTCACTGATTAAGTAATAATTACCACCTGCATATCGTATCTTTGCATTATCGCCACGCCCCAAGTCAAAAAAACCATTGTAACCACCTAATGGATTACCATCATAGTTTAATAATTGAGCCGATGGACTTCCTTCAATACGCACAGTTCCTTGTGTTGGTTTAATTACCAAAATTTTAAGCTCAAAAGTTACATTCTCACCATAACCGAGCCCCAACGCCTGCTTAATCTCATTAGCACTAGGCAAATAAACAAATTCTCGACGCCCTGCCTGATTAAAGATAAATTCATGCGTTTTGGTAATATTGTGCTTAATAGCATTGTCGTAGGCACGACCTATATACCCAGTGCTAAAAAGTGCTTTTTGCCCTTTATGATATATATTATCATTTATTCTTGTTAAACCAGCTGTAATGTCTAAAGCTATATTCTCGCCTTGATAACTTGAAGATAACGAAGTAGCATCTAATCGCATAGCAACCAATCTTCGCCCACTTTCAAGACGCATAGTTCTAGACACAATCCCCACATCTTCTGACGGCAAGTCTTTTTTATTTATCTGTACCGCGCGCCAGCCTGCCGCCGCCTTAGCATTCATTATTTGGGTACCTCGGTTCTCTATATATGAAAATTCATTGCCCGTACCGTAAGAACCTAAGCTACTTTCATCTATTCTAAATCCTCCCACTTCTCCAGCCGTAGAAAATAAACTGCCATTTTCCAACACTCGGAAAGGGGCTTTATCCTTGTTAGCCTCGGTACTACCCGCCCAGAACCTCACATCATTTCCACTGCCTTTTATTGTCGTTCCGCTGATACCTGCGTTGGCTTTGCTTTCGTTGCGTTCATTTAATCCTCCTACTTGCAACACGCCAGTACTAATTACATCGCCATCAATGCTAGTGCTTAAAAAGCCCGTTACTTTTTGTAACCGCTCAGAACGATTATAGGCAATTTCCGCGCGCTCCCTCGCATTCCAATTAAGCGTTTCTACGGCATCTGCCAAATTGCTTATTTTCTCCCTATAACTATTAAACTTATCCCTTATTTCTTGGCGCGCTTGTTCTGTTATCTTCCCCGATGAAATGACTTTAATTATATTATCATATAGAAGCTTAAAACTAAGTTTAAATTCTTCATAAACAGGCTTTAAATCCCTTACAATACTATCATCTTGCGTCTTAGCGGTAACATCAGATTTAAACGCCGTGTGCAACGCATTTAACCTGCTGATTTTATTGTTAAAGTCGTTAATTTCTTCAGCACTAATCTGCAAGTCGTTTAAATAGCTGTTCAAAGTGTTTTTAATGCCCGTTATTTCATTGGTATATGTCATAAAATCGCGCGTAATGCGCCCCTCCTCACTTTGTGGATAAACCTTTACTTTGATATTTCTCAACGCATCAAGCATTACAATGTATTCTTCAAGTGCGCGGATTGCCTCATTTTTAGCCTCGGCAGTTATTTTCCTGTCGTTTTTTGCTTTAGAAAAATGCCCATCAAAAATGCCAAACAAGTCTACCATTATATCAAAAGCACTGTAATAGTTTCCGGCAGAATTACCGCCGACAACTCGTCGCACTTGGGATAATCTCTCCTCGTAATTCGCTTTTAAATTCTCTAGGCTCATAAATAAACTTTGCACCTCGGCATTTGGGATTACGCTATTGATCATCTTATTCTCAATATCTCTAACATTTGAAGAAACATCTCTAACTTGACGGCTTAATGATTCAGATAGCGTTTTAGCGGCTTGGACATTTCTTGCAACCTCCGAAATTCTAACTCCATTTACTTTCTCCATTGCGATAAATAGGGCTTTAGCTTTTAGCCTGTATTCTTCAAATTTAGACTTAATGCTTTGCTTCTCGCCGTCGGTTATTTTCTTATCTGAGATAGCCGATAGTATATAGCTGTTTAATGAATTAAAACTGCTGTCGTATGCTGCCTTAGCATTGACTAACTCGGCATCTCGGAGTTGCTCTAAAATTTTAGTAGCACGATTGGAATTTTGAGTATATTCAGTCTTTAAATTTTCCAAAGACACCTCAATAGCCTTGGCTTCTGCCTCCGTTACCACACCGTCTAAAATGGATTTATCTATATTTCCTTTGGCAATGCTTATATTCGTTAGGGCTTGGTCTACATAGTTTTTAACCTGCCCAAAGGCTGGGCTATCGCCTGCGAATTGCACCTTGGCATTAATCTCTATTTTATCCTGCTTAATATCTATCCAGTTATTGCCGTCTTGCGAGGTAATTCGCCCTGTGGTTATTTCTCCTCCATTGATTGCGGTAAATCCGGAAATCAATTTAATTTTCCTAACCTCTTTATCTTTCAGCGTGGAAATATAGCCTAGCTCAAAGTGGTAATAATTCCCGTCACTAAGCGCGGCTATTTTCTTGCTTGTGCATAGAATAGTCCCGCGGTTGCCATTGCGCTCACATTTGGCATAAATATAGCTAGCCTCGTTGGCTTTGAGCGTGTGGCTTCCTTGCGCAATATTCCAAGTTTTGGGCTTGTCGGCAATGGTGTAATGCACCAAGGTTCCAGCCGTATTTTTCACCTCATTGGCGGAGGATTGAAAAATAATCACATCGAACAAATCAAACTGCTGCAAGGGCGCACCTACGGATAGCATTTTAGTTTCAATGCTTAACGGCTTAATTTTCTCTGGTTTGAAATAGCCGTCAGCATCAAATGTATTCGCTTGAATTTCCTGCATAGTTTCGTAGGCTTCTGAAATTCTTTGCTCATTTTTTCGCTGTTCTGCAATGATGATATTGTCTCGTCTTTCTTTTTCTATGTAATTGCGCACTAACTGCGTAATGGTTGCTTGCTCGGCAATTTCAAAAGTGGTCAAATACGGATTATTAATATCTCGCGTGATACTCACTACACGAATGTCGGCGTCAAGTCCAAAATCCGCATCCTTGAAACGAATGGTATTCCCTAGCTTTAGGTTAAAGTTGATTTTCTTTAAATACAGCGGATCTGGCACAATGCCATAAACAAATCGCTGCTTGCTATTCTTGTCCAAATACTTTTGTGCCGCCGCTTGCAATTCTCTTTCAGCCTCTAATACATAAGCCTCCGGCATCATAACATCTACTAAAATGTATCTATCGCCCACGCGTGGCTTAAATTGCGCACTTGGAATTTCAAAGGCTTTTTCCTCTTTATTTTTCAGTAAGGTAAAGGCTTTGGTTTGGCTATTAAATCCGCCTTTTTGCACCTCTAAAACATAGCCCGCTAAGTCTCCAGTTTGAAATATTACCTTAGCCGAGGTGCCAGCTATTAAATATTTCGAGCCGTATTGGTTGTATTCGTTCAAGTCAAAATCAAGCGTTTCGTCGGCAAACATGCGGGGTTCATTGTCAAAAACTTTGGTTACTTTACCCACACGCTTAGGGTAAATCTCATCAAAGTTCTGCACATGCTCCACCACGCCATAGAATGCGGTATTTTTCTCCAAATAAGGCACGGGCATTCTAAGTCTTTTTTGCCCACTTCGGTAATTAGCCGGCAAATTTTTAGCCCCACCTTGTGCATACAAGCGTGTTACCAAACTTGCCTCGGTGTAAGGGTTGCGGCTAATGCTTTTAATGCCTTTGGACTTGCCGTATTCCAGCCTGTATCCAGAAGACTGCGTGCGGTTCTCTAAATGAATGCTTTTATCTGCGTCAATCCAAAGTTCAATATCAAATTCTTCGGCAATGCGGGTAAGAGCTGCAAGGCAATTCGTGTCATTGAAATCAACAGTTTTGGTCTCCGTGGTGGATACCTTACCAATGCGCCAGCCTAATTGCCCCGCTCTGTTAGTGTTTGCCACGACAAGCTCTAGCATTTTGGTTGCCGTGCCTGTAATAGAAAACTCCGGAATGCTCAGTTTATTCTCGTGGTCGTAAAAGAAATATTTAACCTCACTTAATCTATATTTAACCCCGTTAAATGTAAGATTATAACGGTACTGCCGAGTGCTTATTTTCTCCACGCTTGGTTCTTCCACGATATAGTAATTCTTACCATAAACGCTCACGCGGTCGCCAATCTTAAAGAGAATAAAATGATTTAGCGTGAAGTCCATCGTTAGTGTTTCCTCGCCAAAGATTTTCTCCGTAAGACTGCCGTTAGCTCTCACGGTAGCAACAACATCATTATTTCTGTATATTTTATATTTCATTTTGTAATACTTTAAAGGTTAAATCAAATTTCACAAAGACTTTTTCTACATTTTTAAGCCGTTTTAAACTGATTTTAAATCCTGATGATTTCTTATAAAAAACTTTATAAGTTTTGTCGTGGTCAAAAATGTAAAGCGATAATTCTCCAGCTTTTTTAAGCTCATTAAAAAGTGCCGCCCTGTACTGCCAAAACTGCGCGTGATTATTGGCTAGAATGCACATCTTGAGCGTTACATCTTTGTCCTTAAACTTAGGTTCTGCCAAATCATACTCGCCGCCATTTTGTTCTGCCCAATCGTTTTCGTAGACCTCTTTTCGTTCTGGAAACTCCAGCAAGGCTTCGGCACCTGTTTGAATTGCTGCACCCATTTGTGTAAGCAAAATGCCGTTTATTTTATCTTTAAAATCCATTGGCTTTCAAATCATTTCGGTTCGACTTAATGGCTTTCTCCACCTTGAAAATTCCCTCATCTATGCTGTGTAATTTCTCTGTATTTTCTGCTGTTTTACGCGTATTGCGCTCTATATTCATTTGAATTTTTATAAGCTCCGATAAGCGTTCTAGACTATTCCCGCCGTTGGCTTTGATGATTTTTAAAATATCCATCACATGGAGTCGCAACCCCGCCATATGCCCAGAAAGTATATTGATACTCTCCTGTGAGGCGCCTTTAATGGCACCTTGTAAAGAATTGGCGTTTTCTTGCTCTTTTATCACATTGAGCCCCGCTTGATTGATGAGCTCCAGTTTCTTCTTCTGCTCCTCAACAATCGCCATATACATCTGGTTAAAGCTATCGCGCTCGTCGGTAGTAATTACACCGTCGCCGATCATTTTCTCAAGCTCCTCGTGCAAGGCTTGTACTTTTTCGGTGAAGAATTTATCATCTAAACCTGCCAACACGGCATTGCGCAAAAATCCCTCAATATCATCAGCAAAATCAGCGAATGATTTTTTACCCGAGGCGATGCCTTGCTTAATGCTATCGGCTAAGGCTTGCGCTGTGGTACCAGTAGCGGCTTCTCGGAGTTGCTTCAAATACTCACGATTGGCAGCCTCCAAAGAACCGTACTCATCTTTGAGCTTCTTCAAATGCTGATAAGCTTCTTTGGCATCACCTGTCAATGGTTTGGATGCGTCTATTTGCTCCAGCTTTTTCAATAGCTCGTCGGTAATCTCAATGTTTTTTTGAGGAATAAATGAAGTTTGAAAAATTTTGATTTTTCCAAGTTTAAATATCAATTTCTTCTCAAAGCTTCCGATGCCTAAAAGTTCTGCGATATTCTTTTCTACATCTCTGACTTTGGTTTTCTTCCACATTCCTAGGAAACCACCTGTTTTGTAACTCTCTTTATCCACGATGGTTTTTGAGTTCAATAATCGTTTAGCTACGGCATCAATGTTTTGTTTAACCATCTCGGCTGACTTGCGATTGGCGGCAATTTCCTCTTTTATGTTCTCGACGCGGCTTTTGTACAAATCATTGATTTTAACTTCGTCCTGTAAGCGCTTTCTAAGCTCTGCATTATAGGCTAATTGGTGGTAAAATATCTCATCATTCCACTTTTTGAGTTCTTCTCGTGCCTTGCGCTCGCTCTCTCGAACCTTAGCCCCCATATTTAAAAAGCCTGTAATGGCTTTGATGGACTTGGTAATTCCGCCTACAATATCGCCACTGGCAAAGGAGGCTGCGGCACCAGCCACATCGCCAGCAATGTTAAGCAAATCGCCCATTGTTTCCACCGTATCGCCCAGCCCTTCGTCGTATTCTTTGAGTGCTCCGCCAAGCTCGGTAAAAGCACCTCCAAGTTCTCCGGCAACATCGGAAACTTTGGCGAATTTTTTCGCCATGATATCTTTGAGTTGGGCATTTACTTTATCCAATTCTTCCGCTTCCGCGGAAACATTGGTAATGCCTTTTTTTTGCATTTGAGCAATACGCTCAACGAGTTCTGCCTTTTGTTGTAATAAGGCTTTTTCCTCCACGCCTAAATCGGTAGAGGCTTGTATGGCTTTGGCTTTCTCCAGCTCATTTTTAATAAACTTTTTTTGCTCCTCATCTAGCCCATCGCCTGCCTTGTCCAAATACTCCTCCAAGGATTGAATGCGATTGGCCAGCTCTCTTTTGGTAATCCCCACAAGGTTCTGCGACATGCGCTGCATAATAGTCTCTCGCTCGTAGGCTTCGGCATTAATGGCATCGATGGCAGCCTTGCGCTGAAATTCTAATTCTGCCAGCTTTTCAGCCTTTATTTTTTCATTGCTTATTTGCTCTAACTGCTCCTTATCTCGGCGGTATTTTTCTTCTATGGCTTGACGCTTTTCATTAAATGAAATAAGCGCATTATAAGCATCACTAAACTTGCTTTCTTCGGCTTTGTTCTTGTCTTTGTCAAAGCTCTTTTTTTCCGTTTGCAGCTTATTTAATTTCTCCAATTGTTCTGGAGTAATGGTATCGCCTAGCTCTTTTATTTTGTTAATTTCAGCATCTAGCAAAGCCCCGTAATTCTGGTGCGCTTCTACAAGCAAGGCATAGCGTTTGTCGGCTTCTTCTTGCCCCACTTTGGTTTTAAATGCCTCATAAGCGGCGTACATTTCCTTTCTGTCCTGTAAGTCTTTAAAAAAGCTATCATTCTCCTGCTTATCTTTTGCCGCCTTTGTTTCGTTAGCTCGTAACCTTTCAATGCGCATTAATTCGGACACTCCAAGTTTAGCATTTTGCGCCTCCTGCTTTAATTGATTGTATTTATCTTCAATGTCTGCAATTTCTCGCTCCGAAGATTGCATTCGGGATTTTTGATATTCTCGTTCTGCTTGCTCTATACTTTTCAATGCCGCTTGGCGTTTCTGCGCTAATTGCTGTGCTAACTGCTCCGCCTTTCTTGCATTAGCTTCTGCACGGCGACGGCGTTCTTCTGCTGCCTTTTTAACCTCATCGTCTCTTTTCTTCAAAATACCTGCCTCAAATACTGCTTTTTCCTGCTCTATCTCTTTGTATTTCTCCGAATCGTCTTCGTAGCGTTTGAGCATTTTATTATATAAAGCTCTTTGAAGTTCGTCCGTTTTTCGACCTCTGGCTTTTAATATTTCAATGCGTTTTTTCTCGTTTTCTATCTCTATATCTAAACGCGCATTCATTCTATCTTTGGCGTTAGCCGCTTCGCTTTCATTGTAAGCCTTTTCAAAGCTATTTTTGGCATTTTTAACCAAGTTAGTAGCTTCATTTACTGCGCCCGCAAAATCCAATTGAAATAACTTAACCAAGGTTTTAAACACGGTTTCATAAAGGGATAAATAAGCGCGCAAAAAGCCCATTACATAAGATTTCACTTTATCTATCTTATCGCCAAAGCCCTCTACTGCGGGGAATGATTTTTTAATGCCTGCCGTAACTTTATCCCAGTTCGCAATTAGCGAACCTAACAAAACCACCACCAAGCCTATCCCCGTGGAGGCAAGAGCAATTCTAAAGGCTTTTAATGCCCCTGTACTAGTGCCAACAACGGCTGTATAAACTTTCTGCGATAATGTTTGCGCCTGTGTTAAAATGCTATCATTACGCTTGAGTTCTGCCTGTATTTGTTGCAAGCCTTGCAGTACCGACATTGCCGCCGTTACTTTCATAATGCTTTGCTCCACTTCTTTATTTTCTGCACCAAACAATGCCGCAGCACCTTGCGCCATGGAATAGCCCGCAGCAATGGCAGAAGTTGCACGAACTAGCGTATCTAAATGGGTAGTGGTGGATGCCGAGGCGTTGATTTCTTGGTTGGTTCGCTGAATGGCATTTCTTACTTCAACGGCTCTATCTCTTAATATTTGATATTCTTTGGAATTCTGCTTGCCCGCTATTCTAAGCCTTGCCATTGACTGCACAAGTTGCTCCAGCTCCGTTTGCAAATTGACAGATTTCTGCTTGTTTTCTTGCAATTGATTGCCAAACTCATCAAAGCCACTTTTCCCCGTGTTTTTTAGTTTTTTGATAGTGTTTTCTAGCGTTTCAATGTTTTGGTTTAGCACCTTGATTTTCTCTACATCGGTTTCCTGTGCTAATTCTTCTTTGAACGCTCGAAGTGCATCGCTCATCTGATCAATGCTATTGCCCGCAGTATCATATATTGCCGGCGTTCTGCCCAGCATTCTATTGGCCGCCTCAATATCTCTTTTTAAATCTTGAAACTCCTTAGAACCGCTATCCATAGAGCTCATCTTGGCATTAACAAAATCAATCACAACGCCCAGTTGCTCCATTTCATCATGTGCCTTGTTGATTTCTTGGCTTAAAATTTCCAGTTCTTCTGGAGAGGCAAATTGCGGAGTAAAATGCTTATCCGAAATTTGGTCTAATAATCGTCCGGCTTCCTCTAACTTTTGATTTGCCTGCGTTGTAGCTTCCACATCGATGGGAGCTATTTTGGTATTGGCGGCTTCAATAATTTTCTGAATAGCCTCCTGCGTCTTCTTCAATTGGAACGCGTAGACCCCCTGTTGCGTCGGGTCAAAAGTATTGTCGATTTGAGTCTTTAAGTGAGCAAGCGTCGAGGCATGCTGTTTTAGCGCGGCACTTTGCGCCTCGGTAAGTGTGGCATTTTTTGAGAGTATTCCAGAGCTGGCAAGTTGAGTATTTATGTATTCTTTAAACTTCTTTTGCGCATCGTCCATACTCTTAGTTTGCTCCATAGCCGCCTTAACCATTTTAGAAAATTCATCTAAAACAGTTTTATTATTCACGGTGAAATCAATCTTAATTGGCTCGAAATCGCTCATTTTATTCTCTTTCTATTTCTTCTGCACCTAGCCATTCGGCTAGTTCATCTATATTATTTAATCTCTTAGGTTCTTTCTTTTTATAGCCTACTTTGGGCATATCGGCAAGCATCATATTTAGCTCGGCAAATGTGCTTTGCATTACTTCTTTTTTGCTCAAATGCAGTTTGTGGCAGCAATAGCCCACAAAGCCAAAAACGCTATGAAAGCTCTCGCTTATTAACTCGTTTTCTCCGTCGGACTCAGATTCATCGGCTTCGTTATCCTCGTCTGCTGAATTAATCTGATAGTATTCGTAAAATCCTGCACCCCAGAAAAAGCGACCAGCAAACTAAACAAGTAGGACATTTCTTCTGTATTGGTGTGCTTTCTTAAACGCTTGGCAAGTCGTTTAACGCGCCAAGTGATACGCGTTTCATTGCGTATTGCCATGGCGATAATTTGCGAAATTTTACGCCCTTTGGTAGCTAAAAGCTCTAAGGCATTTTGCAGGCTGATTTCATCTTCTTTTAGGTGAATACCGGTTTCCAAAAATGCCTCACAGATTGCAATTTGGCACGCAATGCACGGAACTTTCAAGGTTTCAACGCTAGTTTTTCGTCCAAATATTCTCAAATAAAAAGGAGCGGGGAGTGTCATTTCCACGCCCCTTTTGAGTAGAATTTTAGCCGCTTTGATTTCCGACAAACGCTCCATTATTATACTGGCTCTTTAATGCTGATTTTAGACAGCGGTTTAAAGACAATTTCCAAGAGTGCAAGCTCTTTTTTCTTGAGCTTTAAGTTCAATCTTGCAAATACCTGTGTTTTCGGAATTTTAATCACATGCCCCGTGTCTGTGGTAATCTCCAAGGCTTTAAAAATTAGCTCGCCGTCGCCCTCTTTCCATTCGTTAGATAACGAGGTTCCTCCTTTTATTTTCTTAAGAAAATCCGCCGAATAGTCGTAAGTACTAACCTTAATATCACGCTTGCCTTTCTCGTGAAAACTCACGATTGGCACATCGTTTTGGTCGCAATACTCATCTGTAAACGAGCCTTCTTCCTCTGTCATTTCAAAGGTATCGCGGTAGGTTTTGAACTCCGTCAATGAAGCCGGCATATCCGTTTCATTTTTGACATCTCCAATCTTGATGGTTTTTAATCCATATAGTGCTTTTTCTGCCATTTTAAATGTGTTTTAAATGTGTTTTAAATATTGTTTAATCTTCTCTCAAGGCTTCTTTTAATTTCTCTAAGCCAATGTTGTGAGGCGCTTTTTTTCCAAATTTCTCCGCATACATTGCAAGGAGTGAAGCCCTTTCAGCCTCCGCCTCTGACACTTCTGCATTTTCATCTTCATTGGTTTGTTCGCCTTGCTCCGGAGGTGTTGTGTCCGCCTCATTTGCAGGCGTTTTCGGAGCCTCATTGTTGGTCAAAACTTCCTCTCTTTTGAAAAATGAAACTTCTTTATTTTCCAAATAAGCTGCATGATTTTCGGCTTTTTCTTTTTCATAAAAGCCCTGCCCGTCAGCGGTCAGATATACTTCTTTTAAATCCGGATAATTATTAAATAATTTCTCCGCTTCTGCGATTAAAACGATTGCTGTGATTGCTTTTAGTTTACTCATAATTTGATAGTTTAAAGCAGTGGGCTTTTGCGCCCACTACTGGGTTAATGTTTAGGCATTTGCTTGCTTTAATACTCCTACGCCCTCGAAGTCTTTGCGTTTTGCCCTTCCGCCAATTCTGACAAGGAATGAGTAAATATCGCCGTACCACTGAGGATCTTTCACACGCTCAAAGGTTTCAAGGTCGCCGATGGCTTTTTCGACCGTGTTCTTATTCCAAAAAATAGCCGCCTCGCTGTCGGTAGCTTCTACCACGGCACCAAAGGCTTTGAAGTCTTTATTTTGCGCCATGACAAACACGCTAGAACGCACCAAAATATTAAAGCCCTGCACCTTGTAAATAACGCCCTCTCTGCGCTCTTGCTCGGTTACCGACTGCATATAAGTAGCCGTTAGCTGGCTATCCGCAGGGAATAAGTCTAAAAGCGCATTTGATGGAAGCAAGGCGTACATATTGCCCTCGCTCCATGCTTTCTGTGAGCGCAATAAATTCTGCATTCTCTGCAAGTCGCTAAGCGTCCATTTCTTGCGATTTCCAGTGGCATTTTCTAATAATGGTTTTGCATTTGCCCCTGTGGTCTCCAAAATGTTTTTAACAGGTAGCGACTTGTTGTCACCGATTGGCGACACTACCATATTGGTAAGCATGCCCTCTGCTACTTCCTCTGATAAATTCGCAATATCTTGGTCTAAGACAGAACGGCGTTTATCATAGCTAAGCTCCACGGTTTCTGCATGCGGAATATGCACGGGGTCGGTAGTGTACTCGTCGATTTGATACAATACCTCTGTATCCTTTCTCTGCTTCACATCAGCGGGCAAAGTCTTACGGTTTTTTACCACCTTAGACGGCGCGCCAGCCTGTGGTATATGCACGATTTTCCCCGCTAAAATGTTTTCTGAAGACACATCGGAAATGTGATTTAAAAAGGTGTTATCCTGTTTTAATTTTTCCTCAATGGTTTTTTTCCAAATTTCTCTTTCTAATCCCATAGTTTCTTTTTTTAGTTAGTTCCAAATTGTTGTTTTTTGCGCTCGGCAAAGTATTCCGGATGCTCGGCTTTGAGCGTAGCCAAGTGATTACCCTTGTCTAGTTCGTCCCAAGTCATCTTGTCAAATTTTGCCAATTTGCTCTCGTTATCTTTTAATTGTTCGGTTACGCTTTTGCGCGCTGGCAAGGCGGCAAGTAATGCCATTGCTCCCTCATAAGGCATTGCCAAAATCGGTGCTTTCCCCGCCTCGTCTAATTTCCCAGCCTTAACGGCTTTGTCTACTTCGGCGGTGAGTACTGCGGTTTGTCTTTCGGTTTCAGCTTTTTTCAACTGATCAATTTCTGCCTTTAAGGCTACTTTCTCCGTTTCCGAGGCAGTAAGCTTTGCCTCAATGCTTTTAACGGCATTCAAAATTGCCGATTCGTTTGCATTTTCTTCTAGCTGTAAATGTGCTGTAAGTTCTTTCATTTCATTTTTTGTTTTGATATATTCATTTTCTGCTTGTAAACAAATGGCTTTAATTTCTTGCTCGCTCAAAGTATCTCCATTTTGATTGTATAACACAACGGAGGCGGCATTAGAGGGGATAGCACAAATGGAGGCTTCGGTTAATTCACACTTAGTAAGTGTAAGCACGCCATTTTCCATCACCATATCTTTTGGATTAAAAGTAAAGCCCATGCTGCAACCTTTGAGAACGCCTCGCTCCACCTTGCGCACAACTTCTTTTCCGTCCACATCCTCTGTATCAAATTTGGGCGTAGCTGTAAGCAAATGCTCCTCAACCGATACATCCTCCCAACTGCCTAATACATCTTTTGTGTTATTTCTGTGGTTATTTAAGCACACAGGATTAGACAAAAAACGCTTTAAGTTTATTCCAGCGGTTTTAACCCTAAACCCGTAGGAATTAGTCACTCGCTCATCGTTTAATATGAATTTCATGGCTTGGTATTTTTTCGTTTACAGGGCAAAATTCAACCAAACGAAACGGCTAAAAAAATCATGATTTTATCATAGTGCTAAAATCAATGCATCATACTCTTAAAATAGCACTATCATAAAAATGCAATTTCTCAAACATTGATAGATAGTGGAATTTTGCCTTAAAAGTTTGACAGTATGGCAAAGAAAGGACGATTGACAAATAAGGAAAGAGAGCAAAAAAAAGAGTACGCTAAAATGCTCTTTTTGCAAGAAAAAAACATCAGCATTAAAGAGCTAGCCGAGCGCGTGGGCGTAGCGGTAAACACTGCCTCCGAGTGGATTAAATCCGAGAAGTGGGAGGGCTTAAAGCGCAACATTTTACTCACACGCCAAGAGCAACTCGTGCAAATGCAAGATGAGCTTGCGGAAATCAACGCTTATATTCAAAGCCAAGAGGAGGGCTACCGATTTGCCGATTACAAAACCGCCCAAATCAGAAATCAGCTGATTAAAAATATCAAGGATTTAGAAACTAAAGCACTACTCCCTGAGATGATTAATGCGCTCACGCAGTTCTTGGATTTTGTGCGGGTTGAAAATCTAGACGATGCCCAACTATTGGCAGACTACACCGACGCATTTATTAAATCAAAACTTTAAGGCTATGCTTATAACCAAGAGATTAACACCCGAAGACCGCAAGGCGTTAGAGTTTTGGGAGCGATATTATACCAACCTACGCCAAAAAGCCAGCGTGGATTTATCCGAAACCGCCACGGAAATTGAACGCAGAAAAAAGCGTTTAGAGGCAAACCCCGAGGAGTGGTTTAAATACTATTTCCACAAGTATTATAAATGTGAACCGGCGGCATTTCATAAAGCCAGTACCAAGAGAATTACCGAAAATATGGAATGGTACGAGGTGCGCGCATGGTCGCGTGAGCTTGCCAAATCAGCGCGTGCCATGATGGAATTTACTTACTTAGCCCTCACCGGTAAAAAGAAGTTTATCATCATTGCCTCGGCGACCAATGAATCTGCTAAACGCCTTTTAACGCCGTTTAAAAGTGCTTTTGAAAGTAACACGCGCATCATTCACGACTATGGCATTCAGCAAAACCACGGCAACTGGAGAGATGATCAATTCACAATAAGAAAAGGTGCCATGTTTATTGCTGTGGGGGCAGGAAATTCGCCCCGTGGATCAAGAAATGAAGAAGTGAGACCCGACGCCATTCTAGTGGACGACTTCGATACGGATGAAGACTGCAGAAACCCAGACACCGTGGATAAAAAGTGGGCGTGGTTTGAAAAAGCGTTATACGCTACTCGTTCCGTTTCAGAGCCTATTACAGTACTGTTTAACGGAAACATCATTGCCGACTATTGCTGTATCAAAAAAGCCATAGAAATGGCAGACCACACGGATATTATAAACATACGGGACAAAAACAACAAATCCACTTGGCCACAAAAAAACACCGAGGAGCATATCGACCGAACATTGTCCAAAATATCGGCGCAAGCGGTGCAGGGCGAATATTTTAATAACCCTATCAGCTTGGGGAAAGTTTTTAAGGAGATAAGCTATGGTAAAGTATTACCACTCAAAAAATACAAATTCCTTGTTTCCTACACCGACCCCTCTTACAAGAAAAACGGAGACTTTAAGGCGACAGCTTTGGTGGGCAAGTACAAAGACGAGTACCATGTAATTGATATGTTTTGTCAAAAAAACACTACCGCCAAAATGCTGGAGCACCTTTACGAAACCTATAAGAAAACCTCCAGCGCGGGCGTATCTGTGTACTATTACATTGAATACCCTTGGATTGACGACCCCCTAAAACGAGAGATTAAAAAGGCGAACAAACGCTATAACATAACACTCCCGCTGAAAGCCGATGAGCGTAAAAAAACCGAGAAGTTCTACCGAATTGAGAGCAATTTAGAGCCGCTTAACCGCAATGGCAAATTAATATTTAACGAGGAACTAAAAGGGCGAGAAGATATGAAAGAAACGGAGTTCCAATTTTTAGCCTTGTCGCCAAAATCTAGAGCGCACGACGACGCTCCAGACGCCGTGGAGGGTGCCGTGTGGATTGTAAACCACAAAAATTTACAAGGCGACCACACGCCCAAGGTGTACCAAAAAGCTAAGAACAAAAAAAGATATTAAACCATGTTTATAGAAATTGAAGAATTAAAGACTCATTGCCGAGAGGCAAAGCTTAAAAGAATTATCGAAAACGACGAGACCATCGCGCTCGCTGCACTGGATATGGCCATTGATTTTGCTTCTTCCAAACTGATGAAAACCTACGACACGGGGGCTATTTTCTCTGCCACGGATTGCGACAGAAGCCCGCTACTGGTTAAGTTTATAAAAGACATTGCGATTTGGGAAATCATCACACTGGCAACACCTGGCATTGATTACGAAGACAAGAAATTCCGTTATCAAGAGGCTGTGAATTGGCTTACCGCCGTTTACAAAGGAATGCCAGCAAATCTTCCCAGACTAATGGAAGAAGAAAAAGGCGTTAAATCATTTTCCTATCATTCTAACCCACCGCGTAAAAACTACTACTAATTATGAGCAAAATTGGATTTAAACAAAAGAATAGCCAAAAAAAGACTTTAAACATTAGCCAAGTGCTAGTGGTAAAACCCGAAAGGCACAGCTCCTTAGATATTGAAAACTGGATAACCGCTATCTCGCAGGCTTATCGAGGCAGGCGTCAAAAGCTCGTGGAGCTTTACAATAACTTACTAATGGACGGCGTACTATACGAAGCCATGGACAAGCGTGTGCGCGCCATAACGAATGCCAATCTCACCTTTCAAAAAGACGGCAAAGAGATAGAGGAGCTTTGGGACTTGATAGACACGCCCGAATTTGAAAAATTACTCCGTGAAATTTTACTTTCTAAATTTTACGGCAAATCCATCGTGGAGCTTGATTTTTCAAATGGTTTTAAGGTGCAAAGTATCGACCGCCGACACATTGACACGCTGCATAAGTTAATTTTAAAAGACACCTCCAGCGATGAGGGCATTCCTTACGAGGATAACGATTTTATTTTAAACATTGGCGATGATAAAGACTTAGGGATATTTGCGCGCACGGCACCTTACGCCATATTTAAACGAAATGGAGGTGCAGATTATGCGCAATTCTGCGAGCTGTTTGGCATTCCGCAGCTCATCGGAAAATACGACCCCGACGATGAAAATGGACAGAAAGAAATGGAGGAATCGTTTAGGAAACGAGGGGCGGCGGCTGATATGGTTTTAAGCAATAAAAGCTCGGTAGAAACCTTGCAAACCAGTCAATCCAACGGCGCAGTGCATCGTGAGTTTTTGGAGCATTGGGACAAACAAATATTAATCAGCGCACAGGGGCAAACGATGACCACCACCGATGGAACTTCACTCGCTCAGGCAAAAGTGCATGGCAACACAGAAAACGACCTAAACAAAGCAGATAAAATCTTTGTTCGTCGCTTTTTAAACCAAGAGCTTAAACCGCGACTTGAAAAAAGAGGCTATCCAGTAGCGGGCGGCTTCTTTAATTTCATCGACGAAAAAGAAGATTTAAAAGCCATAGACAAATTAAGTGTTGCCGAGCGTGTAAATCAGCTTACCGCCGATGGTGTAGATGATGATTACTTCTATGAGGAATTTGGATTGCCTCGAGGGGCTAAGAGCAAAGAACGAGAGCAAGAAGAACCTGCAGACGAACCAGAAGAAGAGGAAATCCAAACGGATGACCCCCCTAAGGAAAAACATAAAAACAAACCAAAAAACACGCCCAAAGTCAAAAAAGTACAAGCCAAAGATTTATCCTTATTTGACAAGCTAAAGGATTTTTTCGCCCACGCTCCTCGGTAGAACTTAGCCTATACGAGGAGCTGGATTGGCAGGCTCTGGAAAAAGAGTATAAAGGTTGCTGTGGGCAAGTTGAACAAGCCCATCTTTCCGCTGGATTTGATACCGAATTTAGGCAGGAATTTACAAAGCTCATGAAAGAAATGTATTTGCAAAAAAACAAGCATTCTTTGCGGCATAAAGGTGTCGTTCGAGCCACTTTCAACAAATTATGGCAAGGGGTAGAGGGGGAAATAAAACCTATCATAAATGAGGATTTAAAAATTGAAAATGCTCCATTTATCCAAAAAATGAAAGACAATGTTTGGGAGTTTTCTATGGCTAAAAATACCGCTGACAATATTGCACTAAATAACGCACTTATTTCTCCAAATGGAAAAGTGAGAAGCTGGAATGAGTTTAGAAAGGAAGCTCTAAAAATCATTGACCGCTCAGCTCGTTATTTAAAAACAGAGTATAACACGGCTGTAGCCAGTGCTCGCATGGCGGCAAAATGGGAAAGATTTCAAAGAGAAAAACACATATACCCTTATGCTAAATTCTTTGTCGTTCAAGATAACCATACCTCCGATATTTGCGCGCCTCTGCATGGTGTAGTAGTGCCATGGGATCATCCATTACTTAAAACGCATTTTCCTCCCAATCACTTCAATTGCCGTACAGATGTGGAAGCCGTAAGATATGAGGAACCTACACCGAACGAACAAATAAAAGCACCCGATATTCCTCAAAATTTCAGAAATAACATAGGGATTACCGGAAAGATATTTGCAGAAAATAGCCTGTATTTTGAAAAGCTAAATGAATACTTTACAGAAGACGAACAAAAGGTTATTCTAGGAGAATTAATGTCGGAAGAACAAAGTTTTGTTTCTAGATATGTAAGCGAAAAAACAGAGGGTGTATTGAGAGTAAACATTAATCCCGATCTAAAAGATTTACCTACAAATTTATACTTGGGTAAACTTATAGTGGACGACCACAAAGCCAAAGTAGATATTTTAGCACATCTCGAGGGTAGAAAAAATCCCGAATTTAGGATTGATGGAATTATTGGAGATGCTACCAATAGAAATAAAGACACTAAACCTCAAAATTTCATCACTAATTCTGTTAGAAAGCTTTATGATAGTGAACAATTGGGAGGATTTGACAAGGCTTGTTTAGTGATGAATTTTGGAGAAATAAATAATGTTTCTGTAAAAAACAAAAAACGAGCGGCTTCTGAATTACAAGAAAGTTTTAAGAAATTTGACAAATTAGAATTTGTGATTTTATTTGCTAATGGAAAAGTTTGGAGAATTGACAGAGTTACTGCTTTAATGACTCCATCAAATGACTTTAAAATAAAATTTGCACAATTTATTGATAAAAAATAAACTTGGGCAAGTAGATTGCCTACTTGCCCGCATTCATCTGCGGATTGGTTTGCACCGCTCCGACTTGTCTTGCAAATATACAAAAACTAAACCAAATAATAAACAAATGAATAGAAATTTAGAACAGGTGATGCGTGCCATAGAACAAAGAACGCATCAATTTTTAGATGATTTGCCAATTATAATAGCAAACGAGGCTTTACTTTTCGCCAAAGAAAATTTTGACCAGCAAAGTTGGCAAGGAAGTAGCGTAGAGCCTTGGGCTCCGAGAAAAGACAAAGAAAATGAAAGGAGTTTGCTTGTCAATACCGGTAATTTACGACGAAGTATTGATAAGGAAAACGCCAAAATAGAGCCCAAAGCCAATGGGGTAACGATAACTATCGGTAGTGATGTCCCCTATGCCCGCGCACATAATTTTGGGTTTTCTGGCGTTGTAGAACAAAATGTGGGAGAGCATCGCCGAAAGTCTAAAAAAGGAAAAGAATACTTTGTAAAAGCCCATAGAAGAAATATGAAAATGAATATCCCTAAGCGACAATTTATCGGAGACTTTAACGATAGCCCTATTTTTGCCGATAAAATTAAGGAAATCATAAAATTAGAAGCTAAGAAAATAACGAATATTTAAACCATGAAAAAACTCTATTTAAAACTCTTTGAAATGCTAAAAGAAATCCCAGAAATAAATTATATTGATTTAAACTATGGGCAGCTATTCGAGAGCAAACCACCGCTTGATTATCCCGCTGTATTGATTGGAATTAACATTATAAGTTCCGACGACTTTCATAATGTATTCCAGCAAATAAACGCAGATTTCACGCTTACCATTGTAGATAAGCACTGGGATACGGACTCGCTAACAGAGGACGAGCGCAGAGAGCAGGCGTTATCTTATTTAGATTTGTCGGAAAAAATATACAGAAAATTGCAAGGCTACGAGGATGCGCATTTCGAAACCTTTTCACGCATAAGCGTTACGGAGCAACCTTTGAGAAAAGGTTTAAGGATAATTGCCGAGCGTTATTCTTGTGGCTGGAAGGAGGATTGTGCCACACCATAAACGGGTATATTTTGCGCAATGCCGGCACATCTACACCTTGGCGCTCCAGCCTATATAGATTACTAGAATTCTTGTTAATAATGGCATTTATGCGATTTTGAGTAAGGTCAAATTCAAGGCTTAAAGCCTCCATACAACGCGAATATTTATACTCCAAAATGTGGGAGTAATAATAATAGCGCGCTACGAGTTTTTCGTTGCGATAACGGAGCAGCCCTGTATTTCTGCCTTTTGAATTGATTGCCATACCACAAAAATAAAAAACCCTAAGTTATTACGCAACTTAGGGTTTTATTATCATTTTATCAACTCTCCCACACACGATTGTTGATGTAGGTTTCTGGGTAAGCCAGCGCGGTTCCGTCGCGGGACTTGGCGCTTTTGTAAATGCTTATATAGTTTAAGCACTGGGTGCGTTCGGTATCATTCAGAGCCTCCCATAATTGCTCACAGCGTTTTTTCTTGCCTGCAAAGTTGCCGCAAGTCTTCCAGAACCGCTCAAAACTTAAATCGGCGGGCATTTCTTCTATCTTGCCGTACTTGATGGCTTTTTTCATTTCTAGCATTTGACCAATGCGTATCGGCGTTGCCTTTTGTAATAGTTCTCCATGCGTCTGCGCATCCATTTGCGCTTCAATTTTCAGTATTTTTAAATAGCCGTTTTCTGCGTAGTGGTAGGTGACGGAGCCTTGAAATTTAGGACTTGTCATTACAAAAATTCTTTCTTTCATGGTTGTAATTGTTCAAAAATTTGAGAATTAATCATTAAAACGGAATGTTTTTCATAAAAAGAATCATGAGGTAATAGCTCTCTAACCCTCATTAATACCTCTGAAAGCGCGTAAGCTTCGTAATATTTCAGAATAAGCTTAAATTCTTTCTTTTGTGGTTCATTTCTCTTTTCCACTTGCTTTTTCAAAAGCTTAGTAAGTAGTTCATCAAATATGCTTTGCACCGCCATTTGCGCTGGAGCTTTCCCAGTTATTGTTGGCACTTTTTCTAGTGCAATAAGCATAGCATTTAAATGCGCAGGATTTAGTTTAATTGTTACTTTTTTCATAGTCTTTAATTTTCGCTAGGTTTTCCCCCTAATTTTCTAAACCAAGGCTTAGAACCTGCTACTTTGCGATAAGTATCTTCTTTCCTTTCCATAGATTTAAACTGCTTTACTAGTTCCTTTAATTCTCTTAAATCATAGTCTTTTAAAGGCTTATGCAGAATGCTACTTTTAAGCATAAAGTTATTAAATGGCGCCCAACTTTCGGAGCTGTGAACGCCAATTTTAGTAGCTATTTTAAGCACAATAGAACGCAGGCGTTTCTTCTCATCTTCAATCTCTAAATGTGTTACATAATCATTTAAATTAGCCTTGGGTGCATAGCATTTAAGCAAAAGGGTTAGCTCTTTTTCGTTAAGCTCCTCCAGCAAGGTGGTTCTGCCATCGCTCATCGCCGATACATTAAGTGCCAAATCAACCGCCGAAACACCTTTATTTGCCACTATTTGTTGTATTTTTTCTATTGTTTTCATTCTCTAATAATAAAAATAGTGTCTATAAATTCGATTTTCTCGGCATTTGGAAAGCGTTTGGCTACCATTTCTAGGCTCTCTGCTGCCACATACTTTTCGTAGCTAGTTCTATCTACAAAGTCGGGTTCTGAAAGGTAAATTTTATATAGTTTCATTTTTTAATCTTTATTTCAATTTATAAGTTTTACTATCTATTCGTTCATATTTAAATCCGAGTTGAAATTTCTCTTGCTCTAATTTTTTTGCTTTAGCCAAGGCTTTCAAGGCTTTGTCTCGCTCCAGCTTTCTGACGGCTTCTGGAGTAAGCTTAACTCCTTCAAATTTTAGTGCTTTTTCTCGTTCTCTTTTGCGTGGCATATTTTGTTGTTTTTTAATTTGTCCCCGCCGAGGGCTCGAACCTCGGAGCTTGCCAATCGGGGTACCTTACCAGATTTCTGACTGCATTTTCTTGGTAGATTTAGGACAGCCATCGAGTAGCAGAAACAATCGTGAGTCATCACTTTATCCTGTGTTACTTGCCCCAGCCGATGACTTGCACATCGGTGTCTGCTTGTCTGGGTAACTATGAAGAATTTTAAACTTATATTTTGTTTAAAAAGTCGTTATCATCATCGTCAAAGTCCGATAAAAAAATGCCGAGTATAAATCCCGCTACCACGAAAAATGTGGCGATAAAACCAATCCAAGCCATTACGCCTCGTATTTTTCGTTTACTGGAAATAAATCATCTACATTCGTCCCCTCTGGAAAATCAACCGCTGAAATTGAAAGCGGAATATTCACTTTTTTGCCCTGTGCGTCGGTATAGCTAGCGTCTACGAAAAAGGCAGAACGCTGTGGCTTATAAGCTTGGCGGATAATGTTTACAGCGTCAAGAAATTCCTCGTTGTTTATTTCCTCTGCTAATTTTGTGAGTTCAATTACTCGGCTAGCCTTCAAATTGCCTTTGCTGTCTTGCTTGAGTAGCCTTTGGATTACTTTCACCAAATTAGCAGAGTTATCATCCTTTGCCAGGCTTTGCAAAAAATCCCTCACTTTCTGAATACCGGCAGTTACGCTATCATCCCAATTGTCAATTATCCGAAAACCATAAGTTATGCTGTTGCCTTTTTCATCACTAAAGGTGTGCGACTGCTGCGTATCTTTTACGCCAAAAACTTCATTTTTAGTCTCTAACAATATTTTTAAGTTCTCAAAGGCAAACAATTTGACTTGGCTAATGTTTTGGCTTAAAGTCTTCAACATTCCCGCAATTCGCGGTAATTCTTCGTTTACTAAATCTTTGTAGGCTTTTCTTTCGCCTGCTTTCTCTTGCTCTCGGCGTTTAAGCTCCGCCGCCAATTCTTCTGTGGTTAAATTTTCTAAGCTCATTTTATTGATTGTTTTTTAAAAGTTTCTTTATTAATTCTAAGGGTTACACCTTTCCCTGAACGCTTGATGATTGAATTACCGACGATATCCATATTTTCGCGCGTAGCGTATAATTTGGTTAGTGATTCGTTATTAAATTCATTCTGATGAACTTTTACAAATCTTTCATCTTCTGTAATAGATGCTTCTGGAAAAATCTCCTTTAGTCTATTTTTTAAATCTTTTTCGCTCATAATTCTTGTTTTTGTGCCTCTGAAATAATTCTTTCTACCATCTCAATTGCTAATTCTTTGCTCTTAATTTTTCAAACATTTTCTTTGCTGTTTCTTCCGTTTTTACGCCTATATTAAAAGAAATCCTCGCTCCGTCATCTTCAAATTGAACTTTAATTTCGGGTTGATTTTCATCTAGGTCAAAATCTTTTGTAATTAGTATTTGCCCAAGCTCTGCGCTATCGTGAATAATTGCAAATTTTTCCATTGTGTTTATTTTTTAATCGTTAATGTTATGCCTGTTCCGCTGCGTTTCAAGGTTCCAAACTTGCTGTAGGTGTAGTGAAATTCTGCTAAATCTTCCAGTTTCAATTCCTCTGCGTGAATTTTGAAAGTGTCTTTTTCCTCTTTGACTGATGCTTTCGGAAAAAACTCTTGAACCATCTTTTTTGTTATTGTTTCGTTCATTTTTTTTATTTTAATTCTTCGAAATAAAGTTTTATGAATGTTCCTTTTTCATCTTCGCCCTCTGATATTTTTTCTTTATCTCCGTGCAAATAAATGTGGAAGTTTTTATCTAGTCTCAAGACTATTAATTTTCTTCCCTCTAGTAGTTTTTTAAGTTTTCCCATATTTAAAATTGTTTTAAAAAGTTTTTAAATGCTGTTTTTTCTTCTTCTGTTGGCGTGTCGAAAGGCGTTACCCATTCGCCCTGTTCGTTCTGAATAAATGCTTTGCCATTTACTACATAATGCTGGCTATGCACGCGCTGAATTTTAATTTTATTGCTCATAGATTTATAATTATTTCGTGCCATTGTTCGTTTATAGGTTCAACCTCTAATTTATTTTTTAAGCTGTGTGCTTCTAGTAAAATATTGTAAACTTTTTGGTCTAAATCTTCGCTTAAAGTGGGAATTTCTTCATTCAAAAAAACATGAATAGCCCCGTGCAGTTTCAATCTCTCGCCGTAGCTCAAGCACTTTTCGCGCTCGCTGTCATATCGTAGCACAAGGCGCAAATCCATATAATTAAACCAGTTTTTTCTTCTCATATTTCTTTTGTTTTTTGATTTCGTTTAAAATGGCTGAGGGGTACATTTTCACGCCCTTTTCATCGTAAATGGCGTCTATGTAAGTCTCTAAAACATTCAAAAAATGATCGGGCTCATCCAGTCGTACAATTAAATCTTTATTGTCGTGCAAAAACTGCTTTTCTACATGCGCAAGCCACATATCTTGAAAGTAATTCAGCATTAAATCATTGCCATAAAGCTCTCGTGCCGTGAAAGCCGTAACTTGGCTAAGCTGTTGGCAATACTCGTAAAAACACGCATCACGAAAGCCATCGTATTGCGGGTAACTGAAGTGTAAAATTTCGTGTATCATAGTGGTTTTATTTATCCTTTTTGTAACAATTTAAGTTCTCGTTCTTGTGCTTTATTTTTGTTGATGGTGTAAGGGGTAAGCTCATCGCCTCCAATCCTTGATTTTTCTATATAAGCCTTAAAGTCTATTACTCTTATTACACTTTGGGCATCCCACTTAATAGCATCGGCAATAGCACCTTTAGGCTCCCCTTTCTGCATCTGAGAAATGAAAATGAACAATGTCTCTGGGAATTTTTCTATAAGTTCAAAATAGTCTGTATCCTTTTTACCTCTGAACACATACTGCACACTATCAACAAAAACTATTTTAGGCTGTCTTTTTCTGTCTAGTCGTTTTACCATATCATCGTATTTCTCTTTTTGCATTACATACTTTCCAGCGACTTCTTTTAGATTATTCAGATTGACAGAGCGTTTAAAACTGGCTCTCAAGCCCTCTTCCGCTGAATTGTAAAACACTCTTTCAAAGCTGCACAAATACTTCATTAGCTGGAGCGCATAGGTTGTTTTGCCATGCCCAGAACCACCATAAATTAAAAGACTACCTGTACGCTCTGGCTTACCTAAATGCCTCCCCCACTCTCCAGTAAATTCAAATTCATTAAATCTTGCTTTTTCAATATCTTCGTGGGTGTAGTAGCGGGGTATTTCTAATTCACTTTTAGCCATTATTTAATAATCTTTGTTTTTCAATTTCAATTCTAACCTTTCTTAAACTGCCTTTCGTTTTGGCAAACATTTGCTTTGGTGTTAGCGTCGAATGGTTAGCTTTTGACACCTGTGCTATTTGTTTTAAATAGAACTCCTCCAAAGCTTCTTTTACATCGGGGCTCACTTTTTTAAAATCGTTGCCGTAGCGGTCAAATATTTCGGTGTAGCCCACTTTGTTTAGGTTCTTTTGCCGGTTGATTTTTTCTCTCAGACCATCAGCACCCATCATATACCAGCCACATGCGTACTCGGTAGCATTCCATAAAGCTTTTAGCTCTAAAAACGCAGGATAGTCCAAATCTCCAGCCTCATCTAATATCACAAGTGGCATTTCTAATTGCTTGACATAAAAAACAAGATCCTCATAAACATCTGCGTATCGTCCAGTATAAATTATCCCGAACTCTTGCGCTATTTTTCTAATGAGTTTCTGTTTACTTTTCACTTGAGAGCAATCAATGTATATAGCATTGCGATTTTCTTTTACATACTGTTTTGCCGTGTGTGTTTTCCCGATACCTGCCAAATCACAAAGGATAGCCGAGATACTGCGCGTTTGGCAGGCTTCTAATTGACTATACACATACTCGTATGTTTCAGTTTTCACGGTAACCCATGGTGTTTCTTCTTTTAACTGAACGCCTAATCTTCTAGCTATGTTTATCCATTTCGCGTCGGCCAAAGAGTAGTCTACATCTCCACCCGTGAAAATTTTAGAATACTGGCTAGAATTTACGCCCAATGCCTGTGCGTGCTTTTCAGCATTCTTGTAATTTGGTAAATTATTTTTAACGGCTTCAATTATTCGTTTTTTTAGCTCTGTGGTTATCATTTGTTATGTTTTTATAAATCGTTAATGGCTCTATTGCGTTGGTTTATTGTTGTGTCGGTATATGAGTACTCTAATTCTTGCGCTTCCTCAACTACTTCAAAATCTACCTCTATGGCGGCGGTGGGCTTCATTGTTCCAATTTTTGGCAATTTTTCTTCGCTTAATCGTCTGGTCATTGCATCAAACTTAGTAATGTAAGCCATCGCTTCTTGGTACTTTCTGGCGTCTTCATCTGTCCACTCTACATTGGCTCGGTTAAATACAGGGACAGGCTTGCAAGTACATAAGTATTCGCCGTTTTGGTACAAATACACCTCTTTTTCTTCGTTATCATTTGGCAAGAAATAAGCGTCCACTTGATAATTATTCGGGGCGAGCATAGAAAGCACCTGTGGCGTTGGTAGCTGGTATTTCTCATATTGCACATTCACATATTGGTTTCTTCTTATCGTGGTTTTGGTATGTTTACCGATAAATTGCGCTAAAAGAGCTTTGTTCAATTTTGGTAAATTCGGATTGACATTTTCCAAAAACACCTCAAGGCGTGTTTTGCCTTTATATTTTCTTTGGTTCGGGTGTAGCTCGTTGTTATACAAAGTTTGTTCTTCCAGTTCCCAAGCCACAATTTGCTCATAAGTGGCTTTTGCTTCTTTGTAGTTATCGTTTGCCTCATCAAATATTTTTTGGCGAGTTACGCGGTTGCTCTCGTTGCGTGAATAGTGGCGACCTACATTCTGGTGTCTATCTTTCTCCACGCCGTATTTCTTAACGCGGATAAAGCCCTCAGCTTCTTTCTCCTGCGAATTGGTAGGGTTACACCAGCGGACAAATGGAAACAATACACCTGCTTTCATTAGCCCCTCCGAAAAGTCGCTTACTAAATGTTGCTCTACTTCCATTTGCATAGGAACGCCTAGCCCGTAACTTGTAGTAAACTGAAACATATTGCGAATGCAATCCAAAAACAAAGTTTGATTTTTGCTCTTGCTGTGGGCTATTCCTATCATTGCCCCAGAAAGCGAATCAAAGGCATAGTACGCCATTACTTTTGAGCCATCTGGCAATTTGTGGTGCATTATATCGCGGTCGTCTAGTGTGATTTTACTCATACTAAACAGCGGAGCGTGTCGGTGCACATGTGGGCGTGATTTTTGGCTAAAATCATAGGCGCCATTACGGCACTTTTCTATGATGATTTTATTTTCTGGCTTGTTCAAATAGTTATTAATGGTGCTTTCGGAAAGCTCCACCATTTGCCCATTTTCATCGTAGAAATCCTCGCGGTTAAAGATTTCGCCTGTTTGCGCATCGTAGGCTTCAAGTGCCCCGCCCATAAACTGCAAATACATATCATGAGTGCTGCTCATATAGGGCTTATTTGGCATGCAGTACAGCCCAATAATTAGGCGTTCAATATCTTCATTTACCTTGCGAGCATTCACGCCGCCTTCGCCTTTATGAATAAAAGCCATATATCTGTCTTTTAGATATTGATTATATTTTCTTTGCAAGCTGCGAGCATTGCTCGGCAAATCATAATGCCATTTTTCGGTATTCAGACCATTTACCGCTTCGCTAATGTTTTGCCAGATTTGTGTTTTCTTTTTTCCAAAGATTTTATTGCTTGCCACTCTATCTTTAAAGATGGTTTCAATAGCGTTTAAAATCATGGCAGAAGTCGCCTTTTGGCGTTGTTTTTCAAACTTCAAAGGCTTGCCGTTGGGCTTTCTATGCTGTGCAAAAAAATCAATGGCTTTGGGATCCGGTAAAATGTATTTTTCGAGCTGATTTCTTACTAAATTATCCTCTGGTCTGCCCAGTGCACGCACACAATATTCTTTTAGGTTGATACCTTTTACCACGGGCAAATCGTGAAAAGACACCCACGCTTGGTTGTCTTGCCCACGCCCCTCTTTGGTACGGACTAGCTTTCCTCTGCGGCATAAAACCTTATAATAATCATAGGAAATTATCGCCCAATCCTCATAAAGTAATTTGGCTGGTATAGACACTATGTTGTTTTGATATGCGTACATTTTTCTCGTTTAATCTTCGTTTACCGCTTTAATGATTTTCTCTACTAAAATCTCCCAATCTTCCTCAAAGGTTCTCAGTACTTTCATAGTAGACTTAGTTCTGCAATTTTGAGTGTGTTTTTTTCAAGTTTCAAAATCTCTTTTCTATGCTTACAGAATTTTTTAAAGGCTTTTAAAAACTCCTCTTCTGAGATTTCTACAAGCCCTCCGCATTCCTTAAAGATTATTTCCAGCCAAGGTGTATCAAGACTGATATAATCCTCCATCCCCTTACCATAATCGCTAAGTGAGAATGAAATGGCTTCAGCTCCAGCCATACCATTAAAGCTAGAAAACTTATAGTAATCATTGCTTTTACCTTTGTAAAACTTTCCTACTTCTAATTCTTTTAAATTTTTAATTAATTTCATTTCCTTTAATTTTTAAAATTCTGTGCTCCCGCCGAGGGCTCGAACCTCGGTGCCTGCCTGTCGGGAATAGTAGCACTCTTGCATTTTTATTTGCCTGCCGTGCTACGGCTCACTAAATTTGTGGTGTCTAATCAAAAATTATAGTGATATGCTTCTACATCCTAAAACTTTCTTTTTCAGTGGTGAAAACAATGTATTTGACGAAATTTCATTAATTAATTTTGAAACAATTAACGCTGATTATCTTCAGATGACTTACCAATTTGCTGCGGAAAACCACATTGCCCTTGGCAAGCTTGGTAGTAGCTTATATAATCAGTTCTACCCACTACTGCTACCTCTGAATGTCGGTAACAATAACACCTTGAAGAAACTGGTAGATATTTTAACTCGTAAGTATAAGCTTGTACCTGTTGATTTAAATCCGATTTATGCTTGTGATAATCTTCCAGACCTACAACATAGAGATGATTTGAAAATTTTCTTAGAAGCAATCGCACTAAGCCAACATTAAACGCTTTAGCTTCTGCCTCGTCTAATCCTATGCAAACCGTGTTAGGATAGCTATTATTTAATAAGCTTTTGCCATTTTGTGTTTGTATATCAAAAGAAAATAATATTTTGTAAGGTTTCATAGCTTCTATTTTTTTGTATCTTTTAAAATTCTTTTGCTCCCGCCGAGGACTCGAACCTCGGTGCCTGCCGGTCGGGAAACCTAACGGAGTGGTTCACCGTCAGGTAAAAATCACTATATTTGTTATGCCCAATCAAAAATTATAGTGATATGAAACAGTTTCGTTTAAATGTTGTAATTGAGTATCTTGATAAAGATTTACCTATCAAAAACAGAGGGATTATACACCCCATTTTAAAGAGCTTAGCCCTTATGCATCATTTGGATTATGTGATTGACAAGGACTCCCAAACCTTTCTAAAAGAAGCAATGCCAACCTCTTCTCTTTTTGATTTAGTTTACTTTCGTTCAACGGAGAACTCTCGTATAGAAAGGAAGCAACTGAAGAAGGTAATCGAACTAATTTTTGATCACTACAATCCGCTTTTAGGTGGCGTGGATGTTTATTGCATGTATCAAAAGTTTTTAAAAACCTTTCCTTTTCCAAAATCCTTTGTTCGTCCGTTAAATTATCCCTATGCTGAAGTTTATGAGAATGGCTCCCCAACTTTATGTATTTGGAAAGAAGAGTTATTAGATATTTTAGATGATGTATCATAATCTTATTTTTTTAAAACATTTCTACTTGTAACACTTGGGGCAGGGCTTGCACTTGTTGCAATTTCTCTTTGCCCAGTTTAATGGCAAGGAGTGCCTCAGCGTACAGCTTATTAATGTACCAGCCATTGGTGCCTTTGTAAAAGTGCTCTGGATGCTTGCGTATGCGTGCGTTTCTTTGCCCAGAGCTCACGGAGTAGCCGTTTTGCAACAACCACCAGTCATAAGGCAAAGCCTCCATTCCATATACATTGAGCGATTTTGGCATTTGTACAAATTGTTTTCTTGCTGTTTTTTCTACTTCTATAAAGTATCGGCGGATTTCTCTACCTTTTTTACTTCTTTGGAGCATGGCGATTTCCTTTGCAGTGTCCAAAGTCAAAACATAATCTTTTGTCCATGCTTTATTATGTTCACCCGCTGGGACTAAAAGGGCTAACGTTTCATAATCAACACCTTGCGTGTAACCATAACCGAGCATTCTTTTAATCCATTTCCCGAATTGCTCGTTACTTCCAAGAAACTGGTGTAGGTCTTTTGCGCTCACGGTATTTTCTCCGTTTTTCTCTGTGATTTTGATTAAATTTGTCATCATTTTAAATTTTTATATATGAAAGAAATTATTTTAACTGAAAGGGTTGTGTTTTCAATTGGTGGAAAGCACCCCTCCGAGAGCTTTACTTTTCCTGCTATACAGAAGCGTTTAGATGAAGGCTATGTGGTAAAAAGTATTTTTTACTCGCCCACAGGAGGAGCAAACTCTGTAAATGGCATTGCCTTAACCGTACATCTTCAAAAGCCGAAGACTGAACCTCAATAGGGGTAATTTTTTTGGAAAGTGTCCAGCCCCATAGGCTTTTACGCTCTATTATATTGTAAAATCCTATCTGCGCGCTGGGCACTATTTTTATTTCTATCTTTATCATAGCTTATTGATTTAAATTGTCAATCATTTCACTCATTGGAATGCCGAGTAATTTCTTACGCTCCATCGCCTTATCATATAAGGCTTTTACAATTTCAGGGTGAAACACACGGTGTCTCATTACATTTTCGCATCGTGTGCGACTAAATCCATTTTCACAAGCCACTGCAACCACATCACCACGCAATAGATTAGCACGAATAAGTTCAATAAGTTCCATTCTCTGCTTTCGGTTGTCGTTACCAATTAAAACAGGTTCTTCCTGTTTTTTTGTTTCCAAAGCCTCCCAGCGAAGAACCAATCTCGCCCTTGCCTCATCATTGAACTTTGTGGCGATGTACAAGCACTCGGTTTTCGTTAATTCATATTGTGGTCTCGGCTTGCCTTGTTCGTCTAAATATTCAGCCAACGCAAAATTGCGTCCGCTAACTTTTACCCATCCTCTTTCCATATTTCGGATAGACCTCAACACTTCTGTGTGTCTTTTTCCAGCTATCTGAGCAATTTCTCTACTGCTCATTGTGTCTTTAATGCTTAAATTGTTCATAACCTATTGTATATTAATAGTTTTTGCTTCTTCTTGTAGTAATTCTTTTGCTCTTTGTCGGATTTTTTCGGCGGTTTCAGACTGAAACACATATCGTAAACTCATCTGCACTGTTTGATAAGTAACCGAAAATTCTTTTGCAATTTGATGCGCAATATCAGGATGCACTCGTATTTTTTTCATTACTTTGTTTTTTGAAATTCACAAGGCAAATATATTACACAATTTGGGATATTTCCAAATTAATTTTCACATTATTTGAAAATAATTTATTTATAAATGGATAAAAAACTGATTTTAAGGGAGATAAAAAAACATTTAGGATACACAAAAGATGGTGATTTTGCCGATTTTTTAGGCATAAAACAAAATACTTTATCAAATTGGAAATCACGAAATACGATAGATTATGACTTAATTATCTCAAAATGTGAAAATATAGATGCCAATTGGCTCCTAACAGGCAAAGGCGAAATGCTTAAATCCCCCGCAAAGCAAGAAAGCCACCCACAGCAAGCAGCAGAGCCTATTGCTATTTACCAAAAAGCACCTATCCCCCCAGTGCCATCACACTGGGAGAGGCAAGTTGCATCCCTACAAAAAGAAGTTGCTTACCTACAAAGAGAAAACCAGCATTTGCAAGAGTGGCTAAAAGATAAAGACAAGGTAATAAAAGCCTTAGAAGAAAAAGAGAGTACCCGCATTCAAGAATTAGAGGAGGAGATCGCTCGCCTTACTCAAGAGAACCATGCCATTAAAAGCCAGCCACAAAATAGAAAAACAGGGTAACATCTGGTATGTTTGGATAAGAATGTAGTTAAAAAGTACAGAGAGTAAAAGCTCAAAAGGCAGTCGTTCCAGCGGGAAAGAGGTATAAAAACTAAGGTTTTTATCGTAATTTATTAATTTTCAATTAATAGCGTTATTTTTTCAATGTATAAAAAGGGTTAAACACCCCAATTATAAACCGAAAAACGGCATTAAGTTGCTTTTAAAATGTATAAACACCCCAATTATAAACCTAAAAAATAGGGTACTTTTGTCTCCCTAAGTGTCCCCCTAAGTGTCCCCCTAATATAAAAAATACACATTTTCGGCGTGTAGCGTTATGCCGTGTTTATATAAACAGATCTGTTCACTTCTGGCGTCTAAATTCTAACCATAAAAAAGCCACAAAGAGCGTATTTAAACGCTTTTAGGGCTATTCTCTAGTTTTTACCAATTAAGTAATATATAAATCATTTTAATCGCTATTAAATAGAGTTTCAAACTTCAATTAAATCGCAATTAAACGCAATTAAGTGTACATTTCGTTTTAAAAAAAAAAGCGGGCAAATCGCCCGCAAACCCTTTATTTAAGCCGTTTTTTTTCGGCTTTTTTCTTTCTCTCTCTTTTGTACATTTCATTTTATGCCCCTTAGAAGTGATTTTCCCGAGTTTTACGAATCCCAACGAAAATATGAAAATTTCGCTTGGGCAACCGTGGAACTCCAATGTAAATGCGACTTTGACACAGGTGCTTTTTAATCAATCGGTGTTTACGGGATTAAAGGCTGCACGCTCTACAAAGGAATTTTATATGCTAAATAAAGAATTAACCGATGAGCAAATCATCGAAAAAGTGGCGCATGCATATTTTCAGGTGTACCAAACGCAGCAAAAACTTAACAACTTGGAAAGTAATTTAGCTTTAACCGAAAAAACGGTAAAGGTAATCCAAGGTCAATCTGAGGCGGGACTGGCAAGAAAAATTGATTTAGATAGAGCCAATGTTACGCTCAATAACTTAAAATCGTCGCAGCAACAATTGGTGAATGCTGTGCAAATTGCACAAAACGCTTTAAAATTCATGGTGGGATTGTCGATGGATACACAGATTCAATTGCCAGAAGATACTTTTGCGCCATCTATTTTAGCCTTGAATGAGCAAGCGGATTTAAGCAAAAGAACCGAAGTGCAAGTCATTGAAAAACAACTTGAATTGCTCGAGTGGCAGAAAAAAGCAAATCAAGCCGAATATTATCCTTCAGCGGCGTTGGTTGCCAATTATGGTTGGTTAGGTCAAGGGAAAAAAATGCCTTGGTGGCACGGCGAAGAAGATAAAGTATATTGGTCGGATTTAGCCTCGATAGGATTAAATGTGAAAATTCCGATTTTTAATGGTTTTTCAATTAAATCAAAAGTAAAACAAAGTGAAATCGATATTTTGTCGGCAAAAGCGGGGTTAAAAGATACCAAACTTGCACTAGAAATGGCATATAAAAACGCAACAGAGCAAATGAAAAATACTGCCATAAGTATCGATGTTCAGCAAGAAAATGTAAAGCTTGCCGAAAATGTTTTGACCAATACGCAAAACAATTATCAATACGGGCTGGCGACGCTTACCGATTTATTGGATTCGGAGCGTGCTCTTGCCGACGCCAAAAACAATTTAACCAATGCTAAATTAGATTATAAATTAGCCGAAATCGAATATTTAAAAGCGCAAGGAAACCTAAAATCTTTAATTAAATAAAAAAAACAAATCATGAAAAAATTAGTTATTCCTGTTATAATTATCATTGCACTCATCGTTGGTGTGTTTTTTATCCTAAAAGGAAATAAGAAAAGCAACGAGGAAAAAGTAGCAATTGTAAAAACTGAAAACAGCCGTGTAGCTGTGCAAGTGGCAAAAGTAAAAGAAGATCATTTGTCGGGGCAATTTTCGGCAAACGGAACATTTGTTCCAGAAAAAGAAACCACTGTGAGCCCAGAAATGGGAGGGCAAGTAGTTGCAATTTATGTAGATGAAGGTAGCTATGTGCGTGCGGGGCAAACAATTGCTAAATTGAAAGGAGATAAAGTAAATGTAGGTTTAGATGCTTCTCGAGCTCAGTTGGATAATGCTAAAGCAGCTTTGGTGAATGCAGAGTCGCAATTAGCGAGATTTGAGGCGGCTTATAAAACGGGCGGAGTTACCGATCAGCAAGTGGATCAAATGCGCTTGCAAGTAAAGCAATTGCAATCTCAAGTGAAAAGTGCTCAAGCGGGCGTGAGAAATGCACAATTGAGTAGTGGCGATACCAATGTTGTTGCCAAAGTGAGCGGAATTGTAAACCGCAAATTAGTAGAAACAGGTGCCGTTGTAGGAGCGGGAACTCCAATCGTGCAAATCGTAAATATTTCAAGTTTAAAATTAAAAGTAAATGTAGATGAATCTTTGGTAACAAAATTACATGTAGGAGATGTGGTGAGCGTGAAACCTACCGTATTGAACGAGCCAATTCAAGGGAAAATTACATTTATTGCTCCAATGTCAGACGGGGCTTTGAAATTCCCAGTGGAAATTACGGTAAATAACAAAGATCAAAGATTAAAAGCGGGAATGTATGCCGTAGCTAATTTTGATCAAAATGGGGAAGGAGATGCGCCTGTACTTGTGATTCCGAGAGAAGCATTTGTGGGGTCTGTGAGCCAAAATCAAGTGTTTCAAGTGGTGGATAGTACGGCTGAACTTAAAACCATTCAAAGTGGTAGAAATTTAGGAGATGTGGTAGAGGTGCTTTCTGGGTTAAAGCTTGGCGATGTTGTTGTAACAAGTGGTCAAATCAACCTTGAAAATGGTACTAAAGTAAAAATCATAAAGTAATCAATCTATGAAATTAGCAGAAATAAGTATAAAACGACCCAGCATCGTAATCGTGATGCTTGCCTTAGCACTCATCGCGGGGTTTTATAGCTACAAGCAGCTAAGTTATGAGCTTGTGCCAAATATCGAGACCAAAGTAGTTACGGTGGCAACTGTGTATCCAGGGGCTTCTCCTGCGGAGATAGAAAACACGGTGACCAAAAAGGTGGAAGATGCAGTTTCTACCTTGGAGAATGTGAAGAAAATTCAGGCTAAATCATATGAAAGTTTGTCGGTGGTGATTATTCAGTTTGCCAATGAGGCAAATGTGGATAATGCGTTGAACGAAGCACAGCGTAAAATCAATGCCATTCGTTCAGAATTACCAGAAGGGGTAAAAGAACCATCGCTTTCTAAATTCTCATTGTCGGATTTGCCGATTATGAGTATTGGGATTACTTCTAATTTGTCTAATACAGATTTGTATGATTTGGTAAAAGATCAAATTCAGCCACAATTTTCAAGAATCCCAGGGGTGTCTTCAGTAAACATTGTGGGTGGAAACGAGCGCGAAATCCGTGTAAGTCTTGATCCTGCTAAATTGGAAGGTTATGGGCTCACTGTGCCGCAAGTGCAACAAATCTTGATGGCGTCTAATATGGATTTCCCTACGGGTAACTTAAAGACAAGAAAAAACAGTACATTGATTAGACTTTCTGGTAAGTTTAGCTCTGTTCAGCAAATGAGAAATTTGGTAATCGCTTCTCATAATGGCGTGAATATTAAACTTTCAGATATTGCAGATGTGCAAGAAACACAGAAAGAAGTAGAGAAACTGGCTAGAATTAATGAAGACAATACGCTTTTGCTTCAAATCCAAAAACAAACAGACGCCAATGCGGTGGAAGTGAGTAGTTTGGTGAAAGAAAAAATGAAAAGCGTAGAAGAGCAATATAAAGACCAAGGAGTGAAAATTCAGTTGGCAAGCGATACGAGCGAGTTTACTTTAACTGCGGCAAACAATGTAATTCACGATTTGTATATTGCGGTTGCTTTGGTGGCATTTGTGATGTTGTTCTTCTTGCATAGTTTGCGTAATGCGTTGATGGTGATGGTTTCCATTCCTGCATCGTTGATTGCTACATTCATCGGTTTGTATGTTTTAGGTTATACTTTAAACTTGATGAGTTTGTTGGCGTTATCGTTGGTGGTAGGTATTTTGGTAGACGATGCCATCGTGGTTATCGAAAATATTCACCGCCATATGGAAATGGGAAAAAACAAAGTGCGAGCAGCCTATGATGGAGCCTCTGAAATTGGATTTACCGTAACGGCAATCACCACCGTAATTGTGGTAGTGTTCTTGCCAATTGCAATGAGCTCTGGTTTGGTATCCGATATTGTGAGACAATTCTGTGTTACGGTAGTTATCGCTACCATGTTGTCATTGCTTATGTCCTTTACCGTTGTGCCGTGGTTGTTCTCTCGTTTTGGTAAGCTAGAGCACATTAGCAACAAAAATATTTTTGGAAGAATCATCAATACATTTGAAAAAGGACTTAAAGCCTTCACGCATTGGATGACCGATATTTTAAAATGGTGTTTAGGACATAAATTAATCACAATTGTGGTAACGGGTGTTATGTTCTTCAGCATTGTACCTTTATTTAAATATGGTTTTGTGGGAACAGAATTTTTCCCTGGCGTAGACAAAGGAGAATTTATTGTTCAAATCGAAATGAACAAAGATGCGTCTTTGCAAGAAACCAATTTTATGACACAAAAGGCAGAAGATTATATTTTAAAACAACCAGAAGTTAAAACAGCCATCACCACGGTGGGGCAGGTAAGTAGTGGCGGAATGGGGGCATCTCAAGCTACGGCATATAAATCAGAAATTAGCGTTCAGTTGAGAGACGATGTGAAGCGTGATGAATCAGAAATTTATGCCGCTAAATTAAAACGCCAACTTCAGCAAGTTTTAGTCGGGGCAAAAATCAAAACCATACCAGTGGGATTGATGGGAGCAAACCAAGCACCGCTTCAATTAGTGGTTACGGCAGATAATTTAGACGATGCGATGGATTTTGCTGTAGAAGCCATGGAGATATTAAAGGGTATTGATGGTAGTTCAGAGGTAGAACTTTCAGTAGAAGATGGTACGCCAGAGATTAATGTAGAGGTAGATCGAGATAAAATGGCGGCTTTAGGATTAAATGTTGCAACTGTGGGGCAAACCATGCGTACAGCTTTTGCGGGAAATACCGATAATAAATTCCGCCAAGGGCAAAACGAATACGACATCAATCTCCAATTCCAAGAAGGAAGTAGAGAAAACATTGACGATGTGAAAAATCTAATTTTTGTAAATTCACAAGGGCAACAGATCAAATTAATGCAATTTGCAAATGTAAGTTATGCTTCGGGACCAAGTTTGCTCGAGCGAAACGATAAAGCCCCATCGGTTACGATCAACTCACAAGTCGTAGGTCGATCCTCAGGAGCCATTTCCAAAGAATGGGAATCAAGATTATCCGAAATTCAGGCAAAACCAGGAGTGCATTACAAATGGAGCGGAATGCAGGAAAATCAAAAAGAAGGATTTGGAACCTTAGGAATTGCGCTCATGGCAGCCATCATGTTGGTGTACATGGTCATGGTAGTGTTGTATAATGACTTTGCTAAACCATTCATTGTATTGCTTTCAGTGCCATTGTCATTCATCGGAGCCATTTGGGCATTAGCTTTAACCAATATGAGTTTGAATATCTTTACCATTTTAGGTTTAATTATGTTGATTGGTCTTGTAGCTAAAAACGCAATTTTGTTAGTAGATTTTGCCAATCACCGAGTAGAAAAAGGGGAAGATACCATAACCGCGTTGATTCAGGCAAACCATGCGCGTCTCCGTCCAATCTTGATGACGACCATAGCCATGGTGTTTGGTATGATTCCAATTGCATTAGCAACTGGTGGTGCCGCAAAAATGAACAACGGTTTGGCGATTGTCATCATTGGAGGTTTGTTGTCATCATTGTTTTTAACATTGGTAATTGTTCCCGTGGTGTATCTTACCTTTGATTTAATCGGTAAGCGAATCAATAAAAACAAGCAAAAACCAGATTATGGAGCCTTGATGAAGGCAGATTATGACCACAAAAACATAAAAGAAGAATACGAATTCTAGTAAATTTTAAGGCTTTGGTGTAATCATCAAAGCCTTATTTTAAATTTTAACATTAGAGCTTAAATTGGCTCTAAACCTTATAGATACTAGCATTGTGATATGTTTTATTGAATTAAAAATGAGCTGGTAAGGAAAACGATAATAAAAAGTTGTGATATAACGATTTATTTTTTTTAACTTTGCACCAAGTATTAGTATATAAAAAATAACAAAATAATAAATTAGCTATGAAAAAACATCTATTTCTTATTGCTAGTGTTTTTTTCGCTTTTTCAGCAAAAGCTCAGCATACTTTAGCTGTTAAGAAAAACACAAATGTTAAGGTGTCTCCAAATACATTGTTTTATGTGAAAGGAGATGCTAAGTTAGATAAATATGACGCTGGAACTAATAAATTCTCTAACCAAGGGAATGTTAAGATTGATGGTGGTCTTGCTACAAATGATGATGGTAAAAACTTTGTAAATGAGTATTATAAGACTGCCGGATACGGACAGTTGATAATTAAACAAAATGCTTCTAACGGAGGAAATATATCTTCTGAGGTTAAATTTAATCCTGTGTATTCTCTTCACCCATTGTCGTTGCCATATAGTGGAGTGTCTGTAGAAAACGTGGTGACTCAAGTTTTTGGTAGTGCTTCATCTGGTGCTTTTGTTGGATTTACTCCAGGGAGAGGTGGTTTTAAAAAGTTTGATAAAAAGAGATATGAAAACCCTTTGTTTTTTTGGAATAACAATGAAAATGATAAGCATGGTCTTGAACAATTAGGGCAAGGTGATAGAATAGGTGATAATGATTTGAATTTAGCAAGATATTATGCAGTTTCTAATTTTTCATCTTTAGGGAAGATAGGGGATGCTAAAAAAACATTGTCAGGTGTTCCTGTTAATAAATCTTTTACAGTCTCTCTTAATCCATATTCTTTAGTAAATAATAAGGATGTTAATGCTTGGGGAGAGGCTTATGGCTCTTATATAATTGACTTTACTCAAGCTATGCCTAAAGGTTGGGAGAATTATAGTTATAAATCATCCAATGTTAGTGCTAATGGTTTTGGTTCAAATATATTTTACTTGGGAAATCCTTATACTTCAAATATAGATTTGATAAAGTTGGTTGAGCAAAGTGGTGCTGAAAATAATATCGAAGCAATGGTTCAGTTTACTTCACAAATTTATGATCCTTCAGTTAACAATGGAACCGTTTCAAACTCTTACGGAGTGAACATGGGAGGATTAACTGGACAAGGAGGAGGAGATAATAAATTCAGATATGTAAGGCCTTTTGATGTGTTTGCTGTAAAGACAAATGGATCTAAAGTTGACTTGAATTTTAATGATGAAGTTAAAACTTTTAAATCTGAGTCTAATACTCCTAATAATTTCTACCTTCGAAATTCGAATAACAACTCTTTGTTTGCTCAGGTAGGACTTGATTTATATGATGCTAATGGAAACACAGGTCAAAGAGCTTATGTTGTTGCTTCTAATTTGTATGATGAGGGTGTTGACGTGACAGAGTTACATAATGTTGCAATAAAAGAGGAAAACACAGGAATCTATACTTTACAAGATAATGAGGAAGTAATAAGAAGGGGTGAAGGTAAGTTATTTGTTAATGGTATAAACTCTGATACTTATTTAGGAAAACCTGTTGCGCTTGTAATGCAAAATGGTAACGGTCAATATAGATTAAAAGCTAGATTGAATGATGATGCAAAAGCTAGCGCTAATAAATTCTACTTTGAAGATAAAAATACAGGTAAGATACAGGAAATAGGTGAGGATTTTGATTATCAATTTATCTCAAATGGTACAGAAAAAGATCGTTTTGTAGTTTATTGGGGACAAGTTCCTAAAGTAAACGATGTAGCAGAGACAGCTAAGAAAGCGACTCAATCAACTTTGGTGTTTAAAGATGGAAACGATTTCAAAGTGAGATTTGATAAAGGAATTAAGAAAGCTGATGTGTTTGTTTACAATATTTCTGGACAACTCCTCAGTGTAGCTAAAAATGTGGATGCTACAAAAGATTATATAGTGCCTGTTCAAGCAAATACTACTGTATATGTGGTAAAAGTTGTAGGAGATAATGGTAGCGTAGTAACTAAAAAAATTATAAAATAAAGAATTATGAAGAAGTTAATTTCAAGCCTTTTATTTATGCTGTTGAGTGTTTTCTCTTTTGCTGCAAATAATCCTGGAGCTCCAGGTACAGGAGGTTCTCCAGAAGAACCACCGGCACCAATAGATTCTAACGCTTTAATCTTATTGGGAGCAGCAGTTATTTTGATTGTAGCGTATGCAATGTATAAAAGAATAAACGCTAAAAGATTAGCATAAAATGAAATAGATAATAAAAAAAGAGAGCTTAAAGCTCTCTTTTTTATGTGAAAAAAATTAAAAGGCTTGCATTTGCAAGCCTTTTTGTAATAAAATATTTGAGAGTATTATGCAATAGTCAATTCGCGGTCGTCTTCGATTACAAGGTTATCGATGATAAACTCTTGCCTTTCTCGGGTGTTTTTGCCCATGTAGAACTCAAGTAGGGATTCGATATTGGTGTCCTTTCCTATCATCACAGGCTCTAAGCGAATATCTTTTCCAATGAAGTTTTTAAACTCATTAGGAGAAATCTCTCCAAGCCCTTTAAATCGTGTGATTTCTGGATTTTTCCCCAGTTCTTGAATAGCTTTTTTGCGTTCTTCTTCGTTATAGCAATAGCGGGTTTCCTTTTTGTTTCTTACCCTAAAGAGAGGCGTTTGCAAAATGTATAAATGCCCTTCTCTTATCAATTCAGGGAAAAATTGCAAAAAGAAAGTGATGATTAGCAAGCGAATGTGCATTCCATCGTCATCGGCATCGGTGGCAATTACCACATTGTTATATCGAAGATCTTCAAGGCTATCCTCAATGTTTAATGCTGCTTGCAAGAAATTAAGTTCTTCGTTTTCGTAAACTAATCTTTTCTCCTGCCCGTAGCTGTTTTTAGGTTTCCCTTTCAAGCTAAATACTGCTTGCGTTTCAGTGTCGCGACAAGTCGTGATAGATCCACTCGCAGAATCCCCCTCTGTGATGAAGATGGTGGTTTCTAAACTGCGTTTAGCTTTTGGGTTGTTGTAATGCTGACGGCAGTCGCGCAATTTCTCGTTGTGCAGGCTCACCTTTTTAGCCAATTCTTTAGCCTTTTTTCTTACGCCTGAAAGTTCCTTTCGCTCGCGCTCCGATTGTCTGAATTTCTTTAATAAAAGCTCTGCAACTTCTGGATTTTTGTGTAGATAGTTATCCAACTTGGTACGGATAAAATCATTTACAAAAGTTCGTACGCTCGGCATATCCGGTCCCATTTCCGTAGACCCTAACTTTGTTTTAGTTTGAGATTCAAATACAGGTTCTACTACCTTAATGGCTACCGCCGCAATGATGGATTTCTTGATATCTGAGGCGTCGAAATTAGCATTAAAGTGCTCTCTCCCCACGCGCACAACCGCCTCTTTAAAAGCCGCCAAATGCGTTCCGCCTTGCGTAGTATTTTGTCCGTTTACAAAAGAATAATAAGTTTCTGAATAGGATTTATTGCTGTGTGTGAGTGCAATTTCGATATCCTCACCCTTTAAGTGAATAATTGGATAAGCGATTTCCTCATCAATCGAATCTTCCAATAAATCTTTTAGTCCATTTTCTGAGAAAAATTCTTCACCATTGAAAAGGATGCGCAAACCTGGATTCAGGTACACATAATTTTTCAACATTTTCTCGATATATTCCGTACGGAATCTATAATTATGGAAAATTGTAGGATCTGGTTTAAACGAAATTTTGGTACCCTTGCGTAGTGTAGTTTCTTTTTCTTCCGAAGCCTCGATCAATTCACCTTTAGAAAATTCAGCTTCACGAGTTTTTCCATCTCGCACAGATTGCACTTTAAAGAAACTCGAAAGTGCATTCACAGCCTTGGTACCCACTCCGTTAAGTCCTACCGATTTTTTAAACGCACGGCTGTCGTATTTACCACCAGTATTCATTTTAGACACCGCATCTACCATTTTCCCTAACGGAATTCCACGCCCATAGTCGCGCACAGTTACCACATCATCTTTTATACTGATTTCAATGGTTTTTCCGCTTCCCATCACAAATTCATCGATGGAGTTGTCTATAATTTCTTTAATTAAGATATAAATCCCGTCGTCTTGCGAAGAGCCATCTCCCAGCTTCCCGATGTACATCCCAGGACGCACTCTGATATGCTCGCTCCAACTCAGGGTTTTAATATTATCCTCGGTATAATTTGCCATAAAATATTTTGTGCTAAATCTTTTGAAAATCTTTTCAAGGCAAAAGTACAAAAAAAAGATGACTTGGGAAGTCTAAAGTTTGTGTATGGTTTTTGTGCTAAATCTAAACGAAAAACACGAATTTACATGATTTTTTGATTTGGGTTAAAGCTTTCAGAAATCACATTTTGTAAGGAGGTTTTTTCAATTAAATTTTCTTTGGATTTTGAGCTGTGTGAAATATTCTAAGGATTTTAATTTCACCGAAACCAACCTTGTAAATAATTTTGAAACTGTATAGCACTGCATATCTTACACTATCATCGTTGTATATTAGCTCTTTGGGGTATTTGTACGGCATTTGTCCCAATGAATCTACCAAAACTTCTATCTTATTTAAAACCATTTGAGCATTTTGTGGGCTGTCTTCATGAATATACCCAATAAGGTTAAATAAATCTTTTTCTGCAGTTTTAGTCCAGATTGTAAGCATCTTTAATTTTTTTAAACACGTCTTCACTACTAGAACATTCCTTTTCTGCTATGGCTTCATCTATAGCTTGGATATATTCTTGAGTATTTAATTCCTTACCATCCATTGTGGAATGTTTTGTTTTAGAACTTAAAAGCATTTCAATGTGATTTAAAATACTTAGGTTTTCAGTATTTAAAACTTGCTTTATGATTCTATTTTGTGTTTCTGAGATAGTCATAGCGTTGCTCTTTCCTTTTACAGCAAATGTAAAAAAATATAATTAAATAACTTCTTTTTAAACCCTTTAAAAAGGAACAAATTTTGTCGATCAACACATAGATATGTTGGTTAAAATAGATATCTTTTTAAATTAAAACACGAATTTACATGATTTTTTGATTTGGGTTAAAGCTTTCAGAAATCACATTTTATAAGGTTTTTTAACGCTTTTATCCCAAAAAAATGCTTTAACTTTGTATACTTTTTAATTAGAATTAAAAAAAGAAAACAATGAAATTGATATTAATCACCGTAGGAATTTTGCTACTTTGTGTAGCGGGAATTGCTATAAAAATATGGGCAAAAAAAGACGGAAAGTTTGCAGGTACTTGCGCAAGTCAAAATCCGCATCTCAACAAAACAGGTGAGCCTTGTGGATTTTGTGGGAAAATGCCCGATCAATGCGAAAATCAAACCGAAAAATAATTTTTTTGTTTGAAGAAAACAGAACTCATAACGCTTATAGAGGATTGTAAAAAAGGAAAGCAATCGGCACAAACTACGCTCATGAATCTCTTGTGGGACAAGGTGCATTATTATGTTTTGAGCAAAATTCAAAACAAAGCCGATGCCGAGGACATCAGCATTAAAACCTTTACCAAGGTCTTTCAAAAATTAAAGTTGTATAACGAAGATTTTGATTTCACCACTTGGGTGCGTGCCATTGCACACAACACGATGATCGATTACATCCGAAAAAAGCCAGAATTAAACATTTCGATAGACGACGAGCTGTGCAATGTAGATTTGTCGAGTGCTGTACCAAGCCCCGAGCAATCGCTGATTTTGGAACAAAGTGCCGAGGAGCTTATGCATCATGTTGCGAAATTGCCCGCCATTTATCAAGAAATTATACGCTTGCGCTATCTGGAAGAGAAAACCTACAATCAGATTGCGCAAGAATTAAATCTTTCGCTCTCCAATGTGAAAGTGCGATTGCTCCGAGCCAAAGCTTTGCTCGAGGAATCCATGAAAAATAAATAAAAATATAATCTGCAAGGTTTAAAATTTTTTGTCGTAAAAAATTAATTAACTTTGTACAAAATAGAATAGAACAATGCCGGATACAATGACACAAAATGCGCCACTTCATACACCCAAACCAAAGTGGTTGCGCGTGAAATTACCCACAGGTAAAAAATATAAACAACTCAGAGAAACGGTTGATAATTATAAATTAAACACCATCTGCCAGAGTGGTAGCTGTCCCAACATGGGCGAATGCTGGGGAGAGGGTACCGCCACTTTTATGATTTTGGGCAATGTGTGTACACGCTCATGCGGATTCTGTGGTGTGCAAACGGGACGCCCCGGTGCGGTAGACTGGGCAGAGCCAGAAAAAGTAGCACGCTCAATTAAATTAATGAAGATTAAACACGCCGTAATCACATCGGTGGATCGCGATGATTTAAAAGATATGGGCTCTATCATTTGGGCAGAAACCGTGAATGCGGTGCGCAGAATTAGCCCAGAAACTACCATGGAAACTTTAATTCCAGATTTTCAAGGAATCACTCGCCATATAGATAGAATGATTAAAGTGAAACCAGAAGTGATTTCGCATAATATGGAAACCGTGCGTCGCTTAACTCGAGAAGTGCGTATCCAAGCGAAATACGACCGAAGCCTTGATGTGTTGAAATACTTAAAAGATCAAGGGCAACGCCGTGTAAAAACGGGAATCATGCTCGGGCTGGGCGAAGAGCTTGACGAAGTGTATCAAACTATCGAAGACATCCACGCTGCGGGAGTGGATATTATTACCATCGGTCAATACCTTCAGCCGACTAAAAAACACTTGCCAGTGAAAAGATACATCACGCCAGAAGAATTTAAATCATTAGAAGATTTTGCGAGTGGATTAGGCGGATTCCGCCATGTAGAAAGTAGTCCGCTTGTGCGTTCTTCTTACCGTGCAGAAAAACATATTTTATAAGATTTTTTTTAAATGAAAAGCCTTTTCGCTCATATTATCAGCATTGGAGACGAGGTGCTCATAGGCGATACGCTCGACACCAATTCTAATTTCATAGCACAAGAATTAAACAAGATCAATGTGCAACTCAACGAAATCAGTGTGATTCATGACGACGAGGCACTCATTCAGCGTAAAATAGAAGAAGTCGCGAGCAAGGCAGATATCGTAATCACAACAGGTGGGCTTGGGCCTACGAGAGATGATAAGACTAAATTTGTAGTGGCAGATTTATTGGGCGAAAAGCTGGTGATGAACCAGCAAGCCTTGGCATGGGTAGAGGAGCATTACGAAAAGAATTTGCGCCGCCCTATGAACGAGCTGACTAAAAATCAAGCTTTGTTGCCAGAGCATTCGGTGCCGCTTAGAAACCAAACGGGCACGGCTTGTGGAATTTGGTCTACTTTTAAAAACAGCGTAATTATCAATTTGCCAGGTGTTCCTGTGGAGATGCGCCATTTGATGCAAACGCAAGTAATTCCAAAAATTAAAAAAGATTTTTCGGCAAATTATCGTTTGCACAAATATGTGCGCGTGCACGATGTACCCGAAAGCGAATTAGCCATAATTTTATCGGACTTTGAAAATGAGATGCCCGAGAATGTGAAATTGGCTTATTTGCCTAAAAATAGCCGAATTAAAATGCGTTTTACGGGCGTGGGAGATGATTTAGCCAGTCTCGAAAAACAGCTGGAAGATTTAGCCCAAAAGCTAAAAAACATAATTCCGAATAATGTGTATGCCGAGAATGAGCAAGATGTGCCCGAACGATTAAAGGACTTATGCACCGAGAAATCTTTAAAAATCGCTTCGGCAGAAAGTTTCACCGCAGGATTGATTCCGCATAGAATCACGAGTGTTTCCGGAAGTTCGGCCTATTTTGTGGGTGGGGTAGTGGCATACGATCCGCAAATCAAAATTCAAGAATTGGGCGTTTCTGCGGAGGTGGTGAAGGTAAAAGGTGTCGTAAATGAGGAAGTTGCCATACAAATGGCAAAAGGTGCCGTGGAGAAATTCAAGGCAGATTTTGCCGTGAGCACAACAGGTGTTGCAGGACCTAATAAAGATGACTTTGGTAATGAAGTGGGCTTAGCTTACATAGGCGTAGCATCAAAAGAAAAAGCCAAAGCCTTTCGCTTGTTTTATCCGCATTATGATCGCGCCGAATTCACCGACCGAATGGCAGATATGGCAATCGAAAGGTTGATGAGCTTTATTGAGGAAGAGAAAGGCTAAAATTTCTATTCAAAAACAGCCAAAAAGCCCTCAGGGAGGTTAAAAGAAATACTTTTCTCTGCACGATTCACTTCTTGTAGCCATTCATCGATAAGTGGGATTAAAATCTCTTTTCCGTCATTTGTTTGAACGACCAATAAATCCTGTGCTGTGGTATCTCTCACTTCTTTGGCGGTGCCTATTTTTTCGCCATCGACAATGACATCAAAACCAATGATTTCGTGGTAATAAAATTTATTTCCCTCTAGCGCAGGCAAGGTAGAAAGCGGCAAAAACACTTGTCTGCCAATCATACGCTCAGGTTCTGGACAATCCTCGATTAAGATTCTTAGGTGGTTGCCACGATGAAGTTCTGCTTTTTTCAAAAAAAATGGAACCAATAATCCGTGTTGTTCCACGAATATTGATTCCAGATTTTGATATGTTTCAGGTTCATCGGTGTCAAGGAATAAGTTTAATTCTCCTTTGTACCCAATCGCCTTAGTGATTGTACCTAGTAAGTAACAATCTTGTTTCTGCATTTGCTAAAATTTATTCTTCAGAAGTAGTTTCTTCTTCAGCTGGTGCAGCAGCTTCCTCAGCAGCAGGAGCTTCTTCCTCTACTACCGCTACGCGAGCTTCAGCGATTTTGCGCTCAGCTTCTAATCTTGCTTTTTTAGCTTCTTCAGCAGCGTTTGCTAAATTTTCTTTTTTAGCATCTACTTGAGATTTTTTGTTTTCAACCCAAGCGTTGAATCTTTTTTCAGCTTCGGCTTCGTCGAAAGCACCTTTAGCTACTCCTCCAAGTAAGTGTTTTTTCAATAAAGCACCTTCGTGAGATAGGATAGCACGAGCAGTGTTGGTAGGTTGAGCACCTTTTTGCAACCACGCTACTGCTTTGTCTACATCAAGCTCGATAGTTGCAGGGTTTGTGATTGGGTTGTAAGAACCTAATCTTTCAATGATTTTACCATCTCTCTTTACACGAGAATCTGCTACTACTACATGATAAAAAGGTCTTCCTTTTCTACCGTGTCTCTGTAATCTGATTTTTACAGCCATAAATTTTGTTTTAATTTTGAGGAACTCTGTCCTCGATTAATGTTTAGTTAAATTATTTCGAGTGGCAAAGATACATATTTTTTTTAGATTCCAAAACTTATTGCCTAAATGCCTTAAATTATTGATTCATAGCTTCTGCAATTAAATAAGCTTCGCTCCAGCAGGCTTGGAAATTAAAGCCACCCGTCACCGCATCTATGTCGAGCACTTCGCCCGCAAAATATAGATTAGGAACGATTTTACTTTCCATGGTTTTAAAATTGATTTCGTTGAGTTTCACGCCACCAGCCGTTACAAATTCATCTTTAAATGTGCTTTTGCCCGTAATTTCAAATTCGGATTGTGTGAGTTTTTGGGCTAAAAGAAACAATTTCGCATCAGGAATTTCGGCATATTTTTTATCGGCAGGGATTTGGCATACCTCCAATAATTGATGCCAAAAGCGTTTGGTGATTTCATAAGGATGAATTTTCCCAATGGCATTTTTGCTATTTTCGGATTTAAAGGCTTTTAAAGTAGACTTGCAATCTTCCTCGCTTTCACCTATAAAATTCACCATTAATTGGAATTTATAATTTTTTTGGTTTAAAATTCGTGCACCCCACGCCGAAAGCACCAAAACAGCTGGTCCGCTCAGCCCCCAGTGCGTGATGAGCAAATCGCCTACGCTCTCGAGCGAAGTGCCTTTTACGCTTAGTTCAGCGTCTTTAAAACTGGTACCTTGCAAGTCTTGAAGCAAAGTGTCGTTGCATTTAAAAGTAAAAAGCGATGGAACAGGTTTCTGAATCGAATGCCCCAATTTTTCGATGATTTGCCACATGTGCGGACTGCTCCCTGTGGTGATAGCCACTTGGTCAAAAAGGTATTCGCCTTGGCTAGTGGTGATTTTAAAGGAGCCGTCGGGCTGAGGTTCTATGGCTTTTACTCCTTCGCTTAAATGAATTTGGGTATCTCTTTTTTGATTTTCTTTGACTAAAGTTTCCACGATGTCCATAGAATTGTCTGAAGCAGGGAACACGCGCATATCGTCTTGAATCTTCAGCGGGACACCACGCTCCTCAAACCAGCCCATGGTGTCGCCTGGCTGAAATTTTCCAAATACACTGATGAGCTCTTTGTTTCCTCTCGGATAAAAATCGACCAAAGCCATCGGGTCAAAACACGCATGCGTGAGATTGCAACGCCCACCGCCCGAGATGCGCACTTTTTGCATAGGAGCGGCTGCTTTTTCAAATATATGTACACGAAAAGAAGGTGCCAAGTTGGCTCCTAAAAAGAACCCCGCGGCACCTCCTCCTATAATGGCTATTTTCTTCAAACCTTATAAATTTATACTAAGCCCTACACTTCCTCTCGAACCAATTTCGGCAAATACTCCAAGTTGATCACTGAAATAATAGCGATAGCCTAGATGCCCACCAAGTCCTAAGCCATTTCCTTTTAGCCCTAAATCTACTCCAGGATAAAGATCCATATTGGCTGGCATGTTGATGGCTTTGCCTAAGTGTAAATTAGCACGCCCAGAAAGATAAAAATTATTGCTGTTGCTAGAGCCAAAATAGAGTTCTACTCCAGCTCCTACCGATAACATATTGGTAACACCATAGTCCATTGTGCCTGTGAGCCCGTTGCCATACCCAAATAGTGTGTAGCCCACTTGTGTCTTTAAATCTCCATTTCCGCTATAGGCTTCTTGGGCAGAAAGCTTAGATAGACCTAGGAGAAAAAAGAAAAATAAACTTAAAATACTGATGTTTTTCATTGATGTTTTCAAAGTTTTAATCATTGTTTTTTTAATTCTTTGGCGTTTTGTGCCGCTTTTAGATTTCGTTCGATTTTATGTCCTGGTCGAGTCCATTTTGGATTTTCGCCTTTTGGTGGCGTTAGATGTTCTTTTGGTTCTCTTTTGGCATGTTTTTCAAAAGGAGCTTGTGGCTGAATGCTCAATTCGTTAAAGAGTTTCATGTCCTCGTTGATGTCTGGGTTTGGCGTGGTAAGCAATTTATCGCCTGCAAAAATGGAGTTGGCTCCTGCCAAGAAACAAAGCGTTTGCCCTTCCTTGGTCATTTGAGTGCGTCCTGCCGAAAGCCTAACTTGCGTGGTTGGGATCACGATGCGAGCGGTGGCAATCATACGCACCATTTCAAAAATAGAAACAGGTTCTTGTTCTTCCATCGGAGTTCCTTCTACGGGCACTAGGGCATTGATGGGTAAACTTTCTGGTTGAGGATACATGTTTGCCAAAACTTTAAGCATACCTGCACGGTCTTCCAACTTCTCTCCCATCCCGATGATTCCGCCAGAGCATAGCGTAATTGAGGTTTTTCTTACATTGGAAATCGTTTCCAAACGGTCGTCAAAGGCACGAGTGGAAATCACTTCTTTATAATATTCTTCCGAGGTGTCGATGTTGTGGTTGTAGGCATATAATCCTGCTTCCTCCAATCGCTTGGCTTGTGTTTCGGTAAGCATTCCGAGCGTGCAGCACACTTCCATGTCAAGATTGGTGATTTCGCGCACCATTTCGAGCACTTTTTCAAAATCTTCGCCGTCTTTCACATTACGCCATGCTGCACCTAAACACACTCGAGAAGAACCCGATGCCTTGGCACGCAAAGCTTGAGCTTTTACATGGCTCACGCTCATGAGCTCATTTCCTTCAATATCAGTATGGTAGCGAGCTGCCTGTGGGCAGTAGCCACAATCTTCTGAGCAGCCGCCCGTTTTGATAGAAATGAGTGAGCTTACTTGTACTTTGTTTGGGTCGTGGTGCTGGCGGTGCACAGTAGCAGCCTCATGCACCAGTTCCATAAAGGGTTTATTGTAGATGGCTAGAATTTCTTCTGTAGTCCATTTTTTTTGATTGTTCATCGCTAAAAATTATTTTTTCAATGGGCGAATATAGGAGTTTTTATTCTTTTTTTGGTATAAAAAGCTCTTAATTCTTTAGCCCAAATGCTTTCAAAAAATGCTTAAAATATTGATTTTTTACTAGTTGTTTGTAAACTTAATCAAGCAATTAATTTTTTAAATTAAAGAATATAGGTTGTAGGTAATAAGTGTCTTTATCTTTATAGATAAGCCCGTTTGGTGTGCTGTTGTAAACCTCTATTTTATAATCCTTGATTTTTGTGTGGGTAATGACATTGAAATGATAGCTCTTGCCCTGATAATCGTTGTCAGAAAGATTTTGCTTGATTTTATTTAAGACAATTGCCACAGGTCGCGGAGATTTTTGTTTAAGCGTAAATGAAACTTCGTAACCTCGCTCGCCATGCGTGTCATAGATGCGATATTCTGGATTTATGACTAAAGGCATATTTATGTCTTGAGAATTTACCGTATTTTTGCAACTAATTAATAGAATGGCAAAGAATAACGCCCCTAAAATATGTGGGAATTTATTTTTTTTCATATATTTAAAAACTTTTAAACAAAACTAAGGAAAATATGAATACTAAAAAATCTTTTTGGCTGTTATTGCTTATTCTAGTTTTCTTCTCATGCAACAGTAATGATGATGGAAATGGTAAATTTGATAGTAACAAAATTGGAAATAATAATTCTAACAAAGTCACTAAACTAGATGTAGAAATCAATGCGTTTATTTGGTCAAGATTAAATGCTTTATATTATTGGCAAGAAGATGTTCCAAATTTAAGTGACGAATATTCGAAAAAAGAAACCTTGCTGCACACCTTGTTGCAAAGTAAGAAACCCAATGAATTCTTTTATAGTCTGCTTTATCAATATGGCGAAGTAGATCGTTTTTCATGGATTGTAGATGATTATCACAAATTGTTGAACGACTTAAACGGAATTTCAAAGGAAAGCGGAATGCATCTGCAGCTCACACTTATAGGCGATGATGTTGTAGGCTTTGTAAACTATGTAGTGCCAGATTCGCCAGCGGCAAAAGCTGGAGTGAAGCGTGGAGATGTGATTTATAAAATCAATGGGCAAATCATGAACAAAAATAACTATAGAGGTCTTTTTGCCGATCATTTCACCGCAACACTTGCGCGTAATTCAAAACTCACCGAAAATGGTTTTGTTTTAGGAGAAGAAAAAATCAACATCAATATCCAAACGGTTGAGGTTACAGAAAATCCAGTAGCCTTTTACAAAACTTTTAATCTAAATGGGCATAAAATTGGCTATTTAGTCTACAACGGATTCATTGATGCCTACAACGGCGAATTAAATCAAAAGTTTGCCCAAATGAAGCAAGATGGCGTACAAGATTTAATCTTAGATCTTCGCTACAATGGAGGCGGAAGTACCCGCGCAGCAGAAGCTCTGGGAGCGATGATTAGCGGTAGATTTGGAGAGAATTATATCAACTTTACTTTTAATCAAAAAAATAAAGAGCTGAATGAATCGGTTAATTTACCGAGCAAAATCAATCTTTTTGCATACCAAAATGGCGTGAATAAAAAGATAGGTGAGGCGGATGTTAATACTTTGAATTTGAAGAAAGTATATGTTTTAACCTCTCATGCAACGGCTTCTGCGAGCGAACTTACCATTACTTGTTTAAAGCCTTATATAGATGTGCACACAATTGGCGAAACTACCTATGGTAAATTTGTATTCTCTGTAAGTTTGTTTGATTCTCCAGACAATTCGATTGAGCATATTAATAAAAAACACAATTGGGCAATGCAACCAATTTTAGGTGCATACAAAAATGCCAAAAAAGAGGATTATTACGAAGGACTTGTGCCAAATACAAAAATAAATACTGAGGCGTTCGGAGAATTTGGAGACGAGTCAAAAGATGTTGCCTTGGCAAAAGCACTTGAATTGATTTCTGGTACTTCAAGCAGAATAAAGTCTACCATGGCTCCTTATGAGCTTAAAACCTTGAAAATAAATACCAACACAGAAAAACCGTTTGGCACAGAATTATATGTACCAGACTTTAAGAAATAGAAGTTGAACTAAAAAAAGAACATTGGAATTTGTAGTTTATGCAGTTTTATTAGGAATTATGCTGAGCTTGGTACTCATCGGTCCAGCCTTTTTCCTGTTGATTGAAACAAGTATTACCAAAGGGTGGCGTTCTGCCATTGCGCTAGACGCAGGAGTCGTGTCTGCCGATTTGCTCTGTATTGCTTTTGCTTATACAGGAGTGGGCGGTATAGTAGAATACATCGGGGCGCATCCTGCATTGTACAAGATTGGTGGATTCATCATCATGATTTACGGGGGGATTATGTATCTCTCCAAACCTAAATTACACCTCAAAAACACAAAAATCGTCGGGAAGAATTATCTCAAAACCTTTGTCAATGGATTTTTGATGAATATCCTTAATATCGGCGTAGTGGGCTTTTGGTTTGTAGTAGCGGGGTGGATTACGCTCAAGTACCCAGGCGTTTATAATTTTACATTATTTATTGCCATTGCAATTTTAACCTTTTTGGCGATTGATTTGTCTAAAATCTTTTTAGCACATAAATTCCAAGATCGATTGACAGATGCGCTGGTGTACAAAATCCGAAAATGGATAGGCGTAGTATTATTCATCTTTGGTTTTATAATTTTACTCAAAGGATTCATTTCATTTCAGCCGATAGAAGATGCATTGCCAGCATTACCTTTTCATGAATAAAATTTAAATTAAAATGAAGTATATAACTGCATTGGTGTTTTTTGTAGCCCTTGGGCTAATTGTAGCAGGTGTGTATTGCGAAGTGTCGGGAGAATTGCCTGAGCTTAAAAATAAATTTTATGGTTTTGGCACACTCGCGCTTTTCTTTATTGCTATGCCGTTGTTCTTAATTTTGAGAAGAAATAAGCTAGATTTAAAGAAGTATGACCTTAAAAACTTTTTAGAAAACATAGAAAAAGAAAAAAATCCGCGTAAATAACGCGGATTTTGCCTTTAGTAAAATATCTTAAATTCTAAATCTTGCTCAAGAAATCGTATCCTAGCTTTAGTCCTATATTCGGAACGGGGGCGAAGTTTTCAAAATTTTCAGTAGCGAAACCTAGCCCTAATCTAAATTCAAAATTTACATTTCTAGATAAATTTCTTCTCATGCCAAAATTGGGAACAATCGACACAACTGAATATGTGGTGGTGTTTACATCGCTTCCCATGATGAGTGATTTAGGGAAATAATTGAAAGATAGCGAAAAATAATCAGCTGCATTATTTCTAGTATTTCTACCTTCACTTGCGCGTTTATTGGCATTGAAGTAGTATCGAGGCTCTGCGCTTATGCTAGGTAAGACGCTGTGATAAAGTGAACCATCAATGCCATAACTCACCCCAAAGATATACAGGAAATTTACGCCAGATCGTATAGTTGTTTGGTTAGCAATACGCCCTTCGTAATACGCATTGCCTCCCAAGAAACCCACTTGAGCACCTAATAAATGCTTGCTCAATACCGATGATTGGGTAGATGTTTGAGCTTGCGCAAGTGTGGCGATGAGCAAAAGTAGCCCAAAATATAGATTTTTACTCATCAGTTTCCTCATTTTCGCTTTCTTTCAAAGATGCTAAAAAGTGCTGATGAAGTTCTATAAACACCTTTTTAAATATTTTAGCCTCTTCTAGGTCAATCGAAGCAAGTGCGTCTTCCACCGTGGCGCGCACCTCGTCCATCACCTTTTTTTCTAGCAAAATACCTTTGTTGGTGAGGTAGATTAAATTCGATCTTCTATCAAAAGGATCGGTGCGGCGTTCCACAATCTTTGCTTTTTCCAAGTGGTGAATTAAGCGGGTGATGCCAGGTTTGTCTCTAAAAGTTTCATCTGCCAAAAATTGTTGAGAGCAGCCCTCATTTTGCCATAAAATCACAAGCAGAGAAAATTGCTCTTTGGTAATAGTGATTTTCTTCTTTTTAAGCCTATCAAAAAGAAGTTTAAGCATTAAATTGGGTGTTCTAGTAATCAATAAGTTGTATAAATCTTCCTTTTCAATGAAATTTTCCATATATGGGGCTAAATTTTAAATAAGTAACTCCCACAAAAATAATTAAATTATTCAAAAATATAAGGATTAAGACTTGTAAAAATTCTATTTTTGCTGAAAAATTTTAAACGCTATGGCAAAGTTTACAACTTTAAAGTTTTCACCGCAAAACTTTTTTTACATAATCAGCGGATTTATCCTAAGTTTTCTAGGGCTGTATCTTGGAAGGGGCTTTTTAATTCCGTTTTGTTTTTCGATTCTCATCGCCTTTATTTTGGTTCCCATTGTTCGTTTTTTTGAACGCAAGGGGCTCGGCACGGTGCTAGCAATTTGTATAGCATTTTTAATTGTAATTCTTGTATTTGGTGGAGTTTCCTATTTTTTCTCATCGCAGATAGCGAGCATTGTTTCTGATTTTGAAAACTTTAAATCCGAAATTTCCCCTCTACTGGATAGCGTGATTAATATGTATAACGAAAACTTAACTTTCTTACCGCCTATCAATGCAGAGGGCGTGGCAAAAAAGGTGCAAGCTTTTATCCAAAATTCAGGGGGCGATATTTTAGGGTCTACTTTGGTGCAAACAACCGCCTTTTTAGCCAATTCATTTTTAATCCCTGTGTATGTTTTTCTATTGCTCCTTTATAGAAGAGGATTGGTAAAAGGGATTTTGATGTTTTTTGGGCGAAATCAGCGCGAAGATGTGCGCACCATAATTTATGAGGTGCAAAGTGTAGGCAAAGATTACATCGTGGGGCTTCTTACTGTAATGCTCATTTTGGCTATACTAAACTCAGCCTTTATGCTAATTATCGGGATCGATTACGCCATCATGTTTGGTTGCTTGGCAGCGTTGCTTATCGTGATTCCGTACATTGGTACATACATAGGCGGAGCTTTGCCCGTGCTGTATGCGCTTGTAACGATGGGGCCAACGAGTGCGCTGGCGATTTTAATCTGTTTTGTCATTATTCAAATGATCGATGGCAATTACCTTACGCCTAAAATCGTGGGGAGCAACACCAGTGTCAATGCCTTGGCAGCCTTCATTGCTTTGATCATAGGCGGAGCACTTTGGGGCATTGCAGGAATGATACTTTCTATCCCATTTACCGCAATGCTCAAGAAAATCTTTAAGCGAGTAAAAGGCTTGCAGCCACTTTCTTTGCTTTTGGGCGAGGAGCTATTTCAGAACGAAGATTTAGAACTGAAGGATTTAGAAATAGAATACATCAGCGAAACGCCAAAACCAAGTTCGATTTTCTTGAGATTAAAGCGATTTTTCGTAGAAAAAGTAATGCCAAACGAGGAAGATGGTGATGCCTAAATCACTCTTTCTCTGCATATAAAATTTTGGCTAAATCGATAAAGTCCTCCACGCTCAATTGTTCTGCGCGGAGGTCTTTATATTTTAGTGTAGAAAGTAATTCATTTTGGTTTAAAGACTTTAGCGCATTGCTTAATTTTTTTCTTCTTTGGTTAAATCCAGTTTTTACTAAATTTAGGAAGAATGCATACGGCACGCCCTCGATTTCCTCACGGAATCGAGTCAAGCGGATCACGCCAGATTTTACCTTTGGAGGAGGGGTAAATACATTTTCATTTACCGTAAATAGATATTCCGCTTTGTAGTACGCTTGCATCAAAACCGAAAGAATACCATAGGTTTTGCTCCCGTGCGGTGCGGCAATACGCTCGGCAACTTCTTTTTGAAACATGCCCACAACTTCGGGGATTTGTATTCTGTTGTCTAGGACTTTGAACATAATTTGAGTGGAAATATTGTAGGGGAAATTCCCAATCACGGCGATTGGATTGGGGAAATGTTTGCCAAGATCCATTTTTAAAAAATCTTCCGAGAAAATCGGTAAATTTTGTTTGATGCCGTTATACTTTTCATTCAGATACTCAACAGATTCTGTGTCAATTTCCACCACCGAAACCGAACGCTGGTCTCTAAGCAAAAACTGGGTGAGCACGCCCATACCTGGTCCTATTTCTAGCACTTCGTGATAGCTTTCCCAAGAAAGTGCTTCCACGATTTTTTCTGCAATATTTAAATCATTTAAAAAATGTTGACCGAGGTGTTTTTTTGCTTTTACATTCATATCGGTGCAAAAGTAAGCAAACTTTGTACAGTATGGAAAAAATATTTTGAAAAATATTTTGTTGTGTAAGTTATTGTTATTCAGGGGTTAGTTAGTTTTTTGTGATTTTAAATTGCATAAAATGGGTAAAAAATATTTGGTGGGAATAAAATTGTTTGTATATTTGCAGTCCAATAGCGCGGGATGGAGAAGTCGGTATCTCGTCGGGCTCATAACCCGAAGGTCGCTGGTTCGAGTCCAGCTCCCGCTACTAAGTTAAAGCTCGTTACTTTAGAAGTGACGAGTTTTTTTATGTCTTTGTACCAGCAGCTGTTCCAGTAAAATTGAGTTTTGAAAAAAAATTGTATCTTTAAACTCGTATGAAATATCAGCCGTTTGCCTTTTGGTTGCTTTTTTTCTGTATTGGGATTGGTGTAGGCAATTTCTTTGATGTTCCGCCGAGTTGGGCTATATCGGGCGGAATTTTGTCTTTGCTATTGCTGGTTCTATTTCGTCGAGCAAATCGATATTTTGCCTATTTTTCTTTTTTATTTTGTGTTAGCTTGGGGCTTTTTCGGTATCAGCAAGTTAATGCGGATATAAAATCAGATTTTAAAGGTTTTTTGAAACCTACTGCCGAGGTGAAAATAGAAGAAAGTTTAAAACCCAGTGCAAAATATTATAAATACAAGGCTGAAATTCTGCAGATTCCATCAGATTCTTTGGAGCTAACACATCAAAAGATTTTACTTTACACGCCCAAGGATCAAGGTGAAAAATATGAAAATCAGATTTTATGGCTTTACGGAAATTTGTCTAGTATTGCCATGCCGAAAAATCTTCATGTTTTTGATTATAAGAAATATATGCTTCGTCAGGGAGTGGGCTTGCAAATGTTTTGCGATACGATTTTGCAAACCAAAAATCCTTCAAAATTCGATTTTAAATATAAATTAAATGTCTTTAAATCTCAGTTTAAACAAAAATTAAAAGATTTAGGCTTTAGTCCCGCGAGCAGAATTTTTATCCAGTCTCTAGCATTGGGCGACAGAAACGATTTCGACGCCGATTTTAGGCGAAAATTATCTGCGGCGGGCATTTCGCATTTGTTTGCCATTTCAGGCTTGCATGTCGGCATTGTTTACGGCTTTTTGTTTGTGATTTTTTATCCCGTTTTGTTTTTGCCTCATGGGAGAAATTTGCGTATAATCCTTTCACTTTTAGTGATTTGGGCGTATGCGTATTTTGTGGGAGCCACGCCATCGGTAGTGCGTGCGGCTTTTATGCTCACAATTTTTGCGTTGAGTTTTATTTTCCAGCGACGGGGAAATTTCTATCATGTTTTGGCGTTTACGGCATTGGTTTTATTGTTTATTAATCCCAATTATTTGTACGATGTTGGATTTCAATTGAGTTATGCGGCGGTATTTTTTATCGTTTGGGCGACGAGGTTTTTCAAATCCTTTAGACCTGAAAGAGGGAAGTTTAAAATCGCTTTGTTCGATTTGGTACTTGTTACTTTGGCGGCTCAATTGGGTGTTTTGCCGATAAGTATCGCTTATTTTCATCAGTTTTCGTGGTTGTTTTTGATTGGGAATTTATTGTTTTTCCCAATTTCTGCCGCGTTGGTCGGGTTTTGTTTTCTTATATTTTTTATGCTGAGTTTAGGCGTTATGCCCGATTTTTTAGTCCAAATTTCAAATTTTATTTTTGGTGGTTTCGATGAGGTTTTAAACTTAAGTGTAGAAAACAATACCTTTTTAATCCAAAATATTCATTGGAATTTTGGGCAAATGCTGGCTTGGTGGGCAATGATTTTTGCGTTTGCTTATGCGTTGAAAAATAGAAGTTTGGCTAATTGTAATAAATTTTTAGCTTTAATTCTGGTCTTTTTAGCTTTTGGCTATTTTGATATTTTTCGGGCAAGAAGTAAAAGTCAGTTCATTGTTTTTCATCAAGACCAAAAGAATTTGATGGCGTATCGGGAAGGGCAAAATTTATGGGTGTTTGGAGCAGATGATTTGGCTAAAGATTTTATCATTCAGCCATTTGCCACCGAGGAGGAAATTCGTAATATTCAATATTTTTCTTGGGAGGAAAATTTAACGATGAATGATTTTCGGAAGTCGGATCGTTTGATTCAATTTGGGCAAAAGATTATTTTAATCAACCCTATGGGCGAGAAAATCCCTCAAAATGTGGATTTTCTTTATTTCACGCAATTGGATTCGGATTTAAATGCTAAAAAATTCAGCCAGAAATTGATTTTTGATGGAGCAAGTAAATTTTGGCAAGTCCATAAATTCAAAGCAGAGCAAAAGCATTTTACTGCCGATGACGGATTCTTTATTCTAAAAAAATAAAAAAGCGACCTTTTCAATTTTGAAAAAGTCGCCTTTAAGTAATAAGTAATATGAAAAATTATTGTTTTAAGAATTTTTCTACGATGCCTTTAGAAATACCTGTGCGGCTAAATCCGCCGTCGTTGTAGATGTTTTGCATTGTGATTCTTCTGGTAAAGTCGCTAAACATCATTACACACACGCGAGCACAATCATCGGCAGTTGCGTTTCCGAGTGGAGAAAGCTCTTCGGCAACGCCTAAAAAGCCATCAAATCCCTTAACGCCAGAGCCCGCAGTTGTTGGGGTAGGAGATTGAGAAATGGTGTTTACACGCACTTTTTTCTCTTCGCCCCAGTGGTAGCCAAAGCTTCTTGCAATGCTTTCCAAATAGGCTTTGTTGTCTGCCATGTCGTTGTAATCTGGGAAAAATCTCTGTGCCGCAATATAAGATAGTGCCACGATACTTCCCCATTCGTTCATGCAATCTTTTTCCCAAGCGGTTTTCATCACACGGTGAAAAGAAAGTGCAGAAATATCAAATCCTTTGTGGGTGTAGTCGTAGTTCATTTCGGTATAAGGAATGCCTTTGCGCACATTCACACTCATTCCGATTGAGTGCAAAATAAAATCAATTTTGCCGAATTTTTCAATCGCTTTGTCAAACAATGCACTTAAATCGTCCATATTGGTTGCATCTGCTGGAACAACTTCGCTGCCAGTTTGCTCTGCCAATTGCTGGATTTTCCCAAAACGCATTGCCACAGGCGCGTTGCTCAAAATAAACTCTGCACCTTGCTCTTTACATTGCAAAGCTGTTTTCCAAGCGATAGAATTTTCGTCTAGCGCACCGAAAATAATTCCTTTTTTTCCGTCTAATATTCCACTCATAATTTGTGTTTTTTTATTGATTATTTTCTTACTTAAAAGATAAAAGTAAAAAAAATATTTGATTTAAATAATTTTAAATTAAGCTTTATAGTTCACCACTGCTTGGATAAAGGCTTCGGCGTTTTCCACAGGCACATTTGGCAGAATGCCGTGCCCAAGATTGGCAATGTATTTATAGGTGCCAAAATCCTCTATCATTTCCTTTACCATCTCTTGAATTTTCTCTGGCGGAGAAAGCAAACGAGACGGGTCGAAGTTTCCTTGCAAAGTCTTTTTGTAGCCCGTTAATTCTCTAGCCATCTGTGGCGTGATTGTCCAGTCTACGCCCAGAGCCGAAGCGTTAGAAGTCGCCATTTTTTCTAGCGCAAACCAGCAACCTTTGGCAAAAACTACCACAGGAGCGATTTTGTAAAGTGCATTTACAATTTGCTCGATGTATTGATAAGAAAATTCTTGATAATCCTTTGGCGAAAGCATGCCTCCCCAGCTATCAAAAATCTGTAAAACATCGCAACCGTGTTTGGCTTTTTCTTCTAAATAAAGAATGGTAGAATCCGTGATTTTTTGCAATAGTTTATGTGCTAAGGTAGGCTCGGTAAAGGCAAAAGATTTGGCTTTGTCAAAGTTTTTAGAGCCTTGCCCTTGCACTGCATAGCAGAAGATTGTCCATGGTGAACCCGCAAAACCAATCAACGGAATTTCATCGTTGAGCTCTTTTTTAGTTAAATCAAGTGCATCAAAAACATACTGTAAATTCTCGTTTACATTGCCACTTGCCAGTTTTTCGATGTCGGCAGCCGAGCGCACAGGATTTTCGAGCCAAGGGCCTACGCCTGGTTTCATTTCAAAGTTTAAGCCCATCGCTTGCGGAATCACCAAAATATCCGAGAAAATAATCGCGGCATCAATCGGGAATCTGCGATAGGGGTGAAGCGTGATTTCTGAAGCAAGCTCTGGCGTTTGGCAACGAGTAAAGAAATCGTACTTATCTTTAAGTGCCATAAATTCAGGTAAGTATCTTCCAGCTTGTCGCATCATCCACACAGGTGGTCTTGAGACCTCTTCGCCACGCAAAGCCTTCAGCAATAAATCATTTTTGGGCATATTGTAATGTATTTTTAATTAAATCTATTAAATCTTGTGTTTTAGGTGTTTTCGGAATGAAAATTTTGTTTTTAGTAAAATTTTCAAGCGATTTTTGGGTGCTTTCACCTATTGCAAAAATAAAAGAATTATTCGGAATTTGATAGGTTTTAAAAAAAGATTTCACCCCAGACGGACTAAAGAATGCGTAGGCATCATAATCTGTATTTAATGTGGGCGAGATGCTTTTGGTTCGGTACACGGGCACTTCCGTGAGTAGTATTTTTGACGATTTCAGCGTATCGGGAATGGTGTCTAGCCGAATGTCGCTGCACAAAAAACAAAATCGTTTTTGGTTATATTTTTCTTGGATAATTTGCACTAAATCTTCGGCGTAGCCAGCGGTGGCAAGTACGGGATTATTTTTTCTGAGTAGGTTTCTCGATTTCTCGCCCACGCAGTAAAAATTCCCTTTAATTTGATTTTTTATTGCCCATTGGGCAGCCTTTAGGCTCGAAACGATAAAATCCGTTTCATTTTCAATTTTAGCCAAAATTTCTCGGTCAGGGAAATATTCGGTGCTGATGAAATCCATGGAATCCACCTGCGCTTTGGGCAAAGCACTTTGATACACCTCTGGACTCAGTTTTTTAGTTAAAAGAATTTTCAGCATTTCCGAATTGGTTTAAGCACCAATTTGTTTTTTGATTTCTTGAATGATTCCGCCCGCTCCTTGGTCTAAACAGATTTGTGCCATTTCTTCGCCCAAAGTTTGTGCATCGCCCAGCGGACGCGTTTCGGAAATTTCAATTTTCTGTGTCCCGTCAAGGCTTAAAATTGCACCCGAAAAATGCACTTTTTCATTCTCGATATGCGCGTAGCCACCAATCGGAGCCGTGCAGCCTCCTTCCAGTTTTCTTAAAAAAGCACGCTCAATTTCACCCGCCGTTTGGGCTTGTGTATCGCTGATTTCGCTTAAATCTAAATCCTGTCTTGTTACGATTCCCACAATGCCTTGAGAGGGAGCTGAAATCATATTTTCTATGAATTGGTATTCCAGATTATGCTTGGTTAAATTTTGTAGAATTTCGCTACGGTTTAGTCCCGCATAGGCAAAAATCGCCCCGTCCCAATCGTTGTCGAGCAGTTTTTGTAATCTTAATTGCACATTCCCACGCAGGTCTACCACCGTATCTTGCGGAAAACGATGGTGCCAGAAGGCTTTTCTGCGCAGGCTCCCCGTTGCGATGGTGCGTTTTTCTTTTTCTAAAATGTCCGAAGATTTAAACACCAAAATATCACGATGATCGCCGCGTGGCAAGCACGCCGAAAGCTGGAGCCCTTGCGCCAATTGTGTAGGCACATCTTTTAAACTATGCACTGCCAAATCGATTTCGCCATTTACAAGGGCAATGTCCAAAGTTTTGGTGAAAACCCCCGTAATTCCTAATTCGTAAATGGGTTGTTTCAATTTTAAATCGCCCTCAGAGGCTATGGGCACGATCTCCACCGAATGCCCAAATTCTTCTAATCTTTTTTGCGCTTGGAGTGCTTGCCACATCGCGAGCGGACTTTTGCGCGTGCCTAATTTAAGTGTTGTCATAAGCGATTAATCTTCTTCTTTTAAATCTAAATGAAAAATTTCGTTTATAAACCCAATGGTTTGGTGTGCTTTGTCGGGATTTTCCATCAAATAAGCCGCAAATTGATTTGTCATTTTTTGGGCTAAACGCAAGCTCAAGCGGTCGCCTTTGGGGCAAATGCTGATTTCCTCTTTTTTGCGAAGTTGTTTCTTTTCGTATCGCGCCAAAAACAGCATGCGCTCCTTAAAAGCTTCGATGGCTGGCACAAATTGTCTGCCTTCGATCCATTCTTCAAATTCCCAAAGATTTAGGCGGATAATGGTTTCCACTTTAGGCACTTCGGATTCGCGTGCTTTGAGCGTTTCGTTGATGGTTTGCGAGAGCATATCTACATTGATGAGTTCAATGTTTTCTAGCTCTTTTACAGCGGTATCCACATTGGCTGGAATCGACATGTCGATGACTAGCATTTTCTTGTCGGGCAACATGTCTTTGGTTATTGTCGGTGTTTTAGCTCCCGTCGCCACGATAAGCACATCGGTATTTTGCAAAGTTTCGGTGAGTTCTTCGACTTTTCGGAATTTAATGTCCAATTTTTGGCTAAGTTTTTCGGCTTTAGCCAAAGTTCGGTTGATGAGTGTAACTTTGTTGTTTCCCGTGTGTTTTACCAAGTTTTCGCAAGTGTTGCGACCGATTTTTCCTGTTCCGAAAAGCACCACATTTTTCTGCTCCAGATTAGGAACATGGTTTAAGATATATTGTACCGCAGCGTAAGAAACCGAAGTGGCTCCGTCGCTGAGCGAAGTTTCGTTTTTAATCTGTTTGCTAATTTGCACTGCTGTGTTGATGAAGCGTTCCAGATACGCATTGGAGCAGCCGAGTTTTTTAAAGCGTCTAAAGGCTTTGCGCATTTGTCCCAAGATTTCAAAATCGCCCAAAATCTGACTTTCCAGCCCAGACGAAACGCGGAACAAATGGTTGAGTGCTTGTTTTCCTTTCTTAATAAAAGTGATTTCTTCAAAAACGGATAAATCACCGCCCACTTGCTCGCAATACAATTGCATCATAGGCTGGTGCGCCTGAGCGAAGAAATAGATTTCGGTGCGGTTGCAGGTAGATAGAATGAAAAAATGCTCCAAACCTATATTTTTGGCTTTTTGAACAAAATCTTTTTCCCATTCCTCGAAAAAAGCGTATTCACCGCGTGTTTTTACATCGGCTTTTTCATAACTGATGCCAATGACATGAAATTGCTCTAAGGTTTCTTTTTCTTCCAATACACTCATAAACTCGGCGCAAAGGTACGAAAATTATTATGCTAAAAAAAGAAAGAATGTAATGCTGAGATGTAAAACTGAATGCCGAGAAAATCAATTTTAACACAAAACATGCTTGCGGTTCCTAAAACTTTTTATAGCTTTGCCCCTGTCTATGAAACAGCGTGTGCCACATATAATGAATTGTGATAAATTTAACAACTTTTTCTTGCTTAGTTCGAGAAAAAGTGTAGACACACACACACACACACACACACACACACACACACACACACACACACAATTATATACCTTATAATATAGTTTGTCTATTTGCTTGTGCAAATGCTTCTTTCCTTTATTTAAAAACCAAAAATATTGTTGCTAGCTTGTTGCTAGCTATACTATATTGTATAAAGAGACTAAAGCCAAAGTTCCGTTTAGGAGCTTTGGCTTTATGTTTTTTTACAAAGAAATGTTTTTGCAGTGCCCCACACTGTAAAATACTTTGTTTTCATATACTCTCGTGGAACGCGCTTCCTAGTAGAATGTTTTTTTTCATACTTAATTTTTTTGGTCGAGAGACTAAAAGAGTTATTTAGTAATGTTCGCTATGGGAATAGCCGACAATCGTTTTTAAGTTTTGGCCTTGCTGTGGTATGCCCCTAATGCCATGGTAAGGCTTTTTTGTTGAAAGTAGCACAGCTTTACAGCTGTAATCGATATAAATGAGAAGTTCTTTGGGATTTTGTATAGTGCTAGTGTCTTCTTTCTTGTTCTTTTGGCTTGACCCAAAAGAACGAAAAAGTCAAGAGCGAAGGCAGCGGTTTGCCTAACGGCACGGGGTTCGCCTCCGCTATTTGAAAGCTTTGGCTTTCAAGTTCGCTATGGAGGCTCTCCCTAAACCTGCCTTCGCTCACCTACAGCTCGTTGAAGCGAAGCGTTAATGAGCAAGAGCATGGGCAGTAGGCGGAGTGGAGCGCGTCCGAGGGATGAGCCTAGGGAGAAAGGGAGGCAAGCCCGCGTAGTCCTACGGTACGCAGTAGCCCATTTCACTTGCTCTTGATTCACATACTCTGCTCTCGCAGACTTTTCAACTTTTTTCATCAAGGAAAAAAGTTGGCTGAAAGAAGAAGTCTGCAAAAGCGGAGTATATGGAGTAATTGTAAAGAGGGAGGGGAATTAGCCCTGCAAAAAGGAAACACTATACAAAATCCTTGATGATATAGAAAGAAATAAAACGAAATAAAACCATAAAGTTTAATTTTAAAAAAGTAAAAAAGTATGAAACGAAGTTTTTATCTTCTAGGAATGTTGCTGGTGGGCGGTGTAGCCCTTGCGCAGCAAGATGCAGAGGGGCGAGTGGGGGTGAATACCACTACCCCAAATGCAAGTTTGGAAGTCTCTCGGAACGATGAGTTGTTTAAGAAGGACGAAACCCAAGCACAAGGGGTAACCTTCCCAAACTTTAGTACCGAGGAGCGTTCTAAGTTTGAGAATGTTGCCGTGGGCACGATGATTTTTAACACAACCAAGAAATGTTTAGAGATGTATTTTGGGTTGAAAGGTGGTCGAGCCCATTGGGATTGTATTCCGAATGCGACGAGTGCACAGTCCCAAAATGTGGCGATAGTGCCAGCGGGCTTTGAAGGGACTTATATTGCAGGTATTGCGATGAATAGTGCCAATAAAGTAAAGTTTGAGTTGCAAAATAATGGATTTTCTCCCATTAGTAATGTAGATTTTTCTAGCGCCGTGAGCATTTCCAATAAAGGAGGGGTGAGTGTTTCTTCTGGGCAGAACTCTAATGTGAGCTTGCAGGCGGGGGCAAAAACCACGCTGAGCTATACGCTTACAGGGACACCCCAAGAGGGAGCTTTGGTAGCGAATTTTAATCATTTAGGATTGACGGCAGACCAGCAAATTAGCGTAGGACTTGGTTCAGCTAGGATTAGCAGTAAGGAGCATTATGTAGTATCTTTGTATTACCAGCCTACTAATACTACTATCCAAGGAAAAATAAACAACGGAGCAGAAAAAGTAACGATAAAAATCCCATACACAGGAGGCAAAGGTTCGTATAATGCCGTAAATGTCAATAATATTACAACGGCACCAGGACAAAACAACGATGTAAATAATTTAAGCCTCTCTATCCCTGCGGGTAACTTTGGCGTAACTGGTGAGTTAGAGGCAACGATTACGGTGGGGGGTAGCGACCAAGAGTATTTAGTAAAGCAAATGGCACCAGGGGAATCTTACGACATAGCGACTTTCCCAATAGATATGAATGGCATGCAGTACAATGTCGTATTAAAAGGTATAGGCGGTATCCCAGATAAGAACTTTAATGTAATGACCAATGGCGAGTACGAGCATAGATTTATCTATGTGCCTGTAATGGGGCTTGATGGCAAGTTGTGGTTGAATAATAACTTAGGGGCTAATTACGCCAATGTAGACCACCCAGCCTTTAACCCAGTGCAGGGGGCTAAGTCATTAAGAGATGAAAATGCTTATGGGTCACACTTCCAGTGGGGTAGAGCAGCCGATGGGCACGAGCTTACCACTTATACTTCTCCTACCAGTGGTTCTATGACCCACCCAAATATGCAGTGGTACAACATTGACCAATTACAGTCTTACACCAATCCATGTCCTGCGGGTTACCATGTGCCTACAAAACAGGAATGGAACGCTTATAATAATTTACTTCCAAGTAAAAATGCACAAGCTTGGCAGTCTGATGTGTTGCACCTCACTTATGCGGGCGATAAGAACGCTGGAGGATGGAGTCCGAATCCAGGCAGTCCTAGTGGCTGGTACTGGTCCTCTTCTCCGTACGGTAGTTCCGACGCGTGGTACTTGTACTTCGTTGATAGCGATAGCAGCACCAGCAGTAGCAACTTTCGTTACTGGGGGCGCCCGTTGCGCTGTCGCCAGGATTAGCGAGGTTTTAATTTCCCTCTGGGAGGGGGGTGCTTGATAGGGTGTGGTGTTCTTCTTGCGTGTAGTCTTTCAACTTTTTTCCTTGATGAAAAAAGTTGCAAAGTCCGCGATAGCGGAGTATGTGGAGCAAGAGCAAGAGAAATGGGCTACTGCGTACCGTAGGACTACGCGGGCTTGCCTCCCTTTCTCCCTAGGCTTGTCCCTCGGACGCGCTCCGCTCCGCCTACTGCCCATGCACTTGCTCGGTAACGCTTCGCTTTGTTTGAGCTGGAATGCTTTGGGTGAGTGAAGGCAGGTTTAGGGAGAGCCTCCATAGCGAACTTGAAAGCCAAAGCTTTCAAATAGCGGAGGCGAACCCCGTGCCGTAGGCAAACCGCTGCCTTCGCTCTTGACTTTTTCGTTCTTTTGGGTCAAGCCAAAAGAACAAAGAAAGAAGAAGCCTGCAAAGGCACATATACAAAGACTTTGCAGGCTTTTTTGTTCCCTTATGGGAAAGGTGGGGAATTAACCCCATAAAAAGAAGCATTACAAATAAGAATATAAATCATAAATATAAATAAACAATATAAATATGAACAACTTAAAAGCATGGCTTCGTCCTAATCTTTTAACCAAAGACGATAAGGCAGATTTTATCGCCGTTCCACTGATGAACGGGAGCCTTGGGCTTAAAGAAGTGATAGAAGCCTTACAAAAAGAGGGTATGGAAATTCAGACCGAGACCGCTGTAGACATCATCACACGCTTTAACCGAAAAGCCTCGGAATTGGTGCTGAATGGGTATAGCGTAAACACAGGTTTGGTATACATGCGCCCTGCCATCAAAGGGGTGTTCTATGACAAGTCTTTTGACAAAGAAAAGCACTCGGTGTATGTGAATGTAAACCAAGGCTTAGAGCTTAGAAAAGCCAGTGAAGATACCAAGGTAGAAATACTAGGGGAACAAGCCAGCCCGATGAGCTTATTCAGCATTACCGACAAGGCAACAGGCAAGAGCGATGGCACGCTCACCAAAGGGAAAAACGCCGAAATCAAAGGCACATACCTCAAAATTGCAGGCGAAGACCCTAAGAATGGAGTAACCTTTAAAAACGTAGACAATCAAAAGGAAACCAAGCTCCCTGCCGAGAATGTGGTGCTCAACGAGCCATCAAGGTTGTTGATTTTGGTACCCGCAGATTTAGCTAATGGCAATTATGAGCTGCGCGTAACCACGCAGTTTAGCAGTGGGAGCACTTTACTTAAAGAGCCTAGAACCGAAACGCTGAACATTCCTATCGTGATAGGCTAAGCAATTGCCTTGCAAGGACTATATCACATATTATTGCAAAAGGGGGCTTTGTCGTGCGACAAAGCCCCCTTTTGTTTAGGCTCAAAGTTCGTCTTTGTGCTACGACAAAGAGAGGCGGTGGAAATAAGTGCTGTTTGTGATTAGCTTTTAAGGTATATGCAAAAACTTCTAGCTAAAATTCTTCTAGATTCTAGCAAAATCTAGAAGAATCAAGAAGAATGCGGTGTGCGTAGTCCTACTATTAAAAAACTAAACTATCTTTGCTAAACAAAATAGAGGATAAGATGAAATACTTAAAATACTTAGGCTTGCTGGTGCTGGGGGCGTTGCTCACTTTTTTTGTGATGAAAGCCACGCAAAAAGACCATGCGCAAGAGGCGTCTTCTACGATTGCCTATGGCATTCAGCGATTGAATAAAATGGTGGTAGCGGAGCAAACTTATGCCAACTTTTATTCGCACAAAAGCAAGAGTAGCTATTTGGGGAATTTAATCTCGTTTGACAAGTCTTTGCTTCTAAAAGTGGAAGTGAAAGCGCAGGCGTCTTATGATTTGTCTAAAATGCAAGTGAAGCTAGATCCTGCCAACCAAACGATTTATATCCAGAAAATTCCGCCTTTGCAGATTGAAATGTATCCCGATGTGGAGTTTTTTGAAATGAGCCAAAGCAAAATGAATGCCTTTAGCAAAGACGAACTAAACGCTATTAAACGCCGCGCGGTGGCAGAAGTGGAGAAGACTATCGACCAAACGAGTTTGCGAAAAGAGGCACACGAGCAGCTGCTACAAAATCTAGAAGAAATTTATCTTTTAGCCAAAATTTACCATTGGAAAATTGTAGATGAAACCGAATTTGCCGAGGAGATGAAAAATCGTATTCCGATTTAATTTTTAAGGCTAAAAACAAAAAATCCCTTTCTTGTAAGAAAGGGATTTTTTTATGCTTTAATCGAAGGATTATAATTTTACTTCATCGATGGATTTAGCATAATATTGTTTGATTTTTCCATCTTCGTCAAGCACCATGTATCGTGGAATCCAATCGAGCTCAATGTATTGGGTAAAAGCAGATTCGGTGCCTTTGCCCCAGCCGCCAGACATTAAGATGAAATCACCTTTTAAATTGTGTGGCAATACATATTTTTCGATTCCATTTTTCCATGCTTCCTCGCTTTTATCTACGGAGACAAAAAGGTAATTGATGTCTGGGTGATCTGCTTGAAATTTAGTCATCTCAGGCATTGCTTTTACACAATCGCCACACCATGAAGCCCACACTTCTACCAAAGTGATTTTGCCTTTTTGTGCATTCAAAACCTCGCCAAATGTAGTTTCGGCTCCGCTAGTGAGTTCTGTTACACTTTGGTTTAGGACTTCTTGCGAAAATTCCGTTTTTTCGGTTTTTTTAGAACACGACACAATTCCTAAAGCTGCTAAACAAAGCAATACGATTTTTTTCATATAATGATAATTTAATGCCCAAATATAATGATTTTTTTGAATTAGGCTTTTTCTCGTTTTTTCAAACTCTCTTGTTCAATAAGGTAAATTCGTTTAAAGGTTAAAGCCGCTAGGATTAGATAGAAAATACAGAGCAACCATAGATAAACAAATTCCTTTTGCATAAGGTTGATGTCTGCCCCCATCTGCGTGATGGCTACAAAGCCTTTTGCCCCCAATGTGGTAGGCACTAGGTTTGAAAGCCCCTCGATGTACCAAGGGATTGCATCCGTAGGCCAAGAGAAACCTGTAACGAGCAAGGCGGGAATCGAGGTAAACATAATGGCTAAAATGGCATCTTCTCTTTTTCTAAAGAAATTCAGCAAAAATAAACCAAGGTACACCACCGAAAGCAAAAATGGAATCATATACACCACGACTTCCAATAAGTTTCCACGCATTGGGATGTGGAAATATGGCATCACAAATCCTACCATGTACACCAAAATACAAAGGCTGATGATGAGGTAAGTTGTGGCTTTTCCCATGACGATTGGTAGCATTCCAAAAGTGTGATTGGCGTTTGGGTATAGTTTTACCATCTTGTGGTTTTCGCGCATGGTTCCGCCAAGGATTCCGATGGCTTGCAACATCGTGGTTTGGAAGATGATTACCAATACTACGGGAATCAAAAATGTGCCATATCCTGCGTTGGCGTTATATAAGTTTACGGCACTTCCCGTAAGTGGTGCTCGCTCTATTTGTGCCACTTTGGGTAAATTCCCTTTGGCTTCAATCTTCTTGATTTCAACACCTGCCCCCATGTAGGCTACCGCATATTTGGCAGCGGTGAGCACTTGCTTATAATACAAAATATAAGCCCCATCGGTGTACACAGAAATTGTGGGCTGTTGAGATTTCTGAAGATTTTTTGAGAAATTCTCTGGAACCACGATAATTCCTCGTACTTTTTCTTCTTCAAAGGCTTTTACCGCCTCTGGGAATTGGGCGTAATTGTGATTCATGCTCACTTGTTCGGTTTCGTCCATCATTCGGATAAATTGTCGGCTATATGCAGTGTTGTCTAAATCTACATAAGCCACCGGAAGCTCTGTTAAAACCTCGTCTGAGTAAACATAAGCATACAAGAAAGATACGACGGTGCTCACCAAGATGAATGAAAACAATACAGCAACATCTGAGAAGATGTTTTTAAACTCTCTCATCATTGCGTAGTAAAAGTTTCCAGCATCAAGGTGTATTCTGTTGATAAACCTATTCATAACCTCCTCTTTTTAATTTTTTCACAAATAACGGATATGAGCATAAGAACAAAACAAAGTAAGCTCCTAATGCGATTAAATTATGCAAAGTATAATTCATTGGGATTCCTTTGATGGCACGATTTACAAAATATTTGATAAAGTGCGTATAAGGGAAAATGTTACTTACATCTTGAATGAATTTTGGCAATCCTTCGATAGGGAAGGTGTATGCTCCAAACGAGAAACAAATGGCACAGAATCCCCCACCAAAAGTGAGTGCTGAACGCAGATCTTTAGTAATATTTACAAAGAAAACAGCGACTAACTGGTGCGTGAGAATAAGCACAAATGTGAGCAATACTACATTCCACAGCGGTACTTGCAAAGGTGTGCCAATGATCCTGAACAGGTAAAAGTTCATGAACCAGCCCACAAAGCAAAATACAATGGTGTAGGGGAGTAGCTTGCCCCACAATGCTGCCCAAGAGTTGCCTCCACTCATGCGCAACCAGCTATCGGCAAAGCCGTATTTGAGCGGTGTGCCAATGATGTAAATGCTTAAAATCACTACAAGCATTTCTAGCATAAAAGGCAAAAATGGTGTGATTAAGTAATACCCATAGTTGGAATATGGATTATACATATTATGCACATCTAGCTTAATGGGTTGCACATCGGCATGTGCCCAGTAGCCTTCTTGCCCTTTTTTCTTTCTTTTTTCTATGTCTATCCCCGCAGAAATCATTGCGATGGTGGTGCTAAATGCCTTTTGAATATTTCCCGCAGGCAACAAAAATTGCCCATTGGTGTAGCAAATAATCTCTGATTGTTGCCCATCAAGTACATTTTTTTGAATGCCTTGAGGGAGCACAACTACGGCATAAATATCTCCTCTTTTTAGCAATTTTTTAGCCTCGTCTTCGTTGTTTAAGGCTACGCTAAAAGAGATTTCTGGAGTGGATTCTAGCAAGCGAATGATCTTACGCGAAGTCGAGGACTTGTCGTAATCTATCACGGCGACTTTAAAGCTATTCGGGGTTCCTACCTTAAATAATAATCCAAAGAAGAAAAATAAAATAAGGGGGAGTCCCAAGCACAAAAATAGCTTCTTAGGCGAGCCCACTAGAATCTTAAATTCATAGAAAAATACTTTCCAAAAACCATTTTTCATACGATTGAGTGTTTTTAATTTTAATTAAAGAATGAAAAAATAAAAAAAAGCGTTTTTTATTCTTTCACAAGAACACTCATTCCTGGTTTTAGCCCTTCCACTTTCTTGGTAGGGTAAGCCTTAATTTGGAAAGTTTTGCGGTCGAAATCTCCACTTGAGCGAGTGGCACGCCAAGTTGCAAAATCGGCTTGCACTGCCATGTGTTTCACTTTAAGTTCGATTTCTTGGTCGTTCAAAGCAGGTACAAAGGCTCTGAAGACTTCACCCACTTTGTAGTGCCCTAATTTGTCTTCTCTAATGTTGAAAACCACCCATTCGTCGTTGGTGTCTATCAAGTTGATGACAGGGTAACCAGCATTTACGATTTCACCACGCGTAGGGATAATGGTTTCTACGGTTGCGTTGTAGGGTGCATAAACTTTTGCTCCATCAAGATAAGCGTTTACTTCGGCAATGGCTCCATTTGCTTTAGCTACCATGGCAGCTGCCGCTTCTTTGTCCTCGATACGAGTGCCACTTTTAGCCATTTCGTACTGAGACTTGGCTGCTGCGGCTTGCTTTTGGAGAGCCACCATTTGTGTATATGCCTCATCTTTTTTCTGAGCAGGCACCACTTTAGCCTCATATAAATTGCTCACACGCTGATAGGTTTTTTCTGCCAAGTTTGCTGCAGCTTGTGCTTGTTGCCAAACATTGTATGCCCCTGTGATTTGCTCTTTTCTTGCACCCGCATAGGCTTTTTGTTCTTGAGCTACGGCAGCAGATTTTGCCGCTTCGGCTTGCGATTTTTTGGCTTGAATTTCGGTACTTTCAAGCTCCAGGAGTAAATCTCCTTCTTTTACTTTTTGTCCTTCTTGAACAAAAATTTCTTTCACACGACCTGGCACTTTAGGTGCTACATTGATTTGCGTAGCCTCTACCTGCCCCTGCAAATAGTTTTCTTGCGGGCGATTGTAATACCAAATTGAAAGCCCCACAACTGTTCCGAAAACGATAAGGGTGATAATGATGCTGATGATATCTTTTGTTTTCATAACTAAAGAATAGAATTTCTTAAAAAATTAATTTAAATAGATTTTTATTGAATAATGTATTGATTTAAAGTATTGCTTAGTCCGCAAGTTTCAAGCATTTCGGTCAAAGCCTTGTCCATGGCAAAAAGTGCTTGGAGCTTTTTCATTCTGATCGAAGCCAAATAAAGGTTGGCATCTACCACATCTACTGATTTAGCAAAACCTTCGTAAAATGCTTTTTCTCTCACGCGCACAAGCTCCTCGGCAAAGGCTAAGGATTTTTTCAAACTTTCCAATTGTTCTTGTTGTTTTTGGATTTCGGTAAATTGTTTTTTCACCAAAGTTTGAATATCTCGCTCGGCTTGTTTCGTCAAGAAATCAACACTTTCGCTCACTGCCATGGATTGCTCATACTCTTTTTTGTTCTTAAATCCAGTAAAGACATCTATTTGCATGCCTACGCCTACATACCAATCTGGCTCGGTAATAGGCAAGTTTTCTGTTAGCAAATATTTAGAGCCCACTAGTGCGATGTCTGGCATAAACTTAGATTTCTTTAGCGTAACATCTTGTTCTGCCAATTGCTTTTTAAGGCGAGCCTTAGCAATTTCTGGATAATTTTCCTTGGCTTGTTCTTGGTAATATTCTAGCCCTTTAAGCAAAGCCACTTCAAAGAGAGGAGTGCTTAAATCATCGGTATATTTTTCTGTGTTCAGAGCTCCCCAAAGAGCCGCTTCGGCAAGTGCGACATCTTTTTCGGCACCTTGCAATTCACGATCGGCATCGGCAACGGCTGTTTCTGCCATCATTTTTTCTACGGGGGCAATCATTCCATTTTTTTCTAATTGCTGAGCGTTGTAGAAATGCTTTTCTGCCGCTTCTTTGGCTTGTTCCCTTACTTTCACGGCTTCTTGTGCCAGCTGCACTTGGAAGTAGCGAGTAGATACTTCGGAAATCAATTTAGATTTAACATCTTCTACTTCTTTTACTGCCAAATCTTTTTTAAGTTCAGCTGCGCGATTAGCAGCTTTGATTTTTCCTCCAGTAAAGATTGGCCACTTCACATCAGCTTGCAGCGTCATCACATCAGCCTCTTGGAATGGAATGCGCCAATCGCCCATTTTACTAGGTTTTAAAAATGGAACAATCGAAGCTAATTCGTATTTATATTTGTTTAAATTAAGCGAAAGTTCATCATTCATATGAATGATTTTTCCGCTCATGCTTACCTGCGGAAGGTGAAGTCCTTGCGCAGCATCAACCCCAAAATCGGCAGCTTGGGCTTGTTTTTCATAACCTTTGAGCTTGCCATTTTTGTTTTCCATTAAGTTGAGCGCCTCATTTAGGCTCAGGCTTTGCGCTTGTGCCGATAGGCTGAGCGTAAGCAAAATGGGACATAGGAATAGTTTAATCTTTTTCATTGTTTTTTTTTAAGCTAAAGCTTTGGTGTATAGTTTTGTCATCATATTTATATCATCGGTCGTGAGAGATGAATCCTTGAAAATTCTTCTTTTTCTCAAGTTGATTAAAAAGAAGGTGGTGCCCACTATTACGGTGTAAAGTATTTCTGGTGTAATCTCTTCTCTAATCTCTTTAGTTTTAAGTCCTAAAGATAATGCTTTTTCACAAATTTCGATTAAAATATTTGATTCTTTTGTTCTTAATTGAAAAGAATAATCCGTCATAAGTTTTAAGAAAAATAAAACATGATTAGGATGATTATTTGCTTGGTCGAAAAGAAATGAAATAAACTTGCTGATTACAAACTCTAGTCGCTCTTCTTTCTCCAATAATTGAGAGAGCATGTCTGTGTTTCGTTTAAATAAGTCGTTGTAAATAGCTTGGATAAGTTCTTCTTTTCCTGGATAAAATCTGTATAAATATCCCGTGGAAACTCCCGCTTCTCTAGCAATCTTGGCTACCGAAGCGTTTTTAATACCTTCTGCTACCACCGTATCTATGATGGATTCGTGTATTTTAGCGATTTTGGATCTGTCTGTTATTCTTGCCATAATTTTAATGAATAGTCGTTCATTTATGCAAAAGTAATACCAAACCCTTTAAAAACCAAAATATAGTCGTTGGTTTTTTATACTAACACTTAATTATGAGATTAATTATAGGTATTTTATTATCTTTGCCTTAAAATAAAAGAAGAAAGATAGTTTATGTCTAATAAAAAAAGTAGTTGTACCTTTTGTGGCAGAACACAGGACGAAGTCGATTTATTAATCTCTGGAATCCACGGAAATATATGCGACAGATGTGTAGAACAGGCCTATAATATGCTAGAAGCAGATGGCGTTTTTAAACAAAAACAAAGTGCCTCTCTTGAATTTGATTTGAAATCGCCTAAGGAAATTAAGGCAGCGCTAGATGAATATGTAATCGGGCAAGAAGATGCTAAAAAGATCCTTTCCGTAGCGGTGTATAATCACTACAAACGCCTAGGGCAAACAATAGGAGAAGATGAGGTGGAAATCGAAAAATCCAATATTTTGCTTGTGGGAGAAACAGGTACGGGGAAAACTTTGCTTGCCAAGACCATTGCGCGAAAACTCCAAGTGCCCTTCACCATTGTAGATGCCACAGTGCTTACCGAAGCTGGTTATGTGGGCGAAGATGTGGAAAGTTTGCTCACTCGCTTATTGCAAGCCGCAGATTACGATGTGGAGAAGGCTCAGCGAGGAATTGTATTTATAGACGAAATCGATAAAATTGCAAGAAAGGGCGACAATCCATCTATCACGAGAGATGTCTCGGGAGAGGGCGTTCAGCAAGGATTGTTGAAGTTGCTCGAGGGCTCTATCGTGAATGTGCCACCACAGGGAGGGAGAAAACACCCAGACCAAAAATACATTCAGGTGGATACCAAGCATATATTGTTTATAGCAGGTGGAGCTTTCGCTGGAATTGAAAAAGATATCGCTCGCCGTTTGAATACCAATGCAATTGGGTTTAAGAATGAAAATTCCGAGAAGTTAGACGAAAAAGGATTGCTTAAATATGTAAATGCGCAAGATTTAAGAAGTTTTGGTTTAATTCCAGAGCTTTTAGGTCGATTGCCGTTGGTAACGCATTTAGACCCCTTGTCTAAAGATGCGCTTTATGCGATTTTGACTCAGCCCAAAAATGCTTTAATTAAGCAATTTGAGAAATTATTTGCAATGGACGGCGTTCAGCTGAGCATAACGCCAGAAGCCATAGAGTGCTTTGTGGATAAAACTATGGAATTAGGTTTGGGGGCAAGAGGATTGCGTTCGCTTACCGAGAAGGTATTTACAGAATTAATGTATAACATAGATGAGCTGCCAAACGAGTATGAGCTCACGAAAGAAACAGTTTTAAATATATTAAATCAAGAATCAATTCAACAAATTAAAAATTTGAATCAATGAGAAAGTTAATTTTAACAAGCGTTGTGGCACTGATAGGTCTGTGCTCAATGCAAGCGCAACATTTGGGCTTTGGAGTAAGAGGTGCATACAACTACTCAAGCCTTAGAGGTACAGCGGCAACAGGTTTAAGCCTTGAAGGGCGTAGCGGGTACCAAGTAGGTCTTTTTGCAGAAGTTCCGTTGTTAGGAAAATGGAGCGTTCAGCCAGAGGTTTATTACTCTACACAAGGAGCTAAAAACTTGTTTAATGAAGGAGATGAGTTCAAAACTCAGAACATTAATATCCCTATTTTAGCTAAATATTATATAGTTAGTGGATTAAATGTGCAGTTCGGGCCTCAAATATCTTTCAAAACAGGAAGCGATTATAGCTTTGACAAAGCTCGCGTGAACCAAGCATGGAAAAACATAAGTAGTGGAGAAATGGCAAAAGGCACCAACTTTGGAGCTGTGCTAGGTTTGGGCTATCGTGTGCCAGTAGTAGGGCTTTCTATCGATGCACGCTACACACTAGGCTTAACAAATGTAGTGAATGATGACCAAACTGTGAAAGAAGCTATAAAAGCAGTTGGCGCTAAAGATAATTTCAAAAACGGAATATTCTCAGTAGGCGTAGGCTATTCTTTTTAAAGGTTAGATTTAGACAAAAAATCAAGAGCACTCTATTTTTTCATCAAAATAGGGTGCTTTTTTTTGTGTAATTTGGAGTGTTGTAAGTGTCTTTTATTTAATGCATTGCGTTGTTTTTTGCAATGGTGGGGTATTTTTGGCATGCACTTTGTTTAATTAAAGAGCATAACACATAAAATTTTAAAAAAATGAAAAAATTAGTTTTAACAGCAGCAATTGCATTTTCAGGAATCGTAGGATTGAATGCTCAATCAATGGAAAGCTTACAAATTGGCGCAAGAGCAGGATATAACTACTCTACATTAAGAGGCGATACTGCAAAAGATACCGATGTTAAAGGTCTTAGCGGATACAATGTAGGATTGTTTGTAGAAGTTCCTGTAACTGAGCGTTTCTCAATCCAGCCAGAGGTTCAGTACTCTACACAAGGAGCTAAATGGGAAGGCAAGTTGCTAGGCGATAGCAAATTGAAACTACAATACATCAATGTACCAGTTTTAGCCAAAGTATATGTAGCTGATGGGTTTAACATTCAAGCAGGTCCACAATTTGGATTTAAAACAGGTGCAGATTGGGAATACGATAGCAAATTATTTAACAACACAACAAAAGTTAATTTAGATGATGCGGTATCTGGATTTGACTTCGGTTTAGTGTTCGGAGCAGGTTACAAAACTCCAATCGGATTAACAATTGATGCTCGTTATGATTTAGGTCTTACCAATGTATTTGACAAAGACAATGAGTCATTGAAAACTATCAGTGTATCAAATGACAACGACTTCAAAAACGGAGTGTTCTCTATCGGTTTAGGATACCAATTCTAATTTCATAAATGTAATTTTATTTACATAGACATAAATTAAATTCAGTTTAAATGAGTCCCTTAATCATTAGATTAGGGGACTTTTTTTTGGCAAAAAACTTAAAAAATCTTTAATTTACGGCATCAATATCATTTCAATTTATCAAAATGAGTTGTAAATGATTATATTTGTTTAATATAAACCCGTGTAAAACTAAAAGATGGAACGATTTTCTTTCCTAAATGCCGTACATGCAGAGTACATAGATGAGCTGTATCAGAAATATAAAAAATACCCTGATAGTGTGGATCCTTCGTGGAGAAGCTTCTTTCAAGGATTTGATTTTGGACAACAAAGTTATGGAGACGACGAGTTATCTGAACAAGTAGTTTGTGATGAAACCGTGCCCGAAAAAATCCGAAAAGAGTTTAAAGTTATAAACTTAATCAATGGCTATCGCTCTCGTGGGCACTTGTTTACCAAGACCAATCCCGTGAGAAATCGCCGAACTTATAGACCTACTTTGGATTTAGAAAACTTCGGACTGTCTAAAGAGGATTTGAACACTACTTTTGACGCGGGAGAAATGCTCGGCATGGGCTCAAACCATACATTGGCAGAGATTATAGATCATTTGGAGAAAATGTATTGCCAATCGATTGGGGTGGAGTACATGTACATAAGAAAACCTGAAATCGTAGAATGGATTCAAAAATGGTTGAATAAAAATTTGAACCAACCAAAACTTACGACGGAAGAAAAAAGACAAGTTTTACATAAATTAAATGAAGCTACTGCATTTGAGGACTTTTTGCACAAAAAATTTGTGGGGCAAAAACGATTCTCTGGCGAGGGCGTGGAATCTGTGATTCCAGGATTAGACGAAATCATCACTCGTGGGGCAGAAGCTGGCGTGCAAGAATATGTCGTGGGCATGGCACACCGCGGAAGATTAAGCGTTTTGGCAAATGTCTTTAAGAAAAATTATTCGCAAATATTCAGTGAATTTGAGAAAAAAGAGTTTGAAGACGATTTCTTTGATGGTGATGTGAAATACCATTTAGGTTCAACCACTTATACCGAAACGCCAAAAGGCAAAAAAGTGAAAATTAATCTAGCACCGAACCCGTCGCACCTAGAAACTGTAGATGCGGTGGTAGAGGGAATCGCTCGTGCCAAAGCAGATTTGGAGTACAAAGGAGACTTCAATAAAATTATCCCAATTTTATTACACGGAGATGCTGCCATTTCTGGACAAGGAATCATCTACGAAGTGGTGCAGATGGAAAAGCTAGAGGGCTACAAAACAGGAGGGACAATCCATATCGTTACCAATAACCAAATCGGCTTCACTACCAATTACCTAGACGGGCGAAGCAGTACCTACTGTACTGATGTGGCAAAAGTTACGCTTAGTCCAGTATTGCATGTTAATGCAGATGATGTAGAGGCAGTGATACATGCGATGCGTTTTGCTGTGGATTACAGAATGCAGTTTAACGCCGATGTTTTCATAGATTTGCTAGGTTATAGAAAATATGGGCATAACGAAGGAGATGAGCCAAGATTTACGCAACCTAAATTATACAAAATCATTGCAAAACACCCGAATGTTCGAGAGATTTACAAAGAAAGTCTAGCCAAAGAAGGCGTTGTGGGCGATGAATTTTTGCGAGAAATGGAAGAGGACTTTAGACAAATCTTGGAAAACCATTTTGAGGAGTCGAAGAAAATCGAGAAAAATACGCTCGATCCATTTATGCCAGAAGTTTGGGAAGATTTTGAATTAAAAAGAATCGATACCATGCTTGAGCCAGTGGAGACAAAATCAGATTTAAAAGATTTAAAAGAAATAGCAGAAACTATTACAAAACTCCCTAGCGATAAGAAATTCATCAAAAAAGTTCAGCGTTTGTATGAACAAAGACACGAAATGGTATTTAAAGAAAATTCCATTGATTGGGGAATGGCTGAATTGCTTGCCTATGGCTCTTTGTTAAAAGAAGGATTCAATGTGAGAATCTCTGGAGAAGATGTAGAAAGAGGTACTTTCTCTCATCGTCATGCCTTGGTGAAAACAGAAGATGCCGAAGAAGAATTTATTTTGCTTAATAGCGTGAATAAAGATGCCCAATTGCAGATTTACAACTCTTTGTTGTCGGAATATGCAGTTTTGGGATTTGATTATGGCTATGCCATGGCAGCACCGAAAACTTTAAGCATTTGGGAAGCGCAGTTTGGAGATTTCTCCAATGGCGGACAAATTGTAATCGATCAGTATATTTCTGCTGCAGAGGATAAATGGAAAATGCAAAACGGGCTCGTAATGCTACTCCCTCACGGCTACGAGGGGCAAGGAGCAGAGCACTCTTCGGCTAGAGTAGAGCGTTATTTGCAATTGTGTGCACGCGGAAATATGTTTGTAGCAAATTGCACTACACCAGCAAACTTCTATCATTTGTTAAGAAGACAAATGCACACCAATTATCGCAAGCCTTTGGTAGTATTTACTCCAAAAAGTTTGCTGAGACATCCACAAGTAAAGTCAAGCATTGAGGAGTTGGCAGAAGGAACATTCCAGCCGATTATTGATGATACTGTGGTAAAGAAAAATGTGAAAAGACTCGTTTTTTGCACAGGAAAAGTGTACTATGATTTATTAGATTATAGAAAAGAAAATAAGCGAGACGATGTTGCCATCATTCGTCTAGAACAATTGTATCCATTAAACGTAGAAGAAATTAAGAAATTAATTAAATCATACAAAAACCACGAAAGCTTGGTGTGGGTGCAAGAGGAGCCAGAAAACATGGGAGCTTGGAGCTATATTTTAAGAAATCTACGCGAATTGCCATGGGAAGTGGTTGCGCCACATGAGTCGGCTGCACCAGCCACAGGTTCGTTCAAGGCTTGGTACAAAAATCAACAAAATGTAATCAACGAAACATTTAACCTTAATAATAAAAAATAAAAAAATAGAAATAATGAGCATTTTAGAAATGAAAGTTCCTTCTCCAGGGGAATCGATAACTGAAGTAGAAATAGCTACTTGGCTTGTAAAAGATGGCGACTATGTAGAAAAAGATCAGCCCATCGCAGAAGTAGATTCAGACAAAGCTACGCTAGAACTTCCTGCCGAAGAAAGTGGAGTAATTACGCTAAAAGCAGAAGAAGGGGACACCGTTGAGGTGGGGCAAGTCGTTTGCTTAATCGATCGTGATGCAAGCAAACCAGCAGGCACTAAATCTGAGGAGAAAAAAGAAACCAAAGCAGAAGAAAAACCAAAAGAGGAAGCTCCAAAAGTAGAAGAGAAAAAAGAAACTTATGCAACGGGAACTGCTTCGCCAGCAGCAAAAAAGATTTTGGCTGAGAAAAATATCGATCCAAAAGAAATAAAAGGAACAGGCAAAGATGGTAGAATTACCAAAGCCGATGCAGAACAATATGTGCCTGCCATGGGAAGTGCTCCATCGTATGCAAATCGTGGTACCGAGCGCAAAAAACTTTCTTCTTTGCGTAGAAAATTAGCACAGAGATTGGTAAGTGCCAAAAACGAGACAGCAATGCTTACTACCTTCAACGAGGTGGATATGACCGCTATTTTTGAAATTAGAAAAAAATACAAGGACGAATTTAAAGAAAAACACGGCGTAGGTTTAGGCTTTATGTCTTTCTTTACCAAAGCCGTAGTGCGTGCATTGCAAATGTATCCAGATGTAAACTCTATGATTGATGGAGATTACAAAGTGTCGTATGACTTTATGGATATTTCGATTGCTGTTTCAGGGCCAAAAGGATTGATGGTGCCCGTAGTACGCAGTGCAGAAATGCTCACATTCAGAGGAATTGAACAAAATATTAAAGATTTAGCCATTAAAGTAAGAGATGGAAAAATCACGATTGATGAGATGACTGGCGGAACATTCACCATTACCAATGGTGGAGTATTCGGTTCTATGATGTCTACACCTATCATCAATCCGCCACAATCGGCAATTTTAGGAATGCACAACATCGTTGAGCGTCCCGTAGTGAAAAACGGAGGAATCGCCATTGCACCGATGATGTATGTAGCCCTTTCATACGACCACAGAATCATCGACGGTAGAGAATCCGTAGGTTTCTTGGTGGCAGTGAAAGAAGCTGTGGAAAATCCTGCTGAATTGCTTATGGGAGGAACTTCTGATGCAGAAATCAGAAGAGCACTTGAGCTTTAAAACAAAAATTATATAAATAGTGAAAATCTGTTCATTTTTGGACAGATTTTTGCTTTTTTACCGAACGAAATAAATTTTTTAATGATGAAAAAGATATGCACATTGCTTGTCGCTATCTGTTTGTTGCAGAGTGCGCAAGCTCAATTTACAATCAAAGGACAGTTAAAAAACTATGATAATAAACCCGTTGTTATTAGAGTTTTTGAAAACGGAGTTTCACATTTAGCTCAGAAAGTGGAAACCAACAAAGATGGATTCTTTAGCTATACTTTTCCAAGGGCTTACAAAGGCTTAATTAATTTAAGCTTGAACAGAGGAGGATACCAGGTGTTTGCAGATAATAAGGATATCAATTTAAGTTTAGATGTTAATGATCCGAATCATTCAGTGCAGTACACTGGCGGAATTAATAAAGAACATCAAGAATACATTAATTATCAAAATTATTTAAACATTAGAGATAAAAGTTTGGCGGGATTAATGACTTTTTACAAGCCTGAGCAGGAGTTTTACAAAGCACTGGAAAAAGAATCTCAGCGTATAAGCAACATGCCAGCTTTTGAGGTTAAGAATCCAGATTTGAAATACTATCTCACTATTCAAGAATTGATAGAGAAAAACGCAGAGCAACCAGGTGCGGCTAACGAAGAAATTAAGAGCCACTTGGTAAAAGATGGAGAGAATTTAGAAAATTTTGGTTTTTTAAGAGATCTTACATCGCAATATTTAATAGGAGCTTCTAGACCTGCTGCAACTCGTGAGCAAGCTGAGCAACTAATCACACAAGCCACAGATGATTTGCTAGATGCTGTGGGAGAGGATACCTCTAGAGGGCAATCTGTATTGCTTACAGTTATCAACCTTATGCAAGCGAGCAATTTCAAAGATTTAGCTCAGAAATATACCGATAGAGCAGCTGCTCTCACCTGCGAAATTAATCCAGAACTGAAAGCCTTATTAAAAGGTTCAAACAACATACAAGTAGGGAAAACAGCTCCAAACATAGTATTTAAAAGTCCTGTAAATGGCAAAAAAAGCTTATATGATATTAAGACAGATAAGAAATTAATTGTGTTCTGGGGCTCATGGTGTGGACATTGCCAGCACGAAATGCCGTATTTAAAAGAGTTTTATCAAGAATTTAAAAAGTCTGGGGGCGAAATCTTAGCTTTTGCAGTAGATTTACAAAAAGAGGATTATTTGCCTTATGTGAAAGATGCCGGTTGGTATAACTATAGCGATTTGCTGAAATGGGATAGCCCAATAGTAAAAGAATTTGCAGTAGATGGCACCCCAACAATGATTTTATTGGATAAAAACAATAAGATTTTAAAAATTGGTAGTAGAGCTGCTCAGTTTAATGAATATTTTAAATAATTAGCGGATTAGAGTTTACTCACTAAAGTAAAAAAAAGCAATATTAAAAATCCCCGAGTTCAATAACTCGGGGATTTTATTTTTCTCTGAAATTTAATAAAGAAAAAAGGAAGAATGAGCAAATCATTCTTCCTTTTTAGGAAATAAAATATATAAGATTAATCTACAATTGTAGTAAGTCTCAATGTGTTGGTAATACCTTTTCTAAACACAGGCATCGCATTTAAGTTGATTACGAAATCTCCTTTTTTTACGAGTTTGCGATCTTGTAAGTATTTATTTACTTCTACCACTGTTTCGTCAGTGTTTTTATCTCCACGATAGTAGAACGCACGCACACCCCAAAGCAAGTTGAGCATGCCTAAAATTCGTTTATTTGGAGAGAAGATGTAAATACCTGCATTAGGTCTGTGAGATGAGATTTGGAAAGCTGTGTACCCAGAATAGGTGATAGTAACGATAGCTTTTGTATCCACATCTTTAGACATTTTTGCTGCATTATAACAAATCACATTAGTGATGTATCGATCATCAGTTAAGTCAGTAGGTTTGTGAGGTGGCACTTGAATGTGCGGATCATTTTCTACGGATCTTAAAATATTTGCCATAGTTTTGATCACTTGTACAGGATATTTTCCTACCGAAGTTTCTCCACTTAGCATCACAGCATCAGCACCGTCCATTACCGAGTTGGCAACATCGTTCACCTCTGCACGAGTAGGCGTAAGGTTTTCAATCATGCTCTCCATCATTTGAGTAGCAATGATTACAGGTTTTCTAGCCAATTTAGCTCTATCTACCAATCTTTTTTGAGCTGTAGGCACTTCTTCCATTGGGATTTCAACACCTAAATCTCCACGAGCCACCATTAGAGCATCACACTGAGGTAAAATTTCATCTATATTAGCAAGAGCCTCAGGCTTTTCGATTTTTGCAATGATTGGAATTTTGTGATCACAATTTTTTCTGATTAAGTTTTTAAGATCTACCACATCTTGTGCATGTCTCACGAAACTTAAAGCTATCCAATCTAGGTGCATTTTCATAGCGAAAATAGCATCTTCTATATCTTTAGGTGTAAGTGCTGGCAATGAGATCTTAGTGTTTGGTAAGTTTACACCTTTTTTAGATTTAAGCTCTCCACCTTGAATCACGCGTGCCTTTACTTCATCTTTCATGTTGGTTTCGATCACTTCAAAAATCAATTTTCCGTCATCTACTAAGATTTTTTCACCCACTTTTACATCTTGGGCAAAAAGCTCATAAGTCATGAAAACGCGTTTGCTGTTTCCAATTACCTCTTCGTGTGTAAAGGTAAGAATGTCTCCTGGCTCAAGAAAAGAGCCTTCTTCTACAACTCCTACTCTAAGTTTAGGACCTTGTAAATCGCCTAGGATTCCTACATTTAATTCTTCTTCTTCGTTGATCTCTCTAATCCATTTAACACGACGCTCTACATCAGAATAGTCTGCGTGAGAGAAGTTGATTCTAAACACATCAACTCCGTTCATAATCATATCTCTGATGATTTCTTTGGAATCTGTAGCAGGTCCAAGGGTAGCTACGATTTTAGTTTTTTTATTGAAATTATTCATATTAGTAATAGATTTTTTTCTGTCTTGGTTAAATTTAATAATTGCGTTTCGTATATAAAATTTAATTTCTGCAAAGATAAGGCAAAACTAGGTTCTTTTGTTATGTTACCACTAAGTTTTAATAAGAAATTATATCTTTTGTACCTCTCTAGCAGATAAAAACGCTCTTCCATGCTTTGGAATAAAGAGTTTTCGGGCATTAGACTTTCGGTGGTTCTGGAGATATTGTTAATAAAATAACAATCATTTTTCGAGTCAAAATCGAAATAGTAATAGTTGCCAAAATGAGCTAGTTGTCCACGAAAGTAAACATCTAAGTCTGGTTGAAACACAAAACTTGTAGAAAGTAGAAGATTTACATGATATATAAACTTATAGTCCATCATGTTGGGAGACACGACGCCATAGAGCAGAAACTCCTCTTCTTCGTCCTCATCAAGGTCTAAAAAACTTATAGGCATTGCGCTGAAATTTCTTTCTGAAAATTAAAATAAGCACGCTTAGCCGCTTTTTCCTCTGCTTTTTTCTTCGAAGTAGCGCGACCTTTAGCAATTTCTTTTTCGTCTAAGTATAAGACAGATACGAAAACTTTTACTTCCTCAGCATTATTTTCCTCTTGGGTGTCAAATCTAAGTTTAAATTTATTTTTCTGGCACCATTCTAGCATCAAACTTTTGTAGCTAGAAATTCTATTTTCTAGATTTTCTAAGTCTACATAAGGAGTAATTACACTTTTGTAAATAAAGTTTTTGGTAACTTCATAACCTTGATCTTCGTAGATAGCTCCCACGAGCGATTCAAACATATCACCGCAAACATTTGCGCCGAGTGTTACTTTTTTCTTTAAATCAGAATCTATTAGGCTTAAAAGTCCCATATCGTTTCCGATTTGGTTTAAATGCTTTCTGCTTACGATTTTTGCACGCATTTTAGTTAAGTAACCCTCCTTTTGGTTGGGTGCGTTTACAAAAAGGTATTCGGCGATAATAGCACTTAACATCGCATCGCCAAGAAACTCTAATCTTTCATAATTAAAAGCCTCTCCTTCCGCAGATCTTAATTGAGCACTTCTCGGTGTTAAAGCTTCGATGAAAAGCGATGAATTTTTTGGGCTAAAACCTAGTAACTCCAATAATTTTTGAGGCAAGTCTGTTTTATTCTCACTTTTTTTAGGAGAAGAAAAAGCCTTTTTCCAAAAATTTTGGAGAAACATTGTTTAAGAATATTTTTTAAATAAAACACATGCATTATGTCCGCCGAATCCAAAAGTATTGCTCATTGCATAGCGAATTTCTTTTTCTTTTGGAGCGTTGAAAGTATAATCTAAATCAGCTACTTTTTCATCTTTCTCATGCAGGTTGATGGTAGGTGGCACAATTCCGTTGTACACGGCTCCAATGGTAGCAATCGCTTCCACAGCACCTGTAGCACCTAGCAAGTGACCATGCATAGATTTAGTCGCATTGATTTGAATGTTTTTGGCATGATCTCCAAAGAAATCCACTACAGCTTTAGGTTCTGCAATATCTCCTAGTGGAGTAGAAGTCGCATGCATATTGATGTGATCTACCTCGTTTGGCTGAATGTTGGCATCTTCTAGCGTATTTTTCATTACATGATATACGCCTAATCCATCTGGGTGTGGAGCTGTCATGTGATAAGCGTCGGCAGACATTCCGCCTCCTGCAACTTCTGCATAGATAGTTGCGCCACGAGCCACGGCATGATCATATTCTTCTAAAATCATAACACCTGCACCTTCGCCCATTACAAAGCCATCTCTGTCCTTGTCAAAAGGTCTAGAAGCTGTTGCTGGATCATCATTTCGTGTAGAAAGTGCATGTAGTGCGTTGAAACCACCAATTCCCGCTGCAGTAATTGCTGCTTCTGAGCCTCCTGTTACGATAGCGTCTGCTTTGCCTAAACGGATTAAATTAAACGCATCAATAATTGCATTTGAAGATGAGGCACAGGCTGAAACTGTGGTATAGTTAGGTCCCATAAAACCGAATTCCATGGAAATTAATCCAGGCGTGATGTCGGCAATCATTTTTGGGATAAAGAATGGGTTAAATCTAGGGGTGCCGTTTCCAGTTGCATAGTTAGAAACTTCTTGCTCAAAGGTAAGTAATCCTCCGATTCCAGAGCCCCAGATTACACCAATTTTGGTTTTGTCTAGGTTGCTAGCTTCAAGAATACCGCTGTTTTCGACAGCTTCTCTTGCAGCTACGATACCTAATTGCCCAGTACGATCCATCTTGCGCACTTCTTTTTTATCGAAATGCTGCAGCGGGTCGAAATTTTTAACCTCACAAGCGAACTGGGTCTTGAACTGCGAGGCATCAAATAAAGTAATGGGCGCAGCTCCACTCACCCCTTTTAGTAAGTTGTTCCAATATTCATTGTAAGTATTACCAATGGGAGTGAGTGCGCCTAACCCTGTAATTACAACTCTTTTTAACTTCATAAAAAGATTTAATAATTATTACTTATTTTACTTCTTCTATGTATTGAATAGCTTGTCCTACAGTAGAAATTTTCTCAGCTTGATCGTCTGGAATTTGGATATCAAATTCTTTTTCAAACTCCATGATTAATTCTACAGTATCTAATGAATCTGCTCCTAAGTCGTTAGTGAAGCTTGCTTCTGGAGTAACTTCGCTTTCTTCAACACCTAATTTGTCTACAATAATAGCTTTTACTCTTGATGTAATGTCTGACATAATTTTTCTTTTTTATTTAAACAGGGCAAAAATAAGAAACTTTCATGAATAAACACCAAAAAATTAAAAAATGTTTTGTGCAACTTTATTTCGTTAGCTGATTTTTGTTAGCCTTTGGTTTTATGTGTAGGTTCGTATAAGTAATGCTTAAGTAGGCTGTTTTATATGTGTTTATAGTACACTGGAGGAGTTTTTAAATGAGTTTAATCTTTATCTAAAAGTTATAATTTAGAAAAAGGTGATTTATTTTAGGTTTGTTTATGTGGCGAAATAAAAAATAACTTTATAATTTTACACCATCAAATTTAATTAAATCATGGAAAACTTAAAAAAAGCTTTAGAAAGTTACGGGATTAAAAACGTAAAAGAAATTGTACACAACCCATCGTACGAACAACTTTTTGAAGAAGAAACTAAGCCAGGACTAGAAGGCTTTGAAAAAGGACAAGTAACAGAATTAGGAGCAGTGAATGTGATGACTGGTGAATTCACAGGTCGTTCTCCTAAAGACAAATTCATCGTAGAAGATGATGTAACTAGAGATACTATCTGGTGGACTACTCCTGAGTCTCCAAACGATAACAAAAAACTAAGCCAAGAAGCTTGGAATCACCTTAAAGATATTACTACAAAACAACTTTCTGATAAAAGATTATTTGTAGTAGATGGTTTCTGTGGTGCTAACGAAGAATCTAGACTTAAAGTAAGAATCATTACAGAAGTAGCATGGCAAGCACACTTCGTTACTAACATGTTTATCCGCCCAACTGAAGAAGAATTGAAAAACTTTGGTGAGCCAGATTTCGTAGTAATGAACGCTTCTAAAACTTCTAACAAAGAATATGAAAAATACGGAATGAACTCTGAAGTTTATACTGTATTTAACTTGACTGAAAAAATGCAAGTAATTGGAGGTACTTGGTACGGAGGTGAGATGAAAAAAGGTATGTTCGCGATGATGAACTACTACTTACCATTAAGAGGGTACGCTTCAATGCACTGTTCTGCTAACGTGGGTGAGAAAGGTGATACTGCAATCTTCTTCGGACTTTCAGGTACTGGTAAAACAACTTTATCTACAGACCCTAACAGAAAACTTATCGGTGATGATGAGCACGGATGGGATGATGAAGGTGTATTCAACTTCGAAGGTGGATGCTACGCAAAAACTATCAACCTTGATAAAGATGCTGAACCAGAAATCTACGGAGCTATCAAACGCGATGCTTTATTAGAAAACGTAACTGTAGATGAAAATGGTAAAATCGACTTTACTGATGGATCTGTAACTCAAAACACTCGTGTTTCTTATCCAATCTACCACATCGAGAATATCGTAAAACCAGTTTCTAAAGCAGGACCAGCTAAAAAAGTTATTTTCTTGACTGCTGATGCATTCGGTGTAATGCCTCCAGTTTCTAAATTGACTCCAGAGCAAACTAAATATCACTTCTTGAGTGGATTTACTGCTAAACTTGCAGGTACTGAGCGTGGTGTAACTAGCCCACAACCTACTTTCTCTGCATGTTTCGGTGCTGCATTTCTTTCTTTACACCCAACTAAATACGGTGAAGAATTAGTTAAGAAAATGGAAGCAAACAACGCTACTGCTTACTTAGTAAACACTGGATGGAACGGTACTGGAAAACGTATCTCTATCAAAGATACTCGTGCAATCATCAACGCTATTTTAGATGGTTCTATCGATAAAGCAGAAACTAAAGTTGTTCCAATCTTTAACTTAGAAGTTCCAACTGCATTGCCAGGTGTGGATTCAGGAATCCTTGATCCAAGAGATACTTATGCAAACGCTTCTGAATGGGAAGAAAAAGCAAAAGATCTTGCTGGTAGATTTATCAAAAACTTCGAGAAATATACAGATAACGAAGAAGGTAAAAAATTGGTTGAAGCAGGACCACAATTATAATTCTTGCTCTCAATTTAATATCATAAAAGAAAACCCGCATTTTGCGGGTTTTTTCTTTTTAAATAATTCTTATTTTTTCTTGTAAAGAGGAACTGTGCTACAAGCTTCTCCGTACATGAGAGATTTGGCTACGGGCTGTAATTTTGCAATGAGCGATAGATAAGTTTGTTCGTTGATTTTCATATTTCCACAACCTTTGATGATGATAGGCTTACCCGAAAAATCATCTAAATTCATATTTTTTATGTAATGCTGTAGGGCTGCGTTATTAAAATCGTTTTTGTTTCCTACTCCACAAAATTCGCTAAAGGGAGCCAAGTGGCATTGAACCAACAAAAATGCCCAGCCAGGGAGGATAGGCTCGTCGCTACAATAGAGGTGAACATATTTATTTTTATAGATTTCCCAGTTAGTGTTTTTCAACATTTCTCTAAAATCTTTTTCTATTAAGATGAGTCCATCTTTCAAGAAATTTTTTAGATCGAAATTTATAATTTGATTAGAAATTTCTTTTTCAAAAATATAATTGAGGTCGATTGTGATCAGCGAGCTATTCGCAACTCTATTAACAATTTGAGTCATTTCAGTCTTTTTTATTTGAATCAAGAGGTTTGAAGTGATAGATGGTTCTATAAAAAATCATGCCATAAAATTATAATCAAAAAAATAGTTTTTCGTTTCGAAATGTTTAGAAAATCCCTAAAAATAGAGGGGAGTGCATTGATTTTTATGAAAAAAGAAAGCCTATCGCGATTGAATTTTAAAGATTTAGTAATATGATATTCTTCATTTTTTTGTACAAAATATACGTTAAAAGTTTCATTTTCAGAAAAAAAGATTTAGCTTAGCATCTTAGGTCGTGTAAAATTAACAATTATCTAAAATAATTGAAAAAAATATATAATAGAATGAAGCGAAAAATGTTATGGAGTAGTACAATGTTACTACTATTTGTGAGCCAAATAATGGCGCAAATCACCGGTAAGGTGCAAGACGAGTATGGTCCGCTGCAAGGTGCGCTTGTTACCGTGGTGGGGACTAATACCTCAGTAGAGACAGATGCTGACGGGGCGTTCAGCATTCCCGGTAAGGTGGGAGATGTCTTAGATATTACCAATCCTATTACCTTTGGGCAAAAAACATTCCCTGTGAAGTCGCTACAAATGGGAGTGATTAAATTAAGCGAGAAGGAAGTGGGGCTAGATGTGGTAGTGGCTTTTGGTAAACAAAAGAAGGAGAATTTAACGGGGGCAGTCTCCGTGATTGATTCTAAGAATTTTGAGAGCCGCCCTATCTCAAACGCAGTTCAGGCGTTGCAAGGAAAAGTAGCGGGTATGAACTTTAATATAGGAAACAGAGGCACGGAGCTAGGCGCCTCGCCGTCCTTCAATGTAAGGGGGGAGGGGACATTAGGCATTGGCTCTTCCGCCAGTCCGCTCGTGTTGATTGATGGGGTAGAGGGGGATTTCTCATCGCTCAACCCACAAGATATTGAAAGCATTTCGGTGCTAAAAGATGCAGCTTCGTCCTCATTATATGGGTCGCGTGCGGCTTTTGGTGTTGTTTTAGTTACCACAAAATCAGGGAAGGAGGGGAAAGTTTCCATTTCTTACAACAATAGTTTAAGATACAGCTCGCCCACACTTGTCCCTAAGTTTTTGGATTCTGAGACATTTATGCATTACTTAAATGAAGCTTATAGAAATAACTCTGCCGCTTCGGGCGATAGATTTACTAAGTCTCAAATAGAAAATGCGATTAAGTATAAAAACGGGGAGATTGATTATGCCACAGCATTTGACCCAAGCTTGGGAGTCTGGGAAACAATCAAAGCTTGGGACAATGTAGATTGGTATCAGCAAATGTACAGAGCTTGGGCGCCATCGCAAGAGCATAACTTATCCATCAACGGTGGGAATGAGAAGGCTACCTACTATCTCTCTGCGGGGTATTTAGGGCAAGAAGGGCTTGTGAGATATAATACAGATACTTATGATAGAATTACCCTTAACGCAAAATTTACGGCTAATTTAAAATCTTGGCTGAAACTGCAATATCAAAGCAGATTTACCAGAGAGCTAAACGGAAAATCCTCTTACTTAGCAGGTGCTGCTGCTAGCTTCTACGAGGACATCGTTAGAAAATGGCCAATGTTCCCAGTCAAAGACACCAACGGGAATTATATCTATGGCAACGGAATCGGAGAGCTTGAAATGGGAAGGTACAAAGGAGAGAGAGACCTCTTGAACCAGCAAGTGAACCTCACCATTACTCCGCTCAAAGATTGGAACATTTATGCAAACTTCTCTTACAGAACAGATACTCACTTTGAGAATAGATACTATATGCCACTCTATCAATATGACGACAAGGGGCGTGCCTCATTTGCTGCACCTAAATTTAGTATTTCCCCTTATGGGAAGATTGCCCCAGGAGTTTCATTCTTAGAGGAATTTGGCTATAAATCCAATTACTTTTCGCCAAACATCTATTCAGATTATACCAAATACTTTGGAAACCACACCGCTAAATTGACCGCCGGTTTCCAAGCAGAGGAGTTTAAAAATAGAGACATTAGAGCTAAAAGAAACGGAATCGTGAACAGAGATGTCATCGCGCTAGCCACTACTGATGGCGACCAAATGTATGTAGATGGCCGCTACAACGATTGGGCTACGGTGGGCTTCTTTGGCCGCTTGAACTATGATTATGATGCGCGCTACTTGGTGGAACTAAACCTCCGCTATGATGGTACAAGTAGATTCCTGCAAGACCAAAGATGGAACTGGTACCCATCTGTATCCTTGGGCTGGAATGTTGCCAGAGAAGGATTTTGGCAAAATCTAGGCGATATCTTCTCTAAAATCAGCGACTTTAAGCTCAGAGCCTCATATGGAGAGCTAGGAAACCAGTCTACAACAAATTTCTACCCATTCTACCAAACGATGCCATTTAAGCCCAATGTAGGTACTTGGCTAATTGATAATAAGCTCACCAATACGGCCTCAATGCCTCAATTAATCAGTGAGTTTTTAACTTGGGAGAGAGTAGAGACTAAAAACATAGGGCTAGACCTTAATGCCTTTAAAAATAGATTTAACTTAACCCTCGATTTCTTTGAAAGAAACACCAAAGATATGGTAGGGCCCGCAAGAGCGCTACCAGGCGTATTCGGTGCAAAAGTGCCAAATACCAACAATACAGATATGAGGTCTCGAGGATTTGAATTAGCCCTAGGCTGGAATGATAAAGTAGGCAAAGATTTTAACTACTCAATCAACGCTACATTGACTGATAGCCGCCAAACAGTGATAAACTACCCCAACGAAACAGGCTCCCTAAACACCTATTACTCAGGAAGAGAATTAGGCGAAATCTGGGGATTTGTAACCCACGGAATGGCTAAGACCGACGCTGAAATTAATGATTGGGTGAGCAAACACCGCCCCGAGTTCTACAATGGAAACTGGAGAGCTGGCGACATTATGTTCGAGGATTTAAACAAAGATGGCAAAATCGGTGTAGGAAGCTCAACTTTGGAAGACCACGGCGATTTGAAAATCATCGGGAACAGAACCCCACGATACAACTTTGGTTTAGACCTATTTGCGCAATACAAGGGCTTAGACCTTAGAATATTCCTCCAAGGTACGGCTAAGAGAGATTTAGACCTAGATAGCAAGGGCTTCTTAACGCCAAACACGCTCTTTACAGGTGCCAATACCCCGTATGATGGCGGTAAAACAAATCTATGGCCAGCCACAGGCTTTAAGGAGCATTTAGATTACTTCCGCCCAGAGGGCACCACCAGTCCGCTTGGGCCTAATGTAGATGCCTACTACCCAGCCCCATCATTGGGAGATTCTTACAAAAACTTCCCAATGCCACAAACTAGATATTTGCAAAATGGCGCCTATGTAAGAGTGAAAAACATTCAGCTAGGCTACACCTTGCCAAAGAAATTAGTACAGAGCATCTATATGAACAGAGTGCGATTCTATATCTCAGGAGAAAACCTATTCACTTGGACAAAGCTCTCTTCGCTATTTGACCCCGAGGTAATCGGCGGCGCTAGCGGGCAAGGGAAAATGTACCCACTCTCCAAAGTAGTATCCACAGGAATTAGCATCAATTTCTAAAAAAGTTTAAAATAATGAAGAAGATAAATAAAATAATAATCGCACTATTAGCCCTCTATTCGCTAAGTGCTTGTAACGATTTCCTAGACAGGGAACCCCTATCACAAGTAAGCCCAGATGCCTATTTTAACAACGCAGGGCAGCTATCCGCTTACACCTTAGATTTATACAAATCCTTCTTTTACACCAATAAAGATTACTCTATGGGGAATACTTTGCTGGACAACAATACCGATAACCAAGCAAAAAGAAACTCCTCAGATGATATATGGCTTCCAGGTTGGAAGAAAGTGCCAAACAAAGCCTCCGTGTGGAAACTAAACAATATCCGCAAGGTAAACTATTTCCTTGGCAAAGTACTCCCTAAATACAAAGCCGGAGAAATCGAAGGAAGCAAAGCAGAGATTAACCAAGCCATTGGCGAAGCCTACTTCCTAAGAGCTTACGAATACTATGGCAAGCTCACCAAGCTAGGCGACTTCCCAATCATCAAGGAGCCGCTACCAGAGGATAGAGCGGAGCTCATTAAGCGCTCTAAAAGAAGCCCTAGAAACCTAGTAGCCCGCTTCATCTTAGAAGACTTAGACGAGGCCATAAAATACCTAAGCCCCAACCCCGTAGCCAATAAAAACAGAATAAGCCAAGAAGTAGCAAAGCTATTCAAATCCAGAGTAGCCCTATACGAAGGCACTTGGCTCAAATACCACAGAGGCACCGCCTTTGTACCAGGGGGGCAAGGCTGGCCAGGAAACCCGCAAGATGTAAACTACCCCGATGGCTATGACAAGGAAATAGAATTCTTCCTAACCCAAGCCAAAGATGCCGCCGAGAAGGTAATCAAAAATGTAAGCCTCACCCCAAGCAACCACAAGGTTAAAAGCTTAGAAGTAGGAACCAACCCCTACTATATGATGTTTGCCGACACCGATATGGGCAAGTATGATGAGGTATTGCTATGGAGAAGCTATAATGTAGACCTCGCCGTAGCACACGCCACACAAGTATACCTAAAACTAGGAAGCCAATCAGGCTTTACACAAGGCATGATGGATGCCTACTTAGGTAAAAACGGAAAGCCCGTCTATAAAGACGCAACTATCCTCGCCTCCTACAACGACCCTAAAAAGCTCTCGACCAACCTCGCCACTAAACGAGACGAGCGCATTGCTATGTTTGTAAAGAAAAGAAGCGACCAATTCAATACCAATAAAAACACCTTCTACCTACCTAAATTCTCAGAAGGAGGAAACCTCTCTGCCACTGGCTACGAGATTAGAAAAGGCCTCGGCTTAGACCCCTACCCACAGCAGAATTCAGCACAAAAGAGTGTAAATGGCTGCTTGCTATTCAGAGCCTCCGAGGCGTACTTAAACTATATCGAGGCACAGTATGAGCTAGAAGGCAATGTAAGCAACGAATCTGCTACTTACTGGGCAGCCCTTAGAGAAAGAGCTGGCGTGCTTACAGATTATAAGGTAACAGATAAAAACACGGACTTAGACCTAGAAGATGACTTTGCCGTGTACTCCGCAGGGCAAAAAGTAGAGGTTACCCTCTACAACATTCGCCGCGAGAGACGCTGCGAGCTTGTAGCAGAAGGCTTGCGTATGGACGACCTGAAAAGATGGCGCGCACTAGACCAAGTGAAAAACTACCAAGTGCGAGGCATTAAAATCTGGGAGTGGTTACAGCCTGGTGTGCTAAACAGCAATGAGCTTAAAAACTTCTCAGACCTCAGATACGAGCCTGCCAAATCCCCCAATATGTCTAGCCCAGATATCGGCCCATACTTCTACATTTACAGAATCAAATCAGACAACCGATTCTATGAGGGCTACACTTGGGTAAAAGCTCACTACTATGAGCCAATAGCCTTTGAGGAATTGCAGCTAGCTGCCCCAGATGGCAACCCGAACAACTCTGTGATTTACCAAAACCCAGGGTGGCCAACCCTAGCAGGAGGCGTTGCCGAAATTAATTAATCTAAGATTGTTCAGATACTTTCACCGCCGTGCGCTTTGCGCACGGCGGTTTTTATTTTTATTACACAAGTGTTCTCCCGCGTGCAGTGCGAGTGTTCCTCCGCGTGCAGTGCGAGTGTTCCTCCGCGTGTAGTACGAGTGTTGTCCCGCGTGTAGTACGAGACAGGCACCTCGTTAGCCTCGTAACGGATACCTCGTTAGACCCGTAACGGACACCTCGTTAGCATAAGGCAATACACCGTTGCTCGGTAAGGCAACGCACTGTTGCTCGGTAAGGCAATGCACTGTTGCTCGGTAAGGCGTTTTTATTTATACCTTATTATATATAGAAAAGCAATCGCCTAAGTATTTAAACTTAATCCCCAAGTACGATTTATTTTCATTCGTTTAATAGGAAAGCTTCCCTAGCCTAATGCGAAAGCCCTTCGCTTGTGTGAGCGGTGCGCGCGAATGCCTTAAGGTGAGCGGGTGTTGTTTTGTAGGGAAATATTCATTCAGAGGCTTTTTTATACTGAAAATTGCGCGTAATTTTGCCTTAATTTATTAAAAAGTCAAAGCCGTGTATAAACATCGTATCGCCTTGCTCTTAGGCATATTATTGATTTCTGCCTACCCTGTACTGGTGAAATATATGGAGGGCTTGGCAAGCATTTCGGCATTTTATCGGGTGCTGGTGCCTGCTGTGTGCCTTTTGCCTGTTTTGTTTTTTAGCCCAAGGGAGAAAATTCCACAAGGTAAATACCTTATAGGCACGCTGGTGTGTGGGGTGCTTTTTGGCTCAGACATATTTTTTTGGAACTTAGCCATTGCAGGCTCCAATGTTACGCAAGCCACTTTGCTCACCAATTTAGCCCCCATTTTTGTGGGCGTTTTAGCTTTTTTATTCCTGCCTAATAAGCCTAAAAGAAATTTCTGGATAGGTGCATTTATCGCCCTTGTGGGCATGGTTGTTTTTATCGGGTGGGATGTTTTTATAAACCTTTCGGTAGATATTTATTTCGTATTGGGGTTGCTTTCTGCGCTTGCTTATTCGGTGTACATCGTTATCTCTAAAATGGTGCTCGAAAAAGCGGAGGTGATGCCTTATATGGCACTCAATAGTATCTCGGCAACGATTACTTTGGGCGTATTGAATTTGTTGCGAGGTACAAGCTTCACGGGCTTTAGCCCAAAAGATTGGGTTTTACTATTCTTGGGAGGATTTTTTTGTCAGTTGGTCGCATGGGCACTCATCAGCTACGCCACCAAAAAAATGCGAGCCACTAGAGTTTCATTAAGTTTATTGAGCCAAACGGTTTTTGCCGCATTGATGGCTTATGTTGTATTAAATGAAAAGCCCACAACCGAAATGCTTATCGGGGGGCTTATTATCATTGTTGGGATTGCGATTACTTTTATTGATCCTAAGCCCAAAAAAGTTTAATCTTCGCAGGCATTCCATAAATTGTCATCGGGCAGGGGAGCCGTTACCGAAACGGGCTCTTTGGTCACGGGATGTTCAAAACTTAAATAGCGAGCATGCAAGTGGATTCCGCCATCTTTGTTGGAGCGATCGGCACCATATTTTAAATCTCCCTTGATGATTGCGCCGATTTTTGCCATTTGCGCACGAATTTGGTGTGAACGCCCTGTTTCCAGTTCGATTTCAAATAGCCAATAGCGATCTAGTTTTTTAATTAATTTATAATGCAAAACAGCTTTTTTAGCTCCATCTGTTGGGCGAGGAAAAACTGTAACTGTATTGTTTTTGCTATTTTTTCTGAGATAATGCGTCAAGGTGCCTTCCGTCGGTTGGTTAGGAGCCAAAGGCGTACAAAGTGCCCAGTAAGTTTTGTCCACTTTTCGGGATTTAAACTTCTCGTTCATTCGGCTAAGTGCCTTGCTCGTTTTAGCGTAAACAATTGCTCCGCTGGTTACGCGGTCTAAGCGATGGATTAAGCCCAAATACACATTTCCAGGTTTTTTATCTCTGATTTTAATAAAATCCTTGATGTCATCGAGCAGACTTTTATCTCCCGTTTTGTCGCCTTGCACCAATTCGCCACATTTTTTATTGACGATGATTAAATGATTGTCTTCGTATAAAAACTCTAACTCAGGAGCTCGCATAGTGTGAATTAATAACTTTCAGATTCGTTTGGGAAATTTTCGCTTTTCACATCTTGCACATATTGCGAAATCGCTCCCGTGATTTGTTCGCCCAAATTAGCATATTGGCGTAAGAATTTAGGTTTAAAACCTTCGTTCATGCCCAGCATATCTTGCAATACCAAAACCTGACCGTCGCAATGTACACCCGCCCCGATTCCAATTGTAGGAATGTGCAAACTTTCTGTCACTTCTTGCGCCAGTTGTGCAGGGATTTTTTCTAAAACCAAAGCAAATGCACCTAAATCTTGTAATAAAAGAGCATCTTTTTTCAATTTTTCAGCCTCGGCATTTTTCTTAGCCCTTAGAGCATAGCTCCCCAATTGATTGATGCTTTGCGGAGTAAGCCCAAGATGCGCCATCACAGGGATTCCTGCATTGATGATTTTTTGCACAGATTCAGCAATCTCTTCGCCGCCTTCCAATTTCACTGCTTGAGCATTGGTTTCTTTCATGATTTTCACCGCAGAATCTAGTGCTTTATTCGGGTTTGATTGGTAGGTGCCAAACGGCATATCCACCACCACAAGTGCACGCGATGCACCACGCACCACACATTGCGCATGGTAAATCATTTGCTCAAGCGTAATGGGCAAAGTGGTTTCGTGTCCCGCCATTACATTCGCAGCAGAATCACCGACCAAAATCGCATCTAGCCCACCTGCATCTGCCAATTGCGCCATGGTGTAATCGTAGGCAGTGAGCATGGCGATTTTACCTTTTCCTTTTAAATTTCTTAAAGTTTCGGTCGTGATTTTTTTTATTTCCTTATTTACTGACATTCTTTTTTTGGTTTAAAGGCACAAAGGTAAGAAATTTGCAAGCATAATTGCTATGATTCAAAAAATGGAACAACTGAAAAAGCTAAAAGGCTTGTGGTTTTTTATCATCATTTATTTAATTGTTTTTGGGCTAAAGCGTTTCGACTTTTTTACTCAAGAACTTTTTACGCAATGGTATCGATTTTTTTATCCGATTTATACCAAAGTCTTTGGCTGGGTAGCTTTCTCGGTAGGAGATTTTATGTACCTATTTGTGGCGTTGTTTTTAATTCAGTTTATTTATTTTCTAATTAAATCTTTGGTGCAAAAAAATGGAAATCGGGCACATTTTTTTAATAAAATTTTCTGGCTAATTGGGATTATGTATGCGAGTTTTCATTTTTTGTGGGCTTTTAATTATTACAAAAAACCGATTTTTGATGATTTTAAACCTGCCAATACTCAAGAACTTAAAAATATTGCCGACGATCTATTTGCCAAGGCTAAAGCTCAAGGGCAATGGGTGCAACGCGCTCCCTCGGGCGAAATGCTTTTTGCTCCGCAAGCCTTTAATTATTTAATTCAAGATTCCATTCAGCCTGTGCAGGGATTGAACCTGCCTTTTAGAAAATTCCCAAAGCAGCGTAAAAAAAATAGTATTTATAGTTTTGCAATGCGCTATATGGGCGTGAGTGGGTATTATAATCCATTCACGGCAGAGGCGCAGATTACGCAGGGTTTGCCTTCTGTGAGCCAGCCCTTTACTATGGCACACGAGCAGGCGCACCAGATGGGCTATGCTTTTGAGAGTGAGGCTAATTTTGTGGGGTATTTGGCCTGTGTGCAGAGTCCTAGTCCTGCTTTGCGCTATGCAGCAAATTACAAGGCTTTGAGATATGTTTTGCGAGCGATTTACCCAAAAGACTCTATGTTTGTAAAAGAGAAAATACGAGCCTATTCTCCTGGAATGCAAGCTGATTATCAAGCTGAATTAGATTATTTTAATAAATACAACAGTGTGGCAGATAAAGTGTTTAGTGCTATGAATCATCAATATCTTAAAGCCAATAATCAAGAAGAGGGCTTGGCAAGCTATGGCAAATTTGTTTCTCTTTTGGTAGAATATTACCGACTGAAACATTAGTCTCACAGAGAGATTTATAAATCTTTCTTGCCCAATACAAAAACATTTCCTATCTTTGCCAGCGATGAAACGAGCTGAGAATATAGCACTTACTGCAAACCAAAACTTTTTAGGCAAAAACTTACCGAAAAGTTTGGTGGTCTCAGAAAATGGTGTAAACACACACACACACACACACACACACACACACACACACAAGCGCGACCGCTCTTAGTGCGCGCGTAATATTTATAAAATCTTTTAAATATGCAAGTTTGCGAGCTTTTTCTTTTTTAGGGAAAGCGGTAAAATCTTGCTCAAACTTTAGTATTAAAAATCATAAAAACCTCTCTCGAAATAGCTCGAGAGGGGCTTTTTTATGTCTAAATATTAATCAATATCAATTAACAAGTATCAATTTTTTAAAATTAAATTTTATGAAAAAAAGTATTTTACTTTTATCGGTTTTAGCAATGGGTGCAAGTCTTTATGCTCAGCAAGACCAAGGAAGAGTGGGGATAAATACCACAAAGCCTAAAGCTACTTTAGACATTAGTAAAGAGGGCGTAGATGACGCCAAAGGACTACTCATACCACGCCTTACGGCAGACGAAGTGAAAACAATGACCGATGCCAACAAGGTAGGCTTAGACCAAAACTCACTACTCCTTTATGTAACACAACCATTTGCAGACACTAAAAACAAAACAGGCAAGTATGAGCTGATAGACCAAGCGGGCTACTACTATTACGATGCTAAAGATAACGGTGGAAAGTGGAAAAGAATGTCTGAATCTGAAAGTTTATGGGAAAATGATGCATCAGCAAAAGTAGCTAAACTTAAAACCTTATCAGATGGAACTACTGAAAGAGCGGATGATAAAAATATTTTTGTAAGAGATAATGGCTATTTTGGAATTGGGACTAAACCTAATACTTTTTTTCATCTATCCACTGAATCAATTAATTATGGCAATGACATAGTATTTGATTATTATAATGCTGAACCAAATGATCCTTTAACATTCTTCATTTCGCGATTTAATGGTCCGAAAAATTCTCCTAATGATATAAGTAAAGGTGATTACTTATTTAATATTTATACTCGAGGTTTAGTTAATAATTTTATGACGAGATTATCCACTTTAGGTATGCGCTATCAAGGAGATGGGACTTCAAAGTTATCTGATTTTTATATCGGCGTATCAGGAGAAATTAATGATATTTATATCAAAGAGGATCATAGAGTTGGTATAGGAACCGTAACTCCCACAGAAAAATTAGATGTAGATGGCAATGTACGTGTGCGTGGAGAAAGTAGCGATTTAATAGGATATCACAAATCTTGTAAAAATGTAGGTACTATCACTTATAATCAAAAGGATAATAATTTCTATGGTTGTACCTCAAGGGGGTGGGAGCAATTGAATGTAAATTAATACGATAGGAAATTAATATAGCCGTAAAAAATACAGAAAAATGAGTATCAAATACAAAGTAATCGAGAGAGGAGAGCCAGGTGTAAAGGGCGGTGGTACTAAGAAATACTACGCCTCACCCAATATGAGCGGAGAGCTAAGCCTCGAGGGGCTTACCAAAGCCATTGAGAAGATTAGCACGGTGAGCGGTGCAGACATTCGCGCGGTGCTGTATGCCTTAGTAGATGTGATGGATGGCGCTTTAGCCGAAGGGCAAATCGTCCGTTTGGGCGAGCTGGGGAGCCTGCGCACAAGTTTTAGTAGCGAGGGCAAGTCCAAAGCCGAGGAGGTAAACGCCACAAGCATCAAGAACCCCAAAGTGATTTTTACCCCAGGCAAAAACATTAAAAAGACACTCGCTAGCCTCACCTACGAGAAGCTCTAAAAACTTATAGCTATAAAATAAATTTTTATAGCTATAAAAATAAATCCTATGCTTATAAAATTACAAACTTATAGGCATAGGATTTTTTTTAATATGAAAATTAATCATCCAAGTAATTTTTTAATGCCAAAAGCTCTGCTTTTATTTTTTCAAGTCTAAAGATAATAGAGGTTTCTTCCTCAACTTTTTCCTTGTTCTCTAAGGCGATTTTAGCCCCCTCGAGCGTGTAGCCTTTTTCTTTGACTAAATGATAAATGACTTTTAAATTTTGAATATCCTCTGGTGTGAAGTAGCGATTGCCCTTCCGATTTTTTTTCGGTTTTAAAATATCAAATTCTTTTTCCCAAAACCTTAATAGCGAAGCATTCACACCGAAGGCTTCAGCAACTTCGCTGATTTTGTAATACAATTTCTCGGGAAGTTCAATATTCATTCTTTGGCTTAATCTAGAGAGATATTCATTTGTCTGGAAGCTTTATAGAGCTCGTTAAATTCATCTGGACTCACCTCTTGATTAAAGAAGTGAATAGGGTCTACGCGTTCCCCATTTTTATGCACTTCGTAGTGCAAGTGCGGCCCCGAAGAAAGTCCTGTGCTACCCACAAAACCCACGACATCCCCTCTTTTCACCTTTTGCCCTGCTTGAGCTTTGATGCGGCTCATGTGTCCATAAACAGTTTCATAACCATAGCCGTGGTCTATAACAACCACATTCCCATAGCCTCCCGACACGCCAGCTTGTTTCACCGTGCCATCGCCTGTGGCATAAATCGGAGTTCCAGGGCTTGCTGCAAAATCTACTCCCCAGTGCATTTTTCCGATTTTCAAAATAGGGTGAAGGCGCATGCCGTAGCCAGATGCGATGTGTTTTAAATCTTTGTTTGCAATGGGTTGAATGGCTGGTAAATGACGAAACATTTCATCTTTCTTTTTTGCAGATTTCACAATTTCGTCAAGGGATTTTGATTGAACGACCAATCTTTTATTAATGATGTCTAAGTTTTTGCTAGTTTCTTTGACCAATTCTCCATAAGTGAGCGAAGAGAAATCAGCGTAGCGATCTACACCTCCAAAACCTGCTCTTCTAATGTCTTTATCAATCGGAGCAAGTTCAAAAAACGAACGATACACATATTCGTCACGGTTTTCAAGATCTTCGAGTACTTTTTGAGTTTGTTTAAATTTTTTATTTAAAACTTTGTATTGTAGCTCCATTTTTTCGAGCTCGTTTGCCAATTTAGCCTGATTTGCATTTTTGGGTTGAATCAAATAATGGTAGCCCAAGAAAATTCCAATACCAGAGAAAAATAAAGTAAGAAATATAACAGAAAATATTAATTTTGTTTTGCTTGATTTTTTAGATTCTACTGGGATGTATTCTCCCTTTTCAGAATCGTAATAAAAATGTTTTTTACTCATGGTAATATCAATTTATTGTAGTGAATTGCTATCTTTGCAACCGCACATTTAACAAAGGAAAGATTTTTAATCTGCAAACCGAGTTAAAGAACTCTTAAAGCGTAATAAATAGAATTTTAAAATGATGAAATCTAACGAAATAAGAAGCAAGTTTTTAGACTTCTTCGCCTCAAAAAAACACGAAATTGTACCTTCCGCTCCGATTGTTTTAAAAGACGATCCTACCCTTATGTTTACCAATGCGGGAATGAACCAATTTAAAGATTTTTTTCTCGGTCATCAGCAGTCAAAATATCTGCGCATTGCCGATACGCAAAAATGTTTGCGTGTTTCTGGTAAGCACAATGATTTAGACGATGTAGGGAAAGACACCTATCACCACACCATGTTTGAGATGTTAGGAAACTGGTCTTTTGGGGATTATTTTAAAAAAGAAGCCATCGCGTGGGCTTGGGAATTGCTTACCGAAGTTTACAAAATCGATAAAAATCAGATTTATGTTACCGTTTTTGAAGGAGACAAAGAAGATGGCACCCCCTTTGACCAAGAGGCCTACGATTGTTGGAAAGAACATATAGATTCAGCTAGAATTTTAAACGGAAATAAGAAAGATAATTTCTGGGAAATGGGAGCAAGTGGCCCATGTGGCCCGTGTTCAGAAATCCATGTAGACATTCGCCCGCTGGAAGAAAGACAAAAAGTAGATGGGAAAACTTTAGTAAATAAAGATCACCCGCAAGTTATCGAAGTTTGGAATTTGGTATTTATGGAATTTAACCGTAAAGCCGATGGTAAATTAGAAAAATTACCAGCCAAAAATGTGGACACAGGAATGGGCTTTGAGCGTCTTTGTATGATTTTACAAGGCAAAACTTCTAACTACGATACCGATATTTTTGCTGGCTTAATTAAGCAGTTAGAGCAAATTTCTGGTGTAAAATATGGTCAAGATGAAAAAACAGACATTGCAATTCGCGTGATTGTAGACCATGTGCGTGCAGTTTCATTTGCTATTGCAGACGGGCAATTGCCGTCTAACAACGGGGCAGGGTATGTAATTCGCAGAATTTTGCGCCGTGCGATTCGTTATGGTTTCACTTTCCTAAATCTTAAAACTGAATTTATTTATAAATTAGTTAATACGCTAAAAGATGAAATGGGCGAAGCCTTTCCAGAATTGGAAAAACAATACGATGTCATCAAAAATGTAATTAAAGAAGAAGAAAGCTCGTTTCTTAAAACTTTGGACAATGGGCTATTGATTCTTGATTCGATGATTGCCAGCGTAAAAGACAATAAATTAAGCGGAGCTAAAGCCTTTGAATTATATGATACCTACGGATTTCCGTTTGATTTAACTCAGCTGATAGTTGCCGAAAAAGGAATTTCTGTGGACGAAGCGGAATTCGAGAAAGAATTGGCAAAACAAAAGCAGCGTTCCAAAAATGCCGCAAGCCTTAAAACAGATGATTGGGTGGTGCTTTCAGACGAAGAAGAGCAAGCTTTTGTAGGGTACGACAGTACAGAAGTAGAAGTGAAAATCGTAAAATACCGCAAAGTAGAAAGCAACAAAAAAACATTTTATCAATTAGTGTTCAATGTTACGCCATTCTATGCAGAATCGGGCGGACAGGTGGGCGATAAGGGAACGCTAATTGCTAGCAATGGAGAGCGAGTAAACATTATCGATACCAAAAAAGAAAACAATCTTAGCGTGCATGTCGCGGAAGAGCTTCCAGCCGATGTAAATGCACAGTTTAAGGCTGTTGTGGCAAAAGATTTACGCCAAAACACCATGGCAAATCACTCAGCTACACACTTGCTGCATCAAGCCTTACGCCAAATTTTGGGCACGCATGTAGAGCAAAAAGGCTCTAAAGTAGATGCCAAAAACTTGCGTTTTGACTTCTCGCACTTTAAGAAATTATCGCCAGAAGAAATTTTGGAGGTAGAACAATTTGTAAACGAAAAAATCAAAGAAAAAATTGCGTTGCAAGAGTTCAGAAGTATTCCAAAAGAAGAAGCTTTGGCTAAAGGTGCGATGGCACTTTTTGGCGAAAAATATGGCGACAAGGTTCGTTTGATTCAGTTTGGCGAGAGCAAAGAGCTTTGTGGTGGAACACATGTGCCAAACACAGCAGATATTTGGTATTTTAAAATCGTGAACGAATCAGCGGTGGCTGCGGGAATCCGTAGAATCGAAGCTATCACAGGAGCCGAAGCACTTGAATATTTTAAAACCAATGAGGAAGAATTACGCCAAATTCAATCTCAATTAAATGTAAATAAAGAGCCGATGAAAGCGGTAGTTTCGTTACAAACCGAGAACGAAAAACTAAAAGCTGAAATCGAGCAATTAAAACGCGAGCAAGCCAAAGGCGTGAAACAGGAATGGAAAAATAAAATCGAAATCATAAATGGTGTAAATGCGATTTTTGCCCGTGCAGAGATGGACAATGCTAGCATCAAAGATTTACTTTTTCAGTTAAAATCTGAAGTAGAAAACGCTTTTATCGTTGTGGCAAATCTTTACGAAGGAAAAGCTACAATTTCTGTGGGGATCAGCGATGAATTGGCCAAAGAAAAAGGACTGCACGCAGGAAACTTGGTGCGCGAATGGGCGAAAGAAATCCATGGCGGCGGTGGCGGACAGCCTACTTTTGCTACGGCAGGAGGTAAATTGCCCGAAGGTCTAGATAAAGTCTTGGTTTTAGCTAAAGAAAAAATTCAGAATTTGTGATATTTTGCTGATTTGATGTTTTTATTTAGCTATTAAATTAATTGAAGAAAACTTTAAAAATAATCATTATAAGCTCTGCCCTGTTGTTGGGTGGAGCTTTGTTATTTATTTACAGCAATTACAATCCGTCAAAATTTGATTTTTTTCCGCAATGTCCGAGCTATACATGCTTTCATTTGTATTGTCCAGGTTGCGGTGCACAAAGAGCGATTTTTCAATTATTAAACTTTAATTTTAAAGAAGCTTTTTCATACAATCCGCTGATGGTAATTCTCTTGCCTTTAGTGGCTTATGCGGCTGTTTTAAAGGTTTTAAATTTTATTTTAGGCACCCATTATCGTATAAAATTATTCAATAATTCTATTTTTATCAAAGCCCTTTTGGTCTTGGTTTTAATCTATTTTATGGCAAGAAATGTAGAAATTCCAGGTTTTGAGTTTTTGCGTCCGCCACAATAATGATGGTTGAATTTTGTTTTTCAAACATAAAGTCATATCTTAGATAAATCGAATCTTTAAAATAGATAAAAAATGATAAAAGCATCAGAATTACCATTAAACCCCGACGGGGGCGTATATCACCTAAATTTATTACCAGAAGATATTGCCGATACCATCATTTTGGTAGGCGATCCAGAGCGAGTGGCACGAGTTTCTAAATTCTTTGATGAGGTAGAAATTCAAAAACACAAACGCGAATTTGTTACGCATACAGGAACCAAAAACGGAAAAAGATTAACGGTGCTATCCTCTGGGATTGGGACAGATAATATTGATATTGTTGTAAACGAGCTCGATGCACTTGTTAATGTAGATTTGAAAACAAGAGAAATCAAAGAGAATAAAAAATCTTTGCGTTTAGTGCGTTTCGGAACATCAGGAACCGTGAATCCGTCGATTAAAGCAGGTGATTTTGTAGCGTCTCGTTACACTGCAGGATTCGATGGGTTGATGAATTTTTATCCACAACACCAAAATTCACAATTTCAGGAGAAATTTTTAAAAGATTTTAAATACGATAGCATTCGCCCGATGGTCTACACTTCGGAATGCGATGCCGATTTGCTCGAGTTGTTTAGAGATCATGTAGTGGTGGGCAATACGGGCTCAATGTCTGGATTCTACGGCCCTCAAGGACGCCAAGTGCGATTGCAATCGCTGGACAATGATTTTCTAGACCATTTGCACGCGTGTGGATTAGATAATTTCGAAATGGAAACCTCAGCCATCTATTCATTTGCCAAAATGCTAGGACATCATGCCTTGTCGCTCAATTGCATTATTGCCAACCGCACCACAGGCGAATTTTTGGAAAGTTACAAAGAATCTGTAGACCAAATGATTGAACTTGGTTTAAACATTTTGACTAAATAAATTAAACATTAAAAAATATGAAATCGCAGGGATTTTGCTCTGCGATTTTTTTTGGACTAAAAACTCCGATTTGTGATTTGAGCAAAACTTTTGTAATTTTGCCGTCCCATGCAAAAGTTTTTGGCACTAATATTCTCAATTTTAATCGTTTTTGCTCCAATGGAAATTTGGGGGCAGGCGGGGAATATTTCGCCTAATCATCATAGCCAAAAAACGATGAGTTGTTGTGCTATGAAGCAACACACCAACCAAAAATCTTCTACCAAAGAAACTAAAAAATGTTGCGATACCAGCAAGAAATGCAACAACGATTGTGGCAAAAAGGCTTGCACGAGCCATGTGCCTACGGTTTCTTTTAAAAAATCAGAAAATCATTTTAAAGGATTTTTGCCTAAAATTCAAGAGGGCAAAAACAAACATTTCATGTACCAAGATTTGAGCGTACAGCAACTTTGCTACGCCATTTGGCAACCGCCTAAAATTAAATAAATCATATTTTCAAATATTTTTTTTCGATGATTAAAAATCATTGAAAATATCATTTCTTTCCCGTTTCTGGGAAGGAGCAAAAGCATTTATTTAATTTTAAAAAATCGAAGAATGAAATATATTTTTTCAATCCTTGTGTGCCTATTTTTGGTGGGCGTTCAGGCACAAGAAAATCCATTTATTACCAAAGAAATAAAAGTCCGTGGAAATTGCGGACAATGTAAAACCCGAATAGAAAAAGCCATTCAACAAGACGGCGTATCTTACGGAACTTGGGATGTGCAATCAAAAGTTTTGACTTTGCACTTTAATCCCCAAAAAACAAGTGTGGAGCAAGTTATGAAAAAGGTGGCAGATGCGGGACACGACAACGAATATTTTAAAGCCAAAGATTCATCTTACGATGGCATCACGGCTTGTTGCAAATACGACCGAGAAATCCCTTGGGAGAAAATTGCCGAAGCCACCACCATGCACCATGGTATGAATATGCACCATGGCGAGCACCCTAAAGAGATGGTTTTTCCTTATGAGAAAAACGACCCAAATCAAGAAATTGCGCTGCAATCGGTAACGGCAAATGCCAATACTGCTACCACCAAAATCAATAAAAATGCAGCAGGACTTACTTTTGATATTTCTAAAAAAGAATTGATGAAAGCCGCTTGTTGCAATCTTTCTGAAAGTTTTGAAACCAACGCAACGGTGGATGTGGCGTATCCCGATGCCGTAACGGGTGCCAAGCAGATTAAAATGCTTGGGCTAGATCAAAAATACACGCTTTTAAGTTCAGAATTAATTCCAGATTTGCGTGGTTTGTCGGGCGCATATGGTTTAAATTTTATTCCAGGAAGATGGATTCAGGGCATTCAGCTTACTAAGGGGGGAAGCTCCGTAGTGCATGGCTACGAATCTATCACGGGGCAAATCAATACCGAATGGTACAAAGGCATCAAAAAACAAAATAATTTGAATTTTTATGCCAATTCTATGGGGCGCGTAGAAGGAAATGTGGTGCATTCTGCCTCTTTGAACGATAAATGGGGGCAAGCGGTTTTATTGCATGCTAGTGCGGTAATAAATGCGCAAGACCATAACGACGATACTTTTATGGATGTTCCGCTAGGCAAGCAGCTCAATATGGCGTATTTGCTACATTACGATGATTTGATGAATAGTGGCTGGGGTAATAATTTAGGTATCAATTTAGTGTCGCTTAACAATTCGGGCGGACAAATGGCGGGTGCCGTTCCCAATCCTTACGAAGCCAATACAGATATTACTAATTTTAAAATTTGGGATAAATTAGGCTTTGTTTTTCCGAAAAATCCGTACAAAAGTATTGGGTTTATGCAGAAATTTAATTATTACGAACAAAAAAGTGCTTGGGGGCTAAATGATTACAATGGTGTGGAGAAATCCTATTATGCCAATTTAATTTACGAAAGTCCGTTAAGTCGTTCGCGCGAGCATACCTACAAAATGGGAGCAAGTTTTTTGTACGATGCGTTTAATGAAAACTATCAAAATACGAATTTTGAACGCACGGAAACCGCTCCAGGAATCTTTGCAGAATATAGCTACAACGCGGCACCTTGGACATTGGTGGCGGGGGCGCGTGTGGATTTTCATAATTTGGCGGGAACGCAATTTTCTCCAAGATTGAATGTAAAATACCAGCCTTTGCGAAATACCACATTCCGAGCATCGGCAGGGCGAGGTTTTAGAACAGCGAATATTTTTGCCGAAAATTTAAAATATTTGGTTTCAAATCGTAGGGTGAATATTCTGGACAAATCGGGCGATGTGTATGAATTGTCGCCAGAAGAAGCTTGGAATTATGGCGTGAGCCTTCAGCAGGATTTTAAAATTTTTAATCAAAAAAATACGATTTTGCTTGATTTTTTTGCCACCGATTTTCAAAATCAGATTATTCCCGATTTAGATGAATCTACGCATCAAATCAATTTTTATAATATCAAAAAATCCAGAGCCAATACTTGGCAAGTGCAGTGGGATTCGCATTTGGCAAAAGGTTTGGATTTACGAGTGGCGTACAAATATTATGATACCAAAGCCGATTATAAATCAGGCGAAAAATCGCTTATTTTCACACCCAAAGAAAGAGCTTTTGCCAATATTTCTTACGAGAGAAAAATACGCGAAGGTAAAGATCGATGGAGTACCGATGCTACTTTGCAGTGGATAGGCAAGCAACGCCTGCCCGATAGTGGTATGAATCCCGAAGCGTATCGCTGGAAGAGCGAAAGTCCTAGCTATTTCTTGCTGAATGCACAAGTGGCATATGATTTTGGGAAGAAAGCACGCCTTTATCTAGGCGGAGAAAATTTGCTAAATTATACGCAAAATCAGCCAATCATCGCGCAAGATGCTCCGTTTGGAGATTTCTTTGACGCAGGTATGATTTACGCACCGATTACCAAAGCTAATTTCTATTTTGGTTTAGATTTTAATTTTTAAGTTTAAAGTTTTTTGCATGAAAAAATCCCCGACCGCTTTGGCGGTCGGGGATTTTAAATTTAATTTAAAAAATATGAATTTTAATGATTTTGTTGTTTGTAATGCACTTTTGGCAATGCTCTCAATCGGTCTGCCGCTTGTTCGGCAGTAAGGTCACGCTGAGATTCTGCCATCATTTCGTAGCCCACCATAAATTTTTTTACGCTAGCAGAGCGGAGTAGTGGTGGGTAAAAACTCATGTGCAAATGCCAATGCGGATGCTCTTTTCCATCGGTAGGTGCTTGATGGATTCCCGCAGAATATGGGAACGAAGTTTTAAAAAGATTATCGTACATCACGGTAAGTGCTTTCAGAATTTCGGCATAATCTTTAATTTCTTGATTCGTTAAGTCTGAAATATTTTGCACTGCTCTTTCCGGGATAATCATCGCCTCATATGGCCAAATTGCCCAATACGGAATTAGGGCAACGAAAGTTTCGTTCTCGGCTAAAATGCGTTCTTCTTTTCGTTCAAGCTCTTGAGCTACATAATCTTCAAGTAGCGTTTTGCCATGCTCATCAAAATATTTTTTTTGATTTTTGTCTAATTTTTCCACCTTGGTAGGCAAATGCTGTTGAGCCCAGATTTGTCCGTGTGGGTGCGGGTTGCTACACCCCATAGTAGCCCCTTTGTTTTCAAAGATTTGAACATAATTAATGAAATCTTTGCTACCCAAATCTTTAAATTCTCGAATCCAAGTTTTGATGACTTTTTCTATATCCGAAAGTTCAAGCTCTGGCAAGGTTAAATCATGGCGTGGCGAGAAACAAACCACGCGTGCCGTTCCAGACTCTGGCACCGAGGTGAAAAACGGATTGCTATTATCTGGTGCTTCGACAACTTCTGGCTTTAGTGCTGCAAAATCATTGTTAAAGACAAAAGGCTCTGTATATTTGGGGTTGATATCGCCACTCACACGCGTATTGCCAGGGCAGAGATAGCAACTTTCTACATACTGAGGTTTTTGTTCCGTATTTGGTTTTTCTTGTTGCCCTTGCCAAGGTCTTTTGGCACGGTGCGGAGAAACCAAAACCCACTCATCTAGCAGCGGATTGTATCTGCGATGAGGATGCTCGGTAGGATCAAACTTTGTCATCTTTTAGTAGTTTTTGTTGCTAAAAGTCGAACTTAAATTTAGTCGTATGTTCATACTTTTCGCCAGCTTTTAAAGTCGTTGGCTCAAAGTTTTTGTGGTTAAGCGAATCGGCAAAACCTTGTGTTTCTATGGCAATCCCTGCGTTTTTTCCACTTTTTTTCACGCTTTCATTTTTGAAAGGTAAAATGTAATATCCTGCGTATAGATGAACCACTGGGTGTGTAGTTTTTACTTGCACGCCAATTGAGCCATCTTCGTTTTTAAGCTCTGCTGCCACTTCATCGCTACCCACTTTTCGGATAAATGAATTGTCAAGATTTTCAAAAACTTTTTTGCCTTCTCTTAAGTCAAAATCAGTTCCGTCCACAGGCAGAATTTCACCTGTTGGGATACAGTCCACGATAGGCACATACTTGTCAGATGGCACTTGTGCGTGGTGATTGAGCACGGTTTCACCTTTATTTAGCGATAAATTGAAATAAGTATGATTAGTCAAATTACAAATGGTAGTCTTATCTGATTTTGCTTTGTAATTAATGCTTAATTCATTTTCATTATTGAGTGTATAAGTTACTTCTGCGTCCAGATTTCCAGGGAAGCCCTCATCGCCGTCTGGAGAATGCAGCGTTAAAACAATTCCGCAATTATCTGCATTTTCAAAAGTATCTTTCACTGTCCAATGTTTACTGTCAAAACCTTGAACACCACCATGAAGTTGGTTTCCGTTATTGTTTACGCTAAGTTGTAAATCCTTATCTTCTAGCACAAAATGCCCTTTGCAAATTCTACCTGCGTGGCGACCGATTAGCGCACCGAAATAGGGATAATCCTCACGATATTCATCGCTTAAATAATCTTCCACTTTATCGAATCCTAAAACGCATTCCACCATTTTCCCGTTCACAGGAACTTTAATGGATTGAATGATTCCGCCAAAGCTAAGAATCGTAACTTGCATTTGATTGTCGTTTTCAAGCAGGTAGCTAGTAACTTCTTGATTGTTTACTTTTCCTGCGATATTTTTGGTTATTTTCATAGTTAAAAATTTACTCTTAGCTAAATTAAGGTTTTTTTCGGAAATTATTAAATAAAGTGAATATGATTTTAATCAAAAAAAGCCACATCAATTCAATTGATGTGGCTTTTTTTATAAATTGGAAATCTCAAAGATTATTTTGATTCTTCTTCGCTGCTGAATAGATCTTCAAAGAATTTAGAGATAGTTTCTTTCGCTTCTCCTGTTTTTTCTTGAAGTCTTCCAAGCAATTCCTCAGATTTTCCTTCAGTGTAAGTTAAATCATCATCGGTCAAATCTCCCCATTGTTGTTTAACTTTTCCTTTTAACTGATTCCAGTTTCCTTTTAATTTGTCGTCTAAACTACTCATAATAATTTTGTTTAAATGTTCGCTATTAAAAGTGCAACAACTATTCCATCTCATAAAAAAGATAGTTAAATCCTTGTTAATCCCAAGTAATCGTGTTTATTTTGCAGAAAAATTAATAATCAATGGACTTTAAAGCACTTCTTTTTGATATGGATGGCGTAATCGTGGATACGGAGCCACTTCACCGCAAAGCATGGTTTGCTGCGTTTGCTGAATACGGCATCGAGACGGAGCCTGGATATTACGAATCATTTACAGGAAAAGCTACTTTGCCTGTGAGCCAAGAAATCGTAGAAAAATATCAATTAGATTGCACGCCAGAAGAATTGGTAGCTTGCAAGAGAAAGTATTTTAAAGACTATTTTGATAACGATGAGGATTTTGATTTACTGCCTGGCGTGCGCGAATTGATTCAAGATTTATATAATAATGGTATAAAATTAATCTTGGCATCATCGGCAAGTATGAATACCATCAATTGGGTTTTTGAGCGATTTGGGATTGCACAATATTTCTCTGGAAAAATCAGTGGGGCAGAGCTGAGGGAATCAAAGCCTAATCCAGAAATATTTTTAAAAGCCGCTGAAATGGCAAATGCTAAGCCCGAAGAATGTGTGGTAATCGAAGATTCTACCAATGGGATTTTAGCAGCCAAACGTGCAGAAATCTTTACGATAGGTTATAAAAGTTTACATAGCAAAAATCAAGATTATTCGCTGGCTGATGTCGTGATTTCAAACTTCGATGAGGTGAATTACGAAAAAATTAATATATTCGTAAAATCTTAGAATTTTACGAAAAATGAAAGAAGTATCTTCGCTCCAGCGACTTATAAAAATGGATCAACTCGATGAATTCACTTTTTTGGGAGAGAATTACAGCATCGGGAGTCCTATCGTGTTTGGAGGGCAAGTTTTGGCGCAAGGGCTTTATGCCATGAGCCAGAGTGTGCCAGAGGAGCGCATAGCACATTCTTTGCACGGCTATTTTATTTTGCCAGGGGATTTAACCAAGCCCATTCGTTATGAAGTGGAGTTTGTGCGCGACGGTGGTAGCTTTTCTACTCGACGCGTAAAAGCCTTGCAAGATGATAAAATTATCTTTTTTATGGGCGCATCGTTCCAGAAAAAAGAGGAAGGCTATCATCACCAAATGCAGATGCCTAAAGTGCCCCAGCCCGACGAGCTTTATAGCTGGGACGATATGTATAATCAGCTCAAGGATCATTTACCAAGAGCGATGAAGCAATTTCTGTCCATAGAGCGTCCTTTTATCTTTAAACCTACGGTTTTGGAAAATGTGCTGGAAAGAAAACCTCGCGAACCTAATTACAGCGTTTGGTTTAAAATTAAAGGCGAAACCGAAAACAATCCGTTGATGAACAGAGCTATTTTGTCGTATGTTTCGGATTATAATCTGCTCACGACTGCGCTCAGACCCCACGCACATGTGGCAGATATGAGCAATACGCAATTAGCAACGATAGACCACGCAATGTGGTTTCATCAAGAGGCGGATATCAATGAGTGGTATTTGTATTCGGTGGATTCGCCAATTGCTTCCAACGCTAGAGGTTTTGTAAGAGGAAGTATTTTTAGCCAAGACGGAAAACTTGTAGCATCGGTAGCACAAGAAGGGCTTTTAAGACCAATAACTAAATAAAAAAATATAGATTAAAATATGAAAAAAGTACTATTAAGTGCGATTGTAATCGCTAGCGTAATCGGTTGTAAAAACAAACCAAAAGATTACGCAACATTCTCAGGAAAAGTTACAAATATTGATGTTCCTGCAGATTCTGTATATGTGTTCAATCCAGAAACCAATTACACCAAAAGTATTAAGCTGAATCCAGATGGAACTTTTAGCGATACTTTGAAAGTGCAAGAAGGTCACTTTATATTCAAAATTGGAGATGAGTATGGTAGAGTTTATTTGAAAAACGGAGACGAAATTAAAATCACTACCGATTACCCAGCATTCGATGATAAATTGGTATATGATGGAGAGGGCGAATCTATTGAACTAAATAAATTATCGCTAGAAGTTGCAAAGTTAGCGGGTAATTTCTTTGATAATGATGGGCTTCTTGAGCAAAGTACAGAAGAATTAGATCAGTCTAAAAAAACATTTTTGAACGAAGTTGATGCTTTGTTTCAAAAGTATCCAAGTGTAAATGATTCCATTAAAGGGGAGATTAAAACGAGTTTAAACAACAGTTTGGTTTCTTTGTCGGATATGGTTCAGGAGAGAAAAAATCTTCAAGAAAAATTTGTAGGAAAACCAGCTCCACAATTTACATTGCCAAGCATCGATGGCAAAAAAGTTTCGCTTTCTGATTTGAAAGGAAAGCCAGTGTATGTGGACATTTGGGCTACTTGGTGTGGACCATGTAAAGCAGAAATTCCTTCATTGAAGAATTTAGAAGAAAAATATGGAGATAAAATCCATTTTGTAAGCCTTTCTGTAGACGAGCCAAATACTAAAGAAAAATGGAGCGAGTTTGTAAAAGAAAAAGGCTTGAAAGGAGTTCAAATCATGAGCGAAAACGGTTGGAAAAACGATTTTGTTCAAGCTTTAGAAGTAAGAGGAATCCCAAGATTTGTCTTGATTGATGCGCAAGGAAACATCGTGAATCCAGATGCACCAAGACCAAGTGCTCCAAATATTGAGGAGACTTTAAACGCTTTGATTAAATGAGAATTTTTTCAACAATTAGAAAAACAAATTAAAACCCCTATAAGATGCCAATAAAAGTTGGCATCTTTTTTTATGCACAAAAATCATTTAAAAAAATTCCATGTAAGAAAGCACAAACTCCTATCTTTGCCTCAAAGTGAATTTATGAAAAGTGTAACGATTATAGGCGCTGGGAATGTAGCCTTTCATTTAACGCGTGCATTTGTGAGCAATACCGTTCAGGTAAATCAAATTTACAATCGTACTTTGGCAAAAGCTGAGGCGATTGGGGAAGCCAATGGCATAAGATATACCGATAAAATTTCAGAATTAGAGCGTTCCGATTTATTTATCATTGCCTCTTCAGATGCCGCAATAGAGGAGCTTTCCATGCACATTCCGTTCAATGATGTTATGGTGGTGCACACCTCTGGCGCAATGCCTATGAGCACACTTAAAGGGAAATATAGAAAAGGTGTTTTGTATCCTTTGCAGACATTTAGCCAAAATAGAAAATTGAATTATAGCGAAATTCCATTTTTTGTAGAAGCAGAAAATCCAGAAGACGAAAAAGCTTTGCTAGAGCTCGCCGAGCGAGTGAGCAATCGAGCTAAAATCTTAAACAGCGAGCAAAGAGCACAAATGCACCTTTCTGCCGTGTGGGCATGTAATTTTGCCAATCACATGTATTACATTGCTCAAAAAACGGCGGAAGAAGCTGGTTTAGGCTTTGAATACCTTCGTCCTTTAATTGAAGAAACTGCTTTAAAAATCGAGGATTTAACACCTTTTGAAGCGCAAACAGGGCCAGCTAAACGCAACGACCAAATTACGATAGAAAAACATTTAAGTTTGATTAAAGATTCTTACTTAAAAGATATGTACAACGATATTAGCAACTTGATAAATAAAACCTACCATGGAGAATTATAAAGAAAAGATGAAAAACATCAAAGCCTTTGTGTTTGATGTAGATGGCGTGCTTACTGATGGTAAAATTATGCTTTTCCCAGACGGGAGTTTTGTGCGAAACATGAATGTAAAAGATGGCTATGTAATGCAATTTGCCATTAAAAAAGGTTATTTAATCGGAATTATCACAGGAGGAGCCGATCCAATGGTGAGTCAGCGATTGAAAGCCTTGGGCATTACCGATATTTATACCCAATCGCATCATAAGTACGATGATTTTGAGGATTTTCTATTTAAATATGATTTAAAACCAGAAGAAGTGCTTTATATGGGCGATGATGTGCTAGACATGGAAGTAATCGCGGCTGCAGGCATCGGCTGTGCTCCGAACAATGCCGTGGTGGAAGCCCAAGAAGCGGCAGATTATATTTCGCCACGCAATGGAGGCGATGGCTGTGTGCGCGAAGTCATAGAACAAGTAATGCGCGTGCAGGGGCACTGGAACGATTTTAAAATTGGATTGTAAAGTCGTCGGCATCGTTTAAGAAACTAAAATGCTGCCGTTGTTCAATTAAATAAGGCTTATTTATCGAAAAGATAGATAAGCTTTCTTTTTTGTCTAAAGCCTGAATGTCCTTGCCCAGCGGATCAATGACATGGCAATCGCCGAGATATGATAATCCGTTGGGATCTTCCCCCGAGCGGTTTACCCCAACTACATACGCCATATTTTCAATCGCTCGCGCGTGGAGAAGCGTATTCCATGCAAAAGAGCGAGAGCTAGGCCAGTTGGCTACATAAATAGCTAAATCATACAGCTCAAATGGTGTGTTGCGAGAAAACACTGGGAACCGCAAATCGTAACATATTTGTGGCAGAATACGCCAGCCTTCATAATTAATGATGACTTGCTTGTTGCCCGCTGTGTAATGTTTATTTTCTCCAGCGTATGAAAAAAGATGTCGCTTGTCGTATCGCACAAAAGTTTCGTTTTGAGCCACCCAATACAATCGATTGTAGTAGCCTTCACGCCCCTTTACTGGGATACTCGCACAGAAAACCGCCTGCTTTTGAATGGCTTTTTGTTGCAGAAATTTAAACGATTTGCCATAAGCATCTTCTGCAATTTCGTGTGTGTTCATAGAAAAACCATAAGAAAACATTTCGGGCAAAATAAAAATATCAGCATTTACATTTCTGATGATTTTATCAATTTGCTTAAAATTTTCTTCGGGATTTTCCCAAACAATGTCAAGCGCAAGGGTAGCGATTATTAATTCCTCCTTCATAGCAGGTTAAAGATACTAAATATTTTAAATTAAATGAATTTTATCTTTCCCTAAATGCGTGAAAATATATTTTTAATCCTTTTTGAAATAATTAAAAATGCGAAATTTTATTATTTTTCGATAACCCAGATGAGGTAAAAATCATTAATTCTTCTAAAGTAGGCTGTATATTTCTCTCTTTTCTCCTTGTCTTGTATCCAGCAAGTTATAGGTTTATTGGCAATTAATTCAAAAGGTTCTACTTTGTAATGATTTAAGAAATTCCATAGATTTCCCCCATTGATTTTATACAATCCTTCTTTAATACCCCAAATGATGTGTAGATAATCTGCCAGATCCTTATTTCTTGGAATCCAAGCTTTTTCATCGGGGCGAATGAATTTAGATTCTATGTTTAAAACCTTGTCGTCGCGCTTTTTTTCAATATCTAGCCCAATGGCGGCACGTCCCACAGCGATGGAAACTTTTTGATAAGAGTGCGAAATAGAGATTTCTTTTCCAGAGTCTAGATAAGGTTTTCCCAAATCGGAATAAAGCACATTGGCTTTTACATTAAGTGCCTGCAAGCAAGCTTGTAAGCCTAAATATTCTCTACCCTGCTTCTCTGGATAAGAATAAAATTTTTCTATTTTATCCATAGGAAGATTAAGCTGTTTTATCAAATCCTCTGATTTTTCAAAAACATCCCAGGTAACTATCTCAAAATCATATTCCTTAACGTAGTCTATAATGGGCATAATTCACCTAAAAAGCTAAAATAATGTATTATTCTTAATTTAGAAAGTAAAAACACTTATTTAGAATAAAAACATATAATAAAACATTGATATTAGTCATTAGCAAAGCACTTGATTAATCGTTAAATTTGCAATCAATTAAAAACAAAAGATAAAATTTAGATTTATGGCTCAAGGATTGTTTAATTCGTCCATTGGTAGAAAATTTGCCATGGCACTTTCGGCAATGTTCTTGTTGATTTTTCTTATCGTGCATTTATTGGTGAATATGCTATCGGTAATTTCCCCAGAAGCTTTTAACGAAGCCTCTCACTTTATGGGGACAAATCCACTTGTTCAGTTTTTATTTCAACCTATTCTAATATTGGGCGTTGTGTTCCACTTTGTGATGGGTTTTATTTTGGAAATTAAAAACAAAAAGGCGCGTGGACCGGTAGGGTATCAAGTAAATAATGCCGCTGCAAATTCAACTTGGATTTCAAGAAACATGATTGTAACAGGAGGTTTTATTTTACTTTTCTTGTTATTTCACTTCAACGACTTTTGGGTACACGAGATGAACTACAAATATGTAGAAGGATTGCAAGCTGATCCTAATCGTTACTACCCAGAGATGGTAGAAATGTTTGAAAACCCAATTAGAGTGGTGATTTATGTTGTAGCATTCATTTTATTAGGCATGCACTTAATGCACGGGTTCCAATCATCTTTCCAATCATTAGGAGCAAATCACAGAAAGTACAACGGATTTATTAAAGCCTGTGGGGTTGTGTACTCAATCGTTATTCCACTAGGATTTATTTTCATTGCATTGTTTCATTTTTTTACTCATAAATAAAGCACAGTAGAACATGAATAATATATTAGACGCAAAAGTTCCACAAGGAGATATCGCTCAAAAGTGGGCTAATCATAAACAAAATATTCGGCTAGTAGCACCTAATAACCGTGATAGAATCGATGTGATTGTCATAGGTACAGGTTTAGCGGGAGGTTCTGCTGCTGCTACCTTAGCAGAGCAAGGCTATAATGTAAAAGCATTTTGCTATCAAGATTCACCAAGACGTGCACACTCAATTGCGGCGCAAGGGGGAATCAACGCTGCTAAAAATTATCAAGGAGACAACGATAGTATCTATCGCTTATTTTACGATACTGTAAAAGGAGGTGATTACCGTGCGCGTGAAGCCAATGTGTACCGTTTGGCAGAGGAATCTGTAAACATCATCGACCAATGTGTGATGCAAGGTGTTCCATTTGCAAGAGATTACGGCGGATTGCTAGACAACCGTTCATTTGGTGGAGTGCAGGTTAAGCGTACTTTTTATGCTAAAGGACAAACTGGTCAGCAATTGTTGCTTGGTGCATATTCAGCCATGAACCGCCAAATCAACTTAGGGCGTATCAAAATGTACAACCGTCACGAAATGCTAGATTTGGTAATCGTAAACGGAAAAGCAAGAGGTATCATCGCAAGAAACTTAGTAACTGGTGAAATCGAAAGACATTCAGGACACGCCGTAGTTATCGCATCTGGTGGGTACGGAAATGTTTACTTCCTTTCTACCAATGCAATGGGATCTAACGCTACTGCTTGTTGGAAAATTCACAAAAAAGGAGCATTCTTCGGAAACCCTTGTTATGTGCAAATTCACCCAACTTGTATTCCAGTTCATGGGACTAATCAGTCAAAATTGACTTTGATGTCTGAATCTTTAAGAAACTCAGGTAGAATTTGGGTTCCTAAAAAGAAAGAAGATGCAGAAGCAATCCGATTAGGTAAAAAGAAACCAGTAGAAATCAAAGAAGAAGATAGAGATTATTATTTAGAAAGAAGATATCCAGCCTTTGGTAACTTGGTACCTCGTGATGTGGCGTCTCGTGCCGCTAAAGAAAGATGCGACGCTGGATTTGGAATCGAAAATAATGATACCAAAGAAGGTGTATTCTTAGATTTCTCTACCGAAATTCAGAAAAAAGGTAAAGAATCTGCTTACGCAAAAGGAAACCATAATCCTACTCCAGAAGAAATTACTAAACTAGGTAAAAAATGGGTGGAAGAGAAATATGGTAACTTGTTCCAAATGTATGAGAAAATTACAGATGACAACCCATATGAAACTCCAATGAAAATTTACCCAGCCGTTCACTACACAATGGGGGGTATTTGGGTAGACTACAATTTGATGAGTACAATCCCTGGTTGTTATGTAATTGGAGAGGCAAACTTCTCAGACCACGGAGCTAACCGTCTTGGGGCTTCTGCCTTAATGCAAGGTTTGGCAGATGGTTACTTTGTATTGCCTTACACCATTGCGGATTATTTAGCAGATGATATTAGAACAGGAGCGATCCCAACAGATACTCCAGAGTTTGATAAAGCAGAAGCAGAAGTAAAAGAGAGAATTAATTACTTCATTAACAATAAAGGTACAAAATCAGTAGACCACTTCCACAAGCGTTTAGGTATGATTATGTGGAACAAAGTGGGTATGGCTAGAAACGAGAAAGGATTGAAAGAAGCAATTACTGAAATCCAAGCCTTGAGAAAAGAATTCTACCGTGATGTATTTGTGCCAGGAGAGGCAGATGACTTGAACCCTGAGCTAGAAAAAGCACTAAGAGTTTCAGACTTTATGGAGCTAGGAGAGCTTATGGCAATGGACGCGCTTGATAGAAATGAAAGTTGTGGAGGACACTTTAGAGAAGAGTACCAAACTGAAGAAGGTGAGGCGTTGAGAGACGATGTTAACTACACTTATGTTTCTGTTTGGGAATACAAAGGTGAGGACATCTCAAAAGAGGTGCTACACAAAGAGAAATTAGAGTTTAACTATATTGAACTGAAACAACGTTCATACAAATAATCAAATAGAACAATGGCTAGTAAAACTATAAATATTACACTTAAGATTTGGCGTCAAAAAAACGCTAAAACAAAAGGGAAAATAGAAACTTACAAGTTGAACGATGTTTCTACCGATAGCTCTTTCCTTGAAATGCTAGACCAGCTTAACGAGCAATTGGTTAGCCAAAAGCAAGAGCCAGTAGCCTTTGACCATGATTGCCGTGAAGGTATCTGCGGAACTTGTTCATTGTACATCAATGGGCGTCCACACGGGCCAGACACTGGAATCACTACTTGCCAGCTTCACATGAGAATGTTTAAAGATGGAGAAACTATCTATATCGAGCCTTGGAGATCTGCGGCATTCCCAGTAATTAAAGACTTGATCGTAGATAGATCTGCTTTCGATAGAATTCAGCAAGCAGGAGGGTACATTTCTGTAAACACCTCTGGTCACACAACAGATGCCAATGATATTCCAATTGCTAAATTTGATGCCGATAGAGCATTCGATGCGGCAGCTTGTATCGGGTGTGGTGCTTGTGTGGCAGCATGTAAAAACGGTTCTGCTATGTTATTTGTAGGAGCAAAAGTTTCTCAATTTGCTTTGTTGCCACAAGGTAAAGTAGAGGCTTCTCGCCGTGTACAAAACATGGTTCAGCAAATGGATTTAGAAGGTTTTGGAAACTGTACCAATACTGGAGCTTGTGAGGTTGAATGTCCTAAAGGTATTTCTTTAGAAAACATCGCAAGAATGAACCGTGAATACTGGAGCGCAAAAGTATGCTCTGAGGAAAATCCAGATTAAAGAATAGTTCATAATTAAAAGTTTTTTTAATTCATAAAAAAATCCGTTTCAAATTTGAAACGGATTTTTTTGTTCTTAAAACCTTGAGCTATTATTCATAGCTCTCGGTCGGTGGACAAGTGCACATCAAATTTCTGTCGCCATAAGCATCATCAATTCTTGCAACACTTGGCCAGAATTTATTATCCTTCAACCATTCAACTGGATATGCTGCTTTTTCGCGTGAATACGGCAATTCCCATGCATCGGCTGTAAGTAGTGCGTTGGTGTGTGGCGCATTTTTAAGTACATTATTGTCTTGCGTAAATTTACCTTTTTGCACTTCTTCAATTTCTTTTTTGATTGAAAGTAGCGCATCCACAAATCGGTCAAGCTCGGCTTTGTCTTCAGACTCCGTAGGTTCAATCATTAAAGTTCCCGCCACTGGGAAAGACACGGTAGGAGCATGGAAACCATAATCCATCAAGCGTTTTGCAATGTCTCCCACCTCGATGCCTAGACTTTTGAACGGACGGAAATCTATAATCATTTCGTGTCCTACGCGTCCGTGTGCGTTTTGGTACAATACTTTATAATCTTTTTCAAGCTGAGTTTTTAAATAGTTGGCATTTAAAATTGCTCCAATGGTACTTTTGGTTAAGCCTTCAGCTCCTAGCAAACGAATGTAAGCATAAGAAATCGTTTGAACCAGAGCCGAACCATAAGGTGCAGATGAAATCGCATCAAGAGAATCATTGGAATCTACGCCTGTAGAAACAAGCGGATTGCTCGGCAAGAACGGAACTAAGTGTTCTGCCACACAGATTGGTCCTACGCCAGGTCCACCGCCACCATGTGGAATAGCAAAGGTTTTGTGTAGATTCAAATGACAAACATCGGCACCGATTTGTCCAGGATTAGTCAATCCCACTTGAGCGTTCATATTTGCCCCGTCCATGTACACTTGCCCGCCATTGTCGTGAATCAATTGAGTTACTTTTTTGATGTCGTCATCAAACATTCCGTAGGTTGAAGGGTAAGTAACCATCAAAGCGGCAAGATTTTCTTTGTTTTTCTCCACTTGAGCTTTTAAATCCTCAAGATCAAATGCCCCTTCTGGCGTATTTTTTACTACGACTACCTTCATTCCCGCCATTGTAGCCGAGGCAGGGTTTGTTCCGTGAGCACTTTCTGGAATCACAACTACATTGCGATGCTCCTCTCCAATGCTTTTTAAATAAGCTTTTATTACCATCAGACCTGCGTATTCTCCCTGAGCACCCGAATTTGGTTGAAGGCTTGTGTCTGCAAAACCTGTGATTTCAGATAGATAATTTTCTAAATTATGAATCATTTCCAAATAACCTTGTGTTTGATCACTTGGAGCAAATGGATGAATACCACCAAAAGTAGGGAAGCTAAGTGCTAGCATTTCTGCCGCAGCGTTTAATTTCATGGTACAAGACCCAAGCGGAATCATTGATTGATTTAAGGCTAAATCTTTTCTTTCTAAACGCTTGATGTAACGCATCAATTCCGTTTCTGTGTGGTAAGAATTGAAGTTTTCATGCGTTAAGAATTCTGTTTTTCTCAATAAATTCTCTGGAATTGTATTTTCTATTTCTTCTGGGATTGCGATTTCGTAGGTTTTTCCTTGATATTCTGCAAAAACTTCAATCAATTTTTCCAAGAATTGAGTCGATGCCACATCGGTTTCATCAAGCGCAATGCTGATAACTTTATCATCAAAGAAATTCAGATTAAGTTCTTTTTCGTTTAATAAAGATTTTAATTTTTCTCTGTCGATGTTTTCGGCATTAATATATAAGGTGTCAAAATAATTTTGGTTTAAAACCTCGTAGCCAAGCTCTTTTAAAACTTTAGCTAAATAAGCCGTGCGTGTGTGTAATGTGTTAGCAATGAATTTTAAACCTTCTGGTCCATGATATACCGCGTACATTCCTGCCATTACAGCAAGTAAAACTTGCGCAGTACAGATGTTTGAAGTTGCGCGTTGGCGTTTGATGTGTTGCTCTCTAGTTTGCAACGCCATACGCAAAGCCTTTTTCCCAGAGGCATCTACCGAAACCCCGATGATTCTACCTGGAATTTGTCTTTTGTAATCCTCTTTACAAGCCAAATAGGCTGCGTGTGGTCCTCCAAATCCCATTGGGATTCCGAATCTTTGCGTAGAGCCCACGGCTGCATCAGCTCCTAATTCACCTGGAGATTTTAATTTAACTAAGGCTAAAATATCTGCAGCCATTACCACTTGTACATCATTTTCATGAGCTTTTTGGATAAATTCAGAATAATCATAAATTTCTCCTTGCTTAGCAGGATATTGTACAAGCGCACCAAAAACTTCGTCCGAAAATTCAAAATTTTGGTGATTTCCTACTTTTAATTCGATGCCCAAGCCCCAAGCTTTAGTTTTTAAAACTGCTAAAGTTTGTGGATACACATCTTCCGAAACGAAGAAAACATTGGCATTTTTCTTAGATTTTGGAACACTCGCCCAGAACATGTGCATAGCTTCTGCCGCTGCTGTTCCTTCATCTAAAAGTGAAGCATTGGCAAGAGGGAGCTGTGTTAAATCCGAAACCATCGTTTGGAAATTCAATAAAGCTTGCAATCGTCCTTGTGCGATTTCCGCTTGATACGGAGTGTAGGCGGTGTACCACCCTGGATTCTCCAAAATATTTCGTTGAATCACGGCAGGTAATTGTGTGCCATAGTAGCCGCATCCAATATAGGATTTGTATAATTTATTTTTTTTACCAAGTTCTGCCATATGCTGCAAAAGCTCCATTTCGCTCATTGCTTTTGGAAGTAGCATAGGCTCCTCGCTCTGGATGTCTTGTGGCAGTGTTTGCGCTATGAGTTCTTTAGCAGAGCTCACCCCAAGACTTTGCAACATGGCTTGTAAATCCTCGCCATGCACGCCATTGTGGCGTAGAGAAAAATCATTTGTATTCATCGTGTTACTTTTTAATTTTATATGAAAGTATAAAAATACATAATTTTGTGTATAATAGAGCTAAAAAATATTTATTTTAATGATAAATAAATCAAAGTTTAAAACCATCTTTTACCTTTATATCGTAAGAACTCAAATTTGGGTGTCTTTATGTTTTGTTGGTTTGTCTGCTTTTTTTCAAAAAGTTTTAGGCGTCGAAAAAAAGTCATTATTGTTGCTGTATTTTTTTTCGTGCCTTGGTGTTTACAACGCATCTTACGGGAAAAACGCTTCAAAGAGTCATATCCTATATTCCATGGCGGGAGGAGTGGGAGTCTTTTTTTGTTTATTATGTTATAGGTATAGTATTTCTAGTTTATTAATTCTATTAATATTAGGCATTGTTGGTGTAGGGTATACTTTATTTAAATGGAGAAATGTCCCCTATTTAAAGATATATTGGATCAGTTTAGTTTGGTCTTTTGCCGCAGTAGGAGTCCCATGGTTAGGAGAGGGGCAAGAAATAAGTCTTAGATTTATTATGATATTAATGGTGTGTTTTCTTTGGGTATTATCGATCACAATACCATTTGACATAAGAGATAGCCTTAATGATGAGTCTAAATTAAACACAATACCTCAAATTATAGGAAATAAAAACGCTTTTTATGCAATGAAAGCAGTGTTGTTACTGTCATTATCTGTTTTTATTTGGACAGAAAAAGACGAATTGCTACTGATTAGTTACACTTTTTCGGTAATAATTGTATTGCTAAGTGTCAAATATAGATCAATATTCAAGAAGAATTTTGTGAGTGTATATGTTGAGGGAGCCTCTCTTTTTCCGTATTTAATCCATTATTTGCTTGTTAAAATCCTTTGATTATACAAAAAACTATATTTATTGTTCTTCATAAAACCAGCTAAATCTCCAATTTATCTACGATGGAATCCTCCAATAGAGCCATTATCTCTAGAAGATGATAAAAAACTTCAAATTGTAAATTAAAGAAAAACAGCTAATTGCGAAAAATATGTAAAAAACACACGAAAAAAGTGGATAAAAAATTTGGAGGGGAAGGTAGGAAGTACCTATATTTGCACTCCTTTTGAAACAGAAAGGCTTGTTCATTGAAAGAAAGAAATTGAAAAAAAAACAAAAAAAAAGAAATATTTTTTTGGAGGATAAGAAAAAGATGTTATCTTTGCAGTCCGTTTCGATTTCAGGGTGGTTCGGTGGCAAAAAAAAACTTCAAAAAAGTTTTGGTAGGAAATAAAAAGTTACTATATTTGCACCCGCTTTCAGAAATGAGGCGAGAAAGATAGAGAAGTTCATTAAGATTAAAAGATAGAAGAAAAATAAAAGCCAAGTGTCAATTCGATGAGTTATCAGGAGGTGGACTTTGAGCGTTATAATTACAAAATTTAAGGAATTACAACGGAGAGTTTGATCCTGGCTCAGGATGAACGCTAGCGGGAGGCTTAACACATGCAAGTCGAGGGAGAATTAATTTTCGGATTAAGGAAACCGGCGCACGGGTGCGTAACGCGTATGCAACTTGCCCTTATCAGGAGGATAGCCCGGGGAAACTCGGATTAATACTCCATAAGATTTTGATTGGCATCGATTAAAATTGAAAGATTTATTGGATAAGGATAGGCATGCGTCAGATTAGTTAGTTGGTAGTGTAACGGACTACCAAGGCGATGATCTGTAGGGGTCCTGAGAGGGTGAACCCCCACACTGGTACTGAGACACGGACCAGACTCCTACGGGAGGCAGCAGTGAGGAATATTGGACAATGGAGGGAACTCTGATCCAGCCATCCCGCGTGCAGGAAGACGGCCCTATGGGTTGTAAACTGCTTTTGTATGGGGATAAATCTACCTACGTGTAGGTAGTTGAAGGTACCATACGAATAAGCATCGGCTAACTCCGTGCCAGCAGCCGCGGTAATACGGAGGATGCAAGCGTTATCCGGATTCATTGGGTTTAAAGGGTCCGTAGGCGGGCTGATAAGTCAGTGGTGAAATTTTGTCGCTCAACGATAAAACTGCCATTGATACTGTTAGTCTTGAGTGATATTGAAGTAGCTGGAATGTGTAGTGTAGCGGTGAAATGCATAGATATTACACAGAACACCGATTGCGAAGGCAGGTTACTAAGTATTAACTGACGCTGAAGGACGAAAGCGTGGGGAGCGAACAGGATTAGATACCCTGGTAGTCCACGCAGTAAACGATGCTAACTCGTTTTCGGGGAGTGATCTTCGGAGACCAAGCGAAAGTGATAAGTTAGCCACCTGGGGAGTACGTTCGCAAGAATGAAACTCAAAGGAATTGACGGGGGCCCGCACAAGCGGTGGAGCATGTGGTTTAATTCGATGATACGCGAGGAACCTTACCAAGGCTTAAATGCATAATGACAGGAGTGGAAACACTTTTTTCTTCGGACAGAATGCAAGGTGCTGCATGGCTGTCGTCAGCTCGTGCCGTGAGGTGTTAGGTTAAGTCCTGCAACGAGCGCAACCCCTATCATTAGTTGCCAGCGTATAAAGACGGGGACTCTAATGAGACTGCCAACGCAAGTTGAGAGGAAGGTGGGGACGACGTCAAGTCATCACGGCCCTTACGTCTTGGGCCACACACGTGCTACAATGGTCGGTACAGAGGGCAGCTACCAGGCGACTGGATGCGAATCTCTAAAGCCGATCTCAGTTCGGATTGGAGTCTGCAACTCGACTCTATGAAGCTGGAATCGCTAGTAATCGCAAATCAGCCATGTTGCGGTGAATACGTTCCCGGGCCTTGTACACACCGCCCGTCAAGCCATGGAAGCTGGGGGTACCTGAAGTCGGTGACCGAAAGGAGCTGCCTAGGGTAAAACTAGTAACTGGGGCTAAGTCGTAACAAGGTAGCCGTACCGGAAGGTGCGGCTGGAACATCTCTTTTATAGAGCATAACGCGCTAAGAGAGGTTTAATCTCGATAAGAGATAACTTTGAGAACGACACTTGCTTTTATTTTTCAGATATCTTTAGATATAAAATAAGAAAGACTGTAACAGAATAAAGAAGTCTCGTAGCTCAGCTGGTTAGAGCGCTACACTGATAATGTAGAGGTCGGCAGTTCGAGTCTGCCCGAGACTACAAGTTACGGAAGAAAAAGAGGAAAATCTAGAAGTTGAGAATTGATAAGATTAATTTTTAATTCTAATTCTTGATGAAAAGAGAGAATGGGGGATTAGCTCAGCTGGCTAGAGCGCCTGCCTTGCACGCAGGAGGTCATCGGTTCGACTCCGATATTCTCCACGATTATCTCGAGAGAGGTAAAAAGAAGTTCATTGGCATACTGAAGTAAAACAAACTAAAATAGAGTAGATTTTAGGAAGTAACGAGTAAAACAAACAAAAAAAAAGTTGTATGTTGATGTTTTGCTGATTATTTAGATATTTAGTAAAATAAAGAAATATATAACAAGGCAAATAAGAATAACCGAGAACAAGAGCGCGGTTAGAAGAAATCGTTAAGGGCGTATGGCGGATGCCTAGGCTTTGAGAGGCGAAGAAGGACGTGGTAAGCTGCGAAAAGCTGCGGGGATTGGCACACACGAGTTGATCCGCAGATATCCGAATGGGGCAACCCGGCAGGTTGAAGACCTGTCACTCCGTAAGGAGGGCGAACGCAGGGAACTGAAACATCTAAGTACCTGTAGGAAAAGAAATCAAACGAGATTCCCTGAGTAGTGGCGAGCGAAAGGGGATTAGCCGAGATTATACGAATAGTGGAATCATTTGGAAAGATGAACCGAAGAGAGTGAAAGTCTTGTACACGAAATGAGTATAATACGTATTAAGTAGGGCGGGACACGAGAAATCCTGTTTGAAGAAAGGGGGACCATCCTCTAAGGCT